>JAHFGZ010000050.1 GCA_023247155.1 Candidatus Omnitrophota bacterium
CTCCATTGGGCGTCTCTGCGCTTCGATGGCACGGACGACTATGTGGACGCCGGCCGCATCCCCCCCCTCACGGCCAACTTCACGGTCTCCGGTTGGGTGTACCGGGCGGGAGCGCTGGCGCCAGGTGCACGAGCCGTCTGGTGCTCGCAAGGGCGGCAGGGGCAAGAGGGGTGGGCGGTGCTGGTGCAAGAGATCGACGGACGGACCGTCCACACGTTTCTCAAGAACGGCGTGGCCGACGTCACGAGCGGCGCGCTGAGTCATGCCGATCGCTGGGAACACGTGGCCTGGGTGGTCGACGCCCAGGCACGCCCGGCCCTGTATCTCGATGGCGCCCTGGTCTTCCAAGGCCAACACGATATGCCGTTACGTCCTCCGATGCCTGGGATCGCGACCTACCTAGGGGCAGACCAGTCTGTTGCCGAGGGGACACCGACCGCGTTGTTCCAGGGAGCGCTCAGGGATGTCCGGCTCTACAGCCGTCCGCTGGACATGAAAGAGGTGGCCCAGCTCGCCGGGGCCCCGGTCCCTGCGGTGCAGCAGGTCCAAGCGCCTCCGCCGCCCATCGAGGCCGCGCCAGCCCCACCGCGGAATGCGAGGCCAACAGTTCACGCCGGGTCCGATCGCACCATTGTGAGTCCACAGACGATTGTCCTGAGAGGCTCTGCGTTCGATGACGGACGGCCCTCCGGGACCCTGACGTTCCAATGGACGCAGCTCCTCGGCCCGTCCGTCCCATTCGGCACTCCCGCGGCCGCCGTGACCCGGGTGCAGCTGCCCGAACCCGCGCGCTATGAGTTCCGCCTGACCGCGTCGGATGGAGAGCTCACCACCTCCGATGAGATGGTCGTCATCGTAGAGCCCCGTTCGCTTGGCACCCTTGCCGCCCAGCTCGGCAAGCAGGGGCGCTCCGTCATCAGCGAGATGGGCCCGCAATGGCTCGGGGGCCTGCGGAGCAGTGTCGTCTTTAGCGGCGGCAGCTCACTGATGGATGTGCAGTCGGATATCTCGGACCTGCGGACCCTGGCGGCCTATCTGCCCCGCGCGATCCTGGTGGGGTTTCTCGCCCCATTTCCCTGGCAATGGTTCGACACCAGCGGCAGCACAGGCGGGATGCGGGCTTTCGCGGGGGCCGAGGCTGTTCTGGTGTATCTGCTGTTGCTCGGCGTCAGCCTTCGCGCGTGGCGGGCGATTCGGCTCGTTGGAGTGCGGCGGTATGCCTGGCGGACGGTGCAGCGGTTGCCACTCGGGGGACGCGTCATCCTGGTCTTCGGCGTGATCCTGGGGACGTGCACGGGGCTCGTCATGGCCAACCTGGGCACGCTGTTCCGGTTGCGGCTGCTGTACTGGTTACCGCTCCTCGTGCTCGTGGCGGCGGGCCAATGCAGCGGCGCCTGGCATCGCCGCCAGTTCATGTACTGGAGAGACCGATGGCGGGCCTGGCCGCGCGACGAGGATCTGGCCAGCGTCCCTGAACCGCCAGCCGAGCCATCCCTGGTCGCCGTCGTCTCGAGGGAGCCGGACTGATGTGCGGGATCACCGGGGTGGTGCGCTTCGACGGGCGGCCGGTTGACCGCGACCGCTTGGGCCGGATGGTCGACGCCCTGGCTCACCGGGGCCCCGACGCCAGGGGCGCGCAGCTGCTCGGCGAGGGGTCCCTCCACGTGGGCCTGGGCCACGCGCGCCTGCGGGTCGTGGACCTCTCGGAGGCCGCGGGCCAGCCCATGGCGAGCGACGACGGACGCGTGTGGGTGGCGTTCAACGGCGAGATCTACAACTTCCGGGAGCTCCGAGCGTCCCTGGAGGCGCGGGGCCAGCGCTTCCGGACCGCGTCGGATACCGAGGTGCTCCTGCGGCTGTATGAAGCGGACGGCGAGCGCTGCGTGCAGGCGCTCGATGGGATGTTCGCCTTCGCGATCTGGGACGGGCGGCAGCGGCGGCTGCTCCTTGCGCGCGACCGCCTCGGCAAAAAACCGCTCTTCTACTGCGCCTCGCCGCAGATGGTGGCGTTCGCGTCGGAGATCAAGGCGCTGCTGCGTCATCCCGACATCGTCCCGCAGGTGAACACCGAGGCGCTGCCGTCACTGTTCCTGTACGGCTACGTCCCGACGCCGCAGACCTGCTACGCGGGGATCCTCAAGCTGCCGCCGGGGCACCTGCTGCGGGCCGGGGACGACGGCCACGTCGAGATTGAGGAGTACTGGGACGTTCCGCTGGCCGACGCCCCGCGGCGGACATCCGGCGAGGCGGAGGCCGCGGCGGACATCCGGGAACTGGTCACCGCGGCGGTGCGGCGCCGGCTCATCGCGGACGTGCCGCTGGGAGCGTTCTTGAGCGGCGGCATCGATTCCACGATCGTGGTCGGGATCATGAGCCGGCTCCTGCAGGAGCCGGTGCGGACGTTCAGCATCGGGTTCAGCGGCGATGCGCGCTTCGATGAGAGGGCCTACGCCCGCCTGGCCGCGCGCAGGTTCCAGACGGTGCACACAGAGTTCATGGTGGAACCGTCGTCCGTGGACCTGATCGAGCGGCTGGTCTGGCACCATGACGGGCCGTTCGCCGACTCCTCCGCCATCCCGACGTACCTGCTCTCGCGCCTGACGCGCCAGCACGTCACCGTCGCCCTGAACGGGGACGGGGGCGATGAGCTGTTCGCCGGCTACCTCCGCTTCTACGCCGCGGTCGCCGCTGAGGCCGCGCCGCGCTGGGCGCGCCGCATGGGCGGGCGGCTGCTGGGAGGGCTGCCGGACTGGGGCGGGCACCGCAGCGCCCTGGCGCGCCTTCGGAAATTCGCGGGGAGCGTCGCGCTGCCGTTTGCGGAGCGGTTCACGCGATGGGTCTCGGTGTTCTACGAGGATGTGCCCCGGCTGCTCCCCGACGCCTGGCACGGAGCGCCTGCCCGGCCGCTTGGCCCGCTTGAGCCGTCGCTGCAGCGCTGCCGCGGCCGCTCGCCCCTGACGCAGCTCCTCTACCTGAACCTGAAGACGTACCTGCTCGATGACCTGCTCGTGAAGATGGACCGCTGCTCGATGGCGCACGGCCTGGAGGCGCGCTCGCCGTTCCTTGACCTTGCGCTTCTGGAGTACGCCTTCAGCCTGCCGGATGCCATGAAGCTCCGGTGGGGGCGCACCAAGGTCGTCCTCCGGCGGGCCTTCGCGGACCTGGTGCCTGAGCCGATCCTGCGGCGCGGGAAGATGGGCTTCGGCGTGCCGCTGCGCGCGTGGTTCACGACCGACCTGCGCGACTACCTGCGCGAGGTCCTGCTCGCGCCCGAGGCGCGGCTGCGCGGCTACGTGGATCAGTCGTACGTCCGGGCCCTGTGCGAGGCGCACCTGGCGGGACGGGCCGATCATTCCCACCGACTCTGGACGCTCCTGACGTTTGAGGTCTGGCTCCGAGACCTCTCGCTTGGTGCGGGGTCCTTCACGTGGGCGGATGCGCCTGAGCCGGCGGCGATGGGGGGTCGCCTGCGATGACGGGCAGGCGCCGGGTCACCCTCCAGGCGCTCGTGCTGGCCGGCCTCGCGGGGGGCGCGCTCTGGACCCTGGCGATGGCGCCGGTGACGACCCGGCAGCAGGTCGATTACCAGCCGTCGGTGAAGCAGGTGCCACTGTATGCGAAGGCGATCGCCTTTCTGCATCGGCACATCGAGTATGGGCTGCTGGCGCGGGAGATCACCCAAGGGCTCCGCAGCGAACAGGAACGGGCCCTGGCGGTGTTCGAGTGGACGCGGACGCACATCCGTCCCACCCCGAAGGGGTGGCCCATCGTCGATGATCATGTCCTGCACATCATCATCCGGGGGCACGGCGCGGCTGACCAGCAGGCGGATGTGTTCACGACGCTGGCGCGGTACGCGGGGCTGCCCGCCTTCTGGCGTCAGGGGCGCGTGGTCTTTTCGTTCGTCCGCGTGGACGGCCGGTGGGCGATGTTCGATGTGGCCAATGGCCTCGCCTTCGCGGACGCCTCAGGCGCGCTCATTGAAGTCGAGGAGCTGCTCAGGCGTCCGGAGCTGGTGCAGGCCGTTGCCGGCCCCCGCTCGATCGGCGGCATCCCGTACAGCGGGCACGTCGAGGCGTTGCGGCCGTTCCGGGTGCCTGAGGTGTTGCGCGCCGAACAGCAGATGCCGTGGCCGCGGCTGGTGTTCGAGCTGCGGCGCGCGCTGATGATGGCTGCACGATGAGCGAGAGGGGAACACGACAGAGGAGTGTGCCGATGGGATCAAGCGCAACGCAGGGCTGTCTCGATGGGAAGACGGTCCTCGTCACCGGGGGGACGGGGTCGTTCGGACAGCAGTTCGTGGACGTGGTCTTGCGGACGAGACACCCGGAAGCCATCCGCATCTACTCGCGCGACGAGCTCAAGCAGCAGCAGATGCAGCGGCGGTTCCCGGACAAACGGGTGCGGTTCCTGATCGGGGACGTGCGTGACAAGGAGCGGCTCAACCGCGCGATGCGGGGCGTGGAGATCGTGATCCATGCCGCGGCGCTCAAGCAGGTGCCGGCCTGCGAGTACAACCCGTTTGAGGCGGTCAAGACCAACGTGCTGGGGGCCGCCAACGTGATTGACGCGGCGATCGACTGCGGGGTGGAGCGGGTGCTGGCGATCAGCACCGACAAGGCGGTGAGTCCGGTGAATCTCTACGGGGCGACCAAACTGTGCGCTGAGAAGCTCTTCGTCCAGGGCAACTTCTACTCCGGCGAGGGCAGGACGCGGCTGAGCTGCGCGCGCTACGGGAACGTCGTCGGCAGCCGCGGCAGCGTCATCCCGCTGTTCCTGGAGCAGCGGTCGAACGGGAGCCTCCTGGTGACGGATCGGCGCATGACCCGCTTCTGGATCACGGTGGAGCAGGGGGTGGAGTTCGTGCTGCACTGCCTGGACAGCCTGCGCGGCGGTGAGATCTTCGTGCCGAAAATTCCGAGCATTCGCCTCATGGACCTGGCGCGCGCCATCGCCCCGGAGTGCCCGATCACCTTCACCGGCATCCGCCCGGGGGAGAAGCTCCATGAGCTGCTGGTCTCTCCCGATGAGGCCTGGCACACCCGCGAGTTTCCCGAGATGTTCGTCATCCTGCCGGTGGCCGATCCCGAGTACGACGCGACGCTGTGGGAAGCCGGCACGCCGATGCCGGAGGGGTTCGTCTACAGCAGCGAGGCCAACCCGGTCCGCCTCAGCGTGGAGCAATTGCGGGAGATGGTTTCGCAGCTGGTCCAGGACGACTCGCTCATGAGCGCGGTGGAGGGCTAAGTGACGCCACGGATACTGGCGGCGGGGGCGGCGGCGGGCCGGCGGCTCGTCCGCACGCGCCCGATCCCGTACGGGCGCCATCTCATCACCGAAGAGGACATCGAGGCGGTCGTCGAGGTCCTGCGCTCCGAGTGGCTCACGACGGGGCCGAAGGTCGCGGCGTTCGAGGAGGCGGTGGCCGCCTCGGTGGGCGCCCGCTACGCGGTGAGCTTCAGCTCCGGGACGGCGGCGCTGCACGGGGCGGTGTTTGCGGCAGGGCTGGGCCCAGGCGATGAGGCGGTCACGAGCCCGCTGACGTTCTGCGCCACCGCGAACTGCCTGCTCTACCAGGGTGCGGTCCCGGTCTTCGCGGACGTGCTCCCGGATACGCTGACGCTCGACCCGGCGGAGATCCGGCGTCGCGTGACGCCGAGGACCAAGGCGATCCTCCCAGTGGATTACGCCGGCCACCCCGCGGATCTGGATGACATCCTGGCGCTGGCGGAGGCGCGGGGCCTGATCGTGATCGAGGATGCCTGCCAGGCGCTGGGGGCGCGCTTCCGGGACCGGCGCATCGGGGCCTTAAGCCATATGACCGTCTTCAGTTTTCATCCCGTCAAGCACATCACCACCGGCGAAGGCGGCATGGTGACGACCAACTATCCCGAATTTGCCAGGCGGCTGCGGATGTTCCGCAACCATGGCATCGCCCAGGATCCGCATGAGCGCAGTACCCGCGAGCCGTGGCATTATGAGATGGTGGCGCTCGGCTACAACTACCGGCTGAGCGACATCGGGTGCGCGCTGGGCCTGTCCCAATTGAAGCGCCTGGAGGCGAACATCGCCAGGCGCCGAGCGATCGCGGAGCGCTACACGGCCGTCTGGCAGGGCCTCCCCTGCATCCGCCCCCCCACCGTGCGAGCCGGAGTGAGCCCGGCGTGGCATCTCTATCCCATCCGCCTGGACCTTGCCGCCCTCCCCCAGGGAAGGGCAGGCGTCTTCCGCGCCCTGCGCGAGGCGCAGATCGGGGTGGCCGTCCATCACATCCCCGTCCACACGCATCCGTACTACCGGCAGCGATTCGGCGATCAGCGGGGCGCCTATCCGGTCGCCGAGGGCGCGTACGAGGAACTGCTCACCTTACCCATCTTCCACGCCATGACGGACGAGGAGGTCTCCGAGGTCCTGGCAGCCGTGGAGGACGCCCTGCGGCGGGCGTCGCACCCTGAGGGATGACGACGGTGCGCACGATGATGCGGACCCGGGTGGCCCAGGCCGGCCTGCCGACGTTGCGGCCGGCCACCGCGGAGGATGCCAAGCTCCTCTGGGAGTGGCGTCAGGATCCCGTCGTGCGGGCGGCCTCGTTCTCCAGCGAGCGGATTCCCTGGGCGCGGCACCAACGCTGGCTGGCGCGGCAACTCGCCTCGCCCGATTGCCGCATCTGGGTGGCCGAGCGCCATGGGCGTCCCCTCGGGCAGATCCGGTATGTCCGGTCCGGCAGCGAGGCCGAGCTGTCCTATTCGGTGGCGGCCGCGCACCGGGGGCAGGGGTGGGGCACCGCCATGCTCCGTGCCTCAGCGCCACGGGCTTGCCAGGAACTGGGGGTCACACGCGTGTTCGGCCTCACCATCTGCACGAACCGAGTCTCCATCCGGACATTCCAAGGGGCTGGATTTCACGAGGTGCGCGCCCTGACGCGGCGGGGATCCGCGTGCCTGGAGTTCGAATGGCGGCCATGACGCGCTGGTTCGCCGATGGCTGAGGCGCCGCGTGGCCACCGGTCCTACAGGCGGATCGGCTATCTCTTGCGACCGTACCGGGGC
>JAHFGZ010000010.1:0-18642 GCA_023247155.1 Candidatus Omnitrophota bacterium
CGGGCGCCTCGTAGCCCGGCACCAAGCGCTTGTACGAGTTCACCCACTGGTTCAGCACCAGCGTCAGCTCCGGCGCGCGCCGGAGGATCCCCGCCATGAACTGTTTCGCGGTCTGCGAGAGGTGCAGCCGATCCTTCGCGTCGAAGAACGCGTTGCGCTCCCCCCGGAAGAGCGACATGTTCACGTGCATCCCGGAGCCGTTGCGGTCGGGCAGGGGCTTGGGCATGAAGCTGGCATAGACGCCGTGCTTGAACGCGATCTCCTTCACGACGAGCCGGTAGGTCATCACGTTGTCGGCCATCGTGAGCGCGTCGGTGTAGCGGAAGTCGATCTCGTGCTGGGAGGGCGCGGCCTCGTGGTGCGAGTACTCGATGCCGATGCCCATCTCCTCCATGGAGAGGATGATGTCCCGGCGCAGGTCCGAGGCGGCGTCGAGCGGGGTGAGGTCGAAGTAGCCGCCGGCGTCGATGGGCGCCGGGGCGTCGGCGCTCTTGAAGACGAAGAACTCCAGCTCCGGCCCCACGTAGAAGGTGTAGCCGAGGCGGCTGGCCTGGGCGAGGTTGCGCTTCAGCACGGCGCGGGGATCGCCCTCGAACAGCTTGCCGCCCGGATAGGTGACGTCGCAGAACATCCGCGCCACCGCGTTCTCCCTGGGCCGCCACGGCAAGAGGCAGAAGGTGTTGGGGTCGGGCACGGCCAGCATGTCCGACTCATCGATGCGGGCGAACCCCTCGATGGCGGAGCCGTCGAACCCTATCCCTTCCTCGAGCGCTTTCTCGAGCTCGTCAATCGTGATGGCGAAGCTCTTCAGGAACCCGAGGATGTCGGTGAACCACAGGCGGATGAACCGGACGTCGTGCTCCTTGGCCAGGCGCAGGACGTACTCCTTGTCTTTCCGCAGCGGCCGGCGCTTGGCTGCGGCTGGCTTAGACGCGACGGGCATCGACGGCTCCCCTCACCACCTGCGTCAATTCCATGGCGGCATGGTCCGAGCGCGGAGAGCAAACGGGGCGCATCGCTGCGCCCCGCCCGCACACACGGAACCGATCCCGGGTGTTCTTAAATGTCGAAATACAGGTAGAACTCATACGGGTGCGGCCGCAGCTTCACCTTCGGGATCTCCTGCCGCTTGTACTCCAGCCACACCTCGATGACGTCCTTGGTGAAGACGTCGCCCTTCAGCAGGAACGCGTGGTCGCGCCCCAGCGCATCGAGCGCCTCTTCGAGCGAGCCCGGCACCGTCGGGATCTTGGCCGCCTCCTCGGGCTCCAGCTCGTAGGTGTTCTTGTCGAGCGGCTTGCCGGGGTCGATGCGGTTCTGGATCCCGTCCAACCCCGCCATGAGCATCGCCGAGAAGGCGAGGTACGGGTTGCACGAGGGGTCGGGCGGGCGGAACTCCACGCGCTTGCTCGCCGGGTGGTCCACATACACCGGGATGCGGCAGGCCGCCGAGCGGTTGCGCGCCGAGTAGGCGAGGTTCACGGGCGCCTCGTAGCCCGGCACCAGCCGCTTGTACGAGTTGGTCGTGGGGGCCGCGAAGGCCAGGATCGCCGGCGCGTGCTTGATGAGCCCGCCGATGTACCACTTACACATGTTGCTGATCAGCGCGTAGCCGGCCTTGTCGTAGAAGAGGTTCTTCCCTTCCTTGGCCAGGCTCTGGTGCGTGTGCATGCCGGAGCCGTTGTCGCCGTAGAGCGGCTTGGGCATGTAGGTGGCCACCTTGCCGTGCTTGCGCGCCACGTTCTTGATCACGTATTTGAGCATCATCAGGTGGTCCGCCATCTTGGTCAGCGTCGAGTAGCGCATGTCGATCTCGGCCTGGCCGGCCGTCGCCACCTCGTGGTGGTGCTTCTCCACCGGGACCCCCGCCGCGCGCGCGGTGTTCATGATCTCGCTGCGGATGTCCTGGAAGATGTCATGCGGCGGCACCGGGAAGTAGCCCTCCTTGAAGCGGGGCTTGTAGCCGAGATTCGGCTTCTCGTCCCGCCCGGAGTTCCACTCGCCCTCAATCGAATCCACGTAGTAGTAGCTGGAGTTCTCGGTGGAGTCGAAGCGGATGTCGTCGAAGATGAAGAACTCCGGCTCCGGCCCCCAGTAGCTGATGTCCGCGATGCCGGTCTTCTTCAGATACGCCTCGGCCTTCCTCGCGATGTAGCGGGGGTCGCGGCTGTAGGCCTTCTTCGTGAGCGGGTCGTAGATGTCGCAGACGAGGCTGAGGGTGGGGATCTCGCACACCGGATCCAGCACGGCGGTCGCCGGGTCCGGGAAGAGATTCATGTCCGATTCCTGGATCTTCTGGAACCCGCGGATGGAGGAGCCGTCGAATCCGATCCCGTCGACCCAGACGCCTTTCTTCGCGCTCTGGTCCAGCTCCTCCACGGGGATGGAGAAGTGCTGCCACAGCCCGGGCAGGTCGTTGAACTTCAGGTCCACGACCCGGATGCTGTGCTGGCGGATGAGCTGCCAGACCCGTTTCACCGCTTCGTCGGTGATGCCGGCGATGGGCTTGGAGTTCATGCCGCCGGCCGCGGCGCGCGCGGCCACGCGGTGTTGCGCGATCCGGCTCCTCGCCCGACGTTCAGCGACGGCGATCCTGGGCATGATGCGAGCCTCCTGTGTTGGCGTGACGGTTGGCTGGGCCTCGATGCGTCCCCGGGAAGGACGTGGCACCTAGTATACCCAGCGGGCGCGCGCCCGTCAACTGTTGTCAGATGGCGGCGTCGCCCCGCTCGCCGGTGCGGATCTTGATCACGTCGCGCACGTCCGAGACGAAGATCTTGCCGTCGCCGACCGCGCCGGTCTTGGCGGCCTTGATGAGGGCCTGGATGATCCGCTCCACATCCGCGTCGCTGACGACGATGTCCAGCTTCACCTTCGGCAGGAAGTCCACCCGGTAGGTTTCCCCTCGCCACTGCTGGGTGAGCCCCTTCTGCTTGCCGTGCCCCTCGGCCTCGGTGATGGTGACGCCGGGGTAGCCCACCGCCTCGATGGCCTTGCGGACCTCGTCGAGCTTTTCAGGTCGGATGATCGCCTCGATTTTCTTCATGGTCGCAGTCCTCGTCTGACTCGATGTCTCAACTGGTTTCGTGGACACCTCGGGCATCGACTACCTCCTATCTGGCGGTGGCCATGGCCACGTCGGCTTCCGTCAAGACTGGCAGAGGTGTTTCCGAGTGCTTATCGAGCTTGATACCGACATAGCCCGGGACCCCCATCTCCGGCACGTCCAGCCCACCCAGCTCCGCCGACGGATCCACCCGATTGCCGACGAAGACGTCGATGAGTTTGAAGACGATGAGTGAGATGAGCCCGACGTAGATGAAGTTGGCGGCCACCCCGATGCACTCGGCAACGAACTGGCTTGGATCGCCGTAGAAGAGCCCCTTCACCGTCCCGGCCACGCCGTTCCAGCCATCCCCGTAGGTGCCATCGGCGAGGAGCCCCAGGGACAGCACGCCCCAAGCCCCGCAGACCCCGTGAACCGAGATGGCCCCGACGGGATCGTCAATCTTGAGCACGCGCTCGATGAAGAACACCGCCTCGACCACCAGCACGCCCGCGATGAGCCCGATGAGGCAGGCGCTGATGGAGTTCACGAATGCGCAGGGAGCGGTAATGGCCACGAGGCCGGCGAGCATCCCGTTACACATCATGCTCGGATCGGGCTTGTTGCTCCGGATGAGCCACATCCACAGGATCGCCGCGACGGCTCCGGTCGCGGACGCGAGCATCGTGTTCGTCGCAACGACCGCGATGCGCAGATCCGTGCCGGCCAGCGTGGAGCCCGGATTAAACCCAAACCACCCGAACGCGAGGATGAACGTCCCGATCACCGCCATCGGGATACTGTGCCCAGGGATCACGTTCGGGCTGCCGTCCTTCTTATACTTCCCGATCCGCGGCCCGATGATCCAGGCGCCCACCAGTCCAATGACGCCCCCGGTCATGTGCACGACTGAGGAGCCGGCAAAGTCCACATGGCCATGGCCCAGACCGAAGTTCTGACCGAGCATGGCCAGCCACCCGCCGCCCCAGACCCAGTTGCCAAAGATCGGGTAGATGATCGTGCCGACCGCCCAGCCGTAGAGGAAAAACGCCAGGAACTTCCACCGCTCGGCCATCGCCCCGGTCGGAATCGTCGCGGTCGTATCCATGAACACCATCTGGAAGAGGAAGAGCGCGAAGATCGCGACGTCGTAGGAGCCCCCCGCCAAGAAGAAGCCCTTCGCGCCAAAGAGCCCAAAGGCCTTCCCAAAGAGGGTGACGGTGACCTCATGATTTAACCCCGCATAGCCACCCATGGTGCCGATGGCGCCTAGCCCCCCGAACATGAAGGCGAACCCGCAGAGGTAGAAGCCGAGCATCCCGAGCGGATAGATCATGAAGTTCATCGCCATCGTGTGGGCCACGTTTTTGGCCCGGGTGAACCCCGTCTCGACCATGGCGAACCCGGCCTGCATGAACATGACGAGAAAGCCGGTGATCAGCGTCCACATGATATTGATCGCGACGCGATTATGCCCGACCGCGTTGGCGAGCTCCGTGATCGTCGGCGAGCCGATCGTCGCGGCCGGCACATCGATGGCCGTCCCGGTCGCCGTCCCGCCGGGATCCGGTTCCCGGTCCGCCCACGCCACCGCGGGCCCGACCAACCCCAGCATGATGGCGCCAAGCAGGAAGCGGCTGCCCCACCGACTCCAGCGTGTCATCCGTTTCATCTCCATGCCATGAGCCTCCTTCTGTTGACCTCACGCTCGATGTGGGGACGCCCCCCACGCTCCGCTTCGCGGAGCGCAGGGGGCCCCCCGCTGCTTCGTAAAGCGGCGGGGGTCACAACAACCTAAAAGTGGTAGACGAGCTCCGCCGCGACGGTGTCGAGGTAGTCGCTGAACGTCTCATCGCGGAGGAAGACCCGCTCATCCGCCTTGTCATGCCGGTACTCCAGGCGCGCCAGGACGTGCTCGTGCAGCTTCCACTGGCTGGTGAGGGTATACGCATAGATATCGAGGTCATCCAGCGTGGACCCGCCGATGCTCGTCGCGCCGATCCGGGCGTTGTCCTTGTCGTCGAACCACTCCATGCGCCCGGCGAGCGACCAGGCGTCGGTGAGGTCGTACTTGGCGTAGAGCGCAAGGCCGGTCCACTCGGCGGGCTCGAACCCCTTCCGGGTCGCCGCGGCTGCGGTCGGCGCGGTGCCCTGCCTCACACCGCTCTCATGGCCGAAGTCGTAGTTGGCCATCAGCGTCAGGTGCTCGATGGGCGGGGTCCACGTCGCCACGATGTCGAGCACCGTCCGATCATTCCTCGAATCGCCCGCGCGCTCGGCACCCGTGATGCCGTTGAACGAGAGGGTGAGGTCCTCGACCGGGGTGAGCGTCAGGTTGCCGATGAGCGACTTGGCTTTGTTGTTGTCGTCCACGATGTCCCAGCCGTTCACGACGCCCGTCGTCACGGAGCCCCACTCCCCGAGCGGATAGCTGGCCAGCGCCCCGGTGTGCGTGAACGGGATGGAGTTCATGAACATGAGCGAGCGGGAGTAGTTCCAGTTCGCCGGGCTCTCGATGACCTCAGCACCCAGCAGGGTGACGAACTTCCCGACCTTGAAGTCGAGCCCGTCCCCGATCGGGGCCCGCGCGGTGATGTAGGCCTGCTGGAGGTCGAACTGGTCGGCGCTGGCCCCGGCCCCGGTGGAGTGAATGAGCTCCGCGTCGTCCCCGAAGAACAGGTCCGTCCGGAACCCGAGCGGCATCTCGTCCGTGATCGGCTTCTCGAAGGCCAGCTCAAAGGCGTGCGGGGTGAAGCCGTCCGACTCGTTGTCAAAGGCGCGGCCGACCGTCGCGGTCGTCGCGGGATCGGCTTCGTTAAAGCTGAAGTCATACGCGATGTCCGCATACCCGCTCATCTGGAGGCCGGCGAGCCCGCTGGGGAGCTCCAGCAACGCCGGGACGGGTTTCTCACCCATCTCCACGCCGCCCTTCAGTTGCGCTTGCCCCAGCTGCCCTTCCAGGCGGGAGAGCCGGTCCTTCAGCATCTCGATCTCGGATTTGAGCGCCGCCGTGTCGGCATCATCCGCCTGTGCCGGCAACCCCCCGGCCAACAGCCCAAGCCCCACCATCCCTGCCGCAAGCCATCGCCTCATCTGCCGGCACCCTCCCATGTGTTGGTCTCCACCACCCTCCCACATTGGCGCGCACTCTACGCGGCGCGCATTACGCGCGTATCACGGTCATGTTAATTCGTTGTTACACGCAAAGCGGTAGCCGGCCTCGCCGAGGTCGTCAATGAACGCGCGGCCCTCCCGCTCCAGCACGCCCTTGAGATGCCGGACGTGCTCATCCACCATCCGCAAGCCGCCGGGATCGTGCCGGCCGAGCCCCTCTTCCAGGAGCTGGCGCCGGGGCACGGCTTGGCCGGCCCGCCCCGCGAGGTAGACCAGGAGCGCGTACTCGCGGTACGAGAGCGCCAGGGGCCGGTCGGCCAGGAGCACCCGGTAGGCGTCCAGGTCGATCACGAGATCGCCGAAGCGGAGGAGGAGCGGCTGCGCCATAAAAAATTGGGTCCGGGTCTCATTTTTCCTGAGCGTTCGCTTTGGGAAAAATGAGACCCGGACCCAATTTTAGCGAGGGGTGTTACGTCAAGATGACGGGCGGGTTAAATCGGCGTAACGCGCGGGTCACGGGCACCCGGAGGCGGGGCACACGCTCCAGGACCTGAGCTTGGGCCGCTTGATGGACACGGGCAGGGCCAGCTGGGAGGCCTGGGCGTCCCGCAGGCGGCTGTCGTGGTTGATGTAGAGCTGCGAGCGGAACATGAGCGCGTCGTCCCGGCTGATGAGCGCCCCGTTGACGTTGAGCGCCTCGGCGTTCACCGCGCCGGCCACCGTGTGATTGGTGAAGAGGACGCCGTCGAACTTCGGCTGCCCGCCCGAGTTGAAGAGCGGGTCGTTGGGGTCGATGAGCGCCTTGAATTGGTCGTCCGACAGCGTGGACTCATAGAACCGGCGGTCCTTGCCGTCCAGCTTGGCGCCGCCGTCCTTCTTCGTGTAGTCCCCGTTGAAGAGCGGCCGCCCCTTGTCGTCGTACATCACGCCCTTGTTGCCGGTGTGGTAGCCGAGCGGGGCGTCCGTCGGGTCGATCGCGTAGGGCTGCGTGATCGAGCTCGCCCTGTCCCCCGAGGCCAGCTTGGGCAGCACGTTGTCTGCAAACTGTTTCGAGGTGTAATCGCCGATGATGACGTTGCCTTTGGCCGCCAGCGCCAGGAAGTCCTGCTTCTGATTGTCCTGGTAGGTGAAGCTGTACTGCGCATCGCCTGGGACGGCAAAGCCGTACGGCTTCCAGTTGCCCGCGATTTTGTTCTGGTCATAAATCGGACAGTTGTAATCATACCCATATTCGGTGCTGCAGTTGGCGGTGCGGTACTTGTAGCGGCATCCTTCCCCGCAGGAGCCGCACGAGTAGTAGCTCCAGGCGCTCACCGGGGGGCACACGGGCATCTGGCAGCCGTAGTCATACTGATACTCGTAGCTGCAGTTGGTGGCGACGCGGTACTTGTAGCGGCACTGGTACCCGCAGGAGCCGCACCAGTAGTAGTTCCATGACCCCACCTGGCACGTCGGCGGGGGCGGCGGAGGCGGCGAGGGCGGCGGGTCGATGGGCCCGGCGGCCCAAGCGGCGCAGAGGCCGGCATCGGTCTGCAGCAGGTCGTCGTCAGGCGCGCGGCGGTCGCCGGGGACGGCGAGGAGCGTCGCCCCGAAGACGCCGAGCGCCCCCAGCACCGCCAGGACCGTGAAGCGTCGTCCCGACATCACATGCACCCTCCGGGCAGCGTCGCGCCCGGCGCGTAGTAGCCCCCGCTCTTGCAGACCGTTCCCAGGTTGCTTTCCGGAAGGCTGGGGTCGGTTCCGCGGCCCCACCGGGCGATGCGGCCGGTGACCTGGTTGCGCTCCATCCGCCTCCAGTGCGGCGGGTTCTGGTATTGGGTTTCCCCGATGACGTGGACGTTGCGGCCCGCGTAGATGGTGCCCTGGCCGGTCACCACCCCCTTGATGATGACGTCTCCGGGAATGACCACCGGGCCGTTGAGCACGATCGGGCGGCTCACCGTCCCGATCAGGACGACGGGCTTGTCGCCGCTGTGGACGGCCTGGATGGTCTTCGTCTGCTGCGCCGCGCCGTCGTAGTAGGTGAGCGTGCTCTTGTTCTGGAGGGCCAGGCTCTTGTAGAAATTCAGGTTCCCGAGGTACGGGATCGGCTGCGTGGGCTGGCTGGCATACCGTTTCTGCTCCGGGGAGTCACTGTCCCACCCGTACGACAGCGTCTTCTGCGAGCCCCCGATGGCCGGCTGGCCGGGGAAGGTCAGGTTCTTGGCCGGCCGCGAGGACTGGTAGGTGCACAGCGAGGTGTCGCAGGCATTCCAATACGCCTGCTGGTTGGCGTCTTGCGTCGGGTCCCCGCTGATGGCGCCAGCCGCCGGTTGGTTGGTCACCGGGTTGACCAGCTCGGGGTTCTTGGCGGCGTAGAGGTCGCCGTCGACCAGGATCCGCGATAGGTCCCCGTTGAGCACCAGGTCGCCGTTGGCGCGGAGGTCCCCATGGATGAACATCCGCGTGTTGTTCCCGGCGGTGAACCAGCCGTAGTTGTTGACGAAGTAGGCGTAGCGGAAGATGTCCGACATCCCCAGCTCGATGTCGTAGACCGCCTGGATGCGCTTGGTGGTCGAGCCGATGGTCGCCTGCCCCACGACGGTCATCACCCGCTTGGCCAGCGGATTGCCGGGATCGTTCGGGTCACGGACGAGCGACGCGATCCAGGAGCCGGCGCTGTCGGTCTTGGCGTCCTTGAGCGTGGGGAGGCTGGTGATCGTGCGCGGGTTGGCGGCGACCCCGTCAAGGGTGCCGCCCACGAAGTCGCTCTTCATGGTCAGGGTGCCCTGGGCGTCGTACTTGTAGCTGAAGCAGGGCGCGCAGGAGACGGTGGAGGTGACGTTCCCCCCGTTGGCGATGGCGTTCCCGAGGTTGTCGAGCCACGCCAGCGCCCTGACGGCGTCGCCCTGGTAGGTCAGCTGGTAGACGTTGACGGTGAGGAACTGGTAGAACTCATCGCCCAGCTGCTCCAGGGTGCCCTGGGCGAGGTTGAGCGCCTGGAGGTCCTCGCGCGCGCGGTCGGCGACCATGCGCTGGGTCATCGTCTGCATCGTCAAGGCGTTGGAGTAGATGACGAAGAGGAACAGCATGAGGTAGCTGCTGATGAGGATGAAGCCGCGGCGGTCGTGCGGCCTGGCGCGCGTCATGGGTTCTGGATCCTCACCTGCGACTCCAGGGTGTGCGTGGCCGTCGGCCATCGCCGCGGCACAACGCGCGTGGTGAGCATCACGCGCACCACCCCGTTGGCGCAGGTCGGAAAGGTCATCGCCGAGACGTTCGGCGCGATCACCCGGGTCGCCGCGCCGACCGTGCGCCGGATCGTCCCCGCCGCCGCGTCGAGCTGATAGCGATAGGGCACCGGCGGTCCTGCGCCTGCGGGGCCGTCGGGGTCCTGGGCAAACGAGATGTCGCCGGGCGCGCACGCGACGCCAGCGGCGAGCGAGGCCGCGTGGAGGTCTTCCCGCAGCCGGTTCAGCACCTGCTGCGCCGCCGATGTGGTGGTCACCTGCGCATCCGTCCGCGCCCACACGCGGCTGCCCGCGTCGGTCGTCATGAGCATCATCCCGCCCACGAGCCCGAACGCGATGCCGCTGACAATCAGCAGCTCCACGGCGGTGAACCCCCAACGGTCCATGTCAGTCCTTTCTGGCGACCCGCGTGCTGACCATCGCGGGCGAGTCGATCCACCCGTTGCCATTGACGTCTTCCGCCGCCTCCAGCACGCCGTTGCAGCTCTGGTCCTCCCCGATCCGCCGGCCGCGCGAGGTCCAGCAGGCGGCCACGCTGAGATCCAGGAGCGTCGCCGTGGCGAAGGGGGTGCCGGCGGGGAAGGTCTGGATCTGCACCCCCAGCATCCCACCGGGCAGCTCCGCGTTGTTGATGGCCACGGACTGGCCGTTCTGCCGGGCGCCGACGTATGCCGCGCCGGTCGCCAGCGTGCTGAACGTCTCGCTGGTGAGCCGCTCGAGCTCGCCTTGGGCGGCCTGGATGGCGATCTGGGCGTGATTCAGGTAGTCCGACTGGACCAGGGCGTAGTGCATGCCCAGCAGGAGCGCGCCGCCCCCGGTGACCAGCACCGCGGTGCCGACCAGGACCTCCACCAGCGTCATCCCGCGCGATCCCATTCGGTTTGCCATCCCTCCAAACAAATCGCCGAGCGCTCCAAGGGTCCTGACCGACCCTCGAACACCCGGCACGGCCGACCCTTTCGGCAACCCGCTGTCCCTCACCACGTTCGACGTGGCTGGACCGTGGCTTTCCGGCCCCGGATTACTCCGGGTGTGGCGTTTCGAGGGTCACTTGCCTTTTGTTACTCGAAGTATATCTGAGCGGAGACGGAAAAACAAGGAGCGGAAGCTAGGACTCGGGAGGGGCGAGAAACTTATACCCGACGTTCCGGACGGTCTCGATGTAGGCGGCCCCGCCCAGCTCGATCTTGGCGCGCAGGCGACGGATGTGGACATCCACGGTGCGGGTGCCGCCGTAGTAGTCATACCCCCACACCTTGTCGAGGAGCGCCTCCCGGGTGAAGGGCTTGCCGGGATGGGTGGCGAGGAACTTCAGCAGCTCGAACTCCTTGTACGTCAGGTCGACCGGCTCGCCCTTCACGCGCACCTCGTAGCGCTCGAAATCGATGACGAGCTCGCCCAGCGAGAAGCCGTTCTTGAGCGCGACCCGGTGGAGCTTCCAGACGAGGAAGTTGAGCCGCTCCGCCAGCCGCTTGGCGCTCACCGGCAGGGTGAGGTAGTCGTCGACGCCCCACCCGAAATCGATCCGGCCCAGCTGCTCCTCCGTCACCAGGAGGACCAGCGGCAGCTCCTTGAAGGGCCGCTCCCGCTTGAGGGCGTGGCAGAGCTTCGCGCCCTCCGTCGCGCACCGCTCAAGGTCCACGACCACCACGTCGAGGTGGTCGGGCGGGGCGAACGCGTCCTGGAACACCTCGGCCGAGGCCGCCGGCGTCACCGTGAACCCGCGCTCCAGCAGCTCGGACTTCAGCGACTTCTTTTGCTGCCAGTCGTCGGTGATGAGCAGGACGCGATACATCAGCTCTGGTGAAACCGGTTCGTGATCGGCATCCGGCGGTCCTTCCCGAACGCCTTGGGCGTGATCTTGATGCCCGGCGGCCCCTGGCGCCGCTTGTACTCGGAGCGGTCCACCATCGCGAGGACCCGCCGGACTAGGCCTGAGTCCACCCGGTTGCGCGCGAGGATCGCGCGCAGGCTGCGGTCCTCCTCGACGGACGCCTTCAGGAGACGGTCCAGCAGGCTGTACGGCGGCAGCGTGTCCTGGTCGGTCTGATCCGGGGCCAGCTCCGCCGACGGGGCGCGCGCAAGGACGCTGGCCGGGATTGGCTGGCCCGGGCCCCGCCGGTTGCGGAACCGCGCCAGCTCGTAGACCAGCGTTTTGGGCACGTCCTTGATGACCGCGAACCCGCCCGCCATGTCGCCGTAGAGCGTCGTGTAGCCCGTCGCCGTCTCGCTCTTGTTGCCGGTCGTCAGCACCAGCCACCCGAACTTGTTCGAGAGCGCCATCAGCAGGGTCCCGCGGATGCGGGCCTGGAGGTTCTGCTCGGTGACGTCCAGGGCGCGGGTGCCGAAGAGCGGCTGGAGCGTGTCCAGATACGCCCGGAACATCGGTTCGATGGGAATCTCGAGCGCCTCGATGCCCAGCGCCCTGGCCACCCGCCGGGCGTCCTCCTGGGTGGCGGCCGAGGAGAAGCGCGACGGCATCACGACCGCCCGCACCTCGGCCGGCCCCAGCGCGTCGGCGGCGAGGCACGCGGTCAGGGCGGAATCCACCCCGCCGGAGAGGCCCAGCACGACGGTGGAAAACCCGTTCTTCCGGACGTAGTCCCGCACGCCCAGCGTCAGCGCCTCGTAGACCTCTTCGACCGGCGCGAGCCGCCTGGCCGGCGCGAGTCGCAGGCGCGGGCGCTCCGGCAGCGAGCGGGACAGGGCCACCACCCGCACGACTCCACGAGCCGCCCGGGGCGACCGTCGCCCCGGGCCCATCTGCGTCGGCTCCAGATCAATCAGCACCATGTTCTCCCGGAACTGGGCGCTTCGGATGCGTTCGCGCCCGCGGGCGTCCAGAACGAGGCTGGCGCCGTCAAACACGAGCTCATCCTGTCCCCCCACCAGATTGCAGTAGGCGATGGCCAGCCGGTTGTCCCGGGCCCGCCGGGCGAAGAGCCGCTCCCGCGCCTGCAGCTTGCCCGCGTGGTAGGGGCTGGCCGAGAGGTTCACGACCACCTGCGCGCCGCAGGCCGCCAGCGCGCGGCACGGGGTCTCCTCCCACAGGTCCTCGCAAATGGTCACCCCGACCCGCACGCCTCCCACGATGAGCATGAGCGAGCCGGCGCCGGGCGCGAAGTAACGCTTCTCATCGAAGACGCCATAGTTGGGCAGCCACTGTTTGTGGTACGTCGCCACCCGCCGGCCGCCGGCCAGCACCGCCGCCGCGTTGTAGAGCCGCTCCTGGCGGTCGCGGTCCACGAACCCGACGAGCGCCACCAGCCCCTGGGCGGCGGGCGCCAGCCGCTCAAGGGCCTCGGCGTTGACCTCGATGAACTGGGGCTTGAGCAGCAAATCCTCCGGAGGGTAGCCTGTCACCGCCAGCTCCGGCACCACCACGAGGTCGGCCCGCCAGGCCTTGGCGCGGCGGATCGCCTCCTCGATGAGGCGCCGGTTGGCGTCCAGGTCCCCTACCGTGACGTTCAGCTGAGCCAGTGCCAGGCGAAAGGCGGACATGAGTGGACGGGGAGGAGGGTATTATAGCATCAAACAGTACCGGGTACTTCGCAAAGCGGGAAAAGTACCCGGTACTTTTAGGGGAGGGTAGCGAGTCCCGGGCCCTTGGTCATCGCCCCGATCAGCACGAAATCGGTGGCCACCGCCACGAAGAAGCCGACGAGCAGCCCAACGCCCACCACCGACTCCTCCTTCAACTGCCGGCCCAGGTGGAGCAGCTCCCCGATGATGTAGAGGATCGTGCCGGAGGCCAGGGCCAGGCAGAACAGCTCGGTCGGCCGGCTCACCCACCACCCGCCGACCCCGGCGCCCAGGAACGTCGGTCCCCCGGCGATCAGCGCCGCCAGGAAGAGGAACCCCCAGCCGACCTGATGGCCCGAGAGCGGGGCGGCGATGCCGAACCCCTCGGTCGCGTTGTGCAAGGCGAAGCCGATGGCCAGCAGCCAGGCCAGCTGCAGCGCGCCGGCGGCGTAGCCCTGCCCGATCGCCAGCCCCTCGCTGAAGTTGTGCAGCCCCAGGCCGATGGCGATCATGAGGGCGAGCTGCTTGGCCCGCGTCCGGGGTGCGGCGCCGTTCCGCGCGCCGCCGAGGAAGCGCCGCTCGAACCAAACCAGCCCCAACAGCCCGAGTGAGAAGCCCAGCGCGAAGATCCCGCCGTCGCGCCAGGCGGCCGCCAGCCCCGTCCCGTGCTCCGCGGCCTCCTCCACCAGCTCCTCGATCCCCTCGAGCGCGTGGCCGGACATCTCGACCAGGAGGAAGATGAGCACGCCCGTGGAGATCGCGTTGAGGAACGCCCGGCTCTTCGTCGAGACGGCGCGCAGCCGGGCCACCGGCAGCCCCAGGACGATCGTGCCGCCGGCCAGCAGCCCCAGGCCCCACGGGGTGTCCATCAGCCCTCCTGCCGCACGCCCACCAACCGGAAGGTGATGGGGATCTCCACCCGGAACGGCACCGACCGGCGCAAGCGCCTGGCCGGCTTGAACACCCACTGGCGCACGGCCTGGACGGCCGACTGGTCCAGCAGCGGCGAGCCGGATGAGCGCAAGATGGTGACCGTCCCGCACCGCCCCGTGGCCGAGACCTCCACGTCGAGGAGCACCGTCCCCTCCTCGCCGCGCTCCCGCGCCTGGCGCGGATAGACCGGCGGCGCATTGCGCAGGTAGCCGGGCAGGACGTCCGTCTCCGCGCCTCTGGCCTCCGGCGTCACCGCCGGCTGCGGCGCCTGGACCTCCGGCAGGCTGGCCGGCGCGGGCGGCCCCGCCGCCGGCTGCGGGACGGCCATGGCGGCCGGCTTCGGTTCGCGCGCCAGATAGAGCTCCACGCTCGTGGGGGCGCGCTCCACGTCAAAGGCCGGCCGCTCGACGGCGGCGGGCCAGCCGAACAGCGCCGCCGCATGCAGGCCCAGCGACACGCCGAGCGCCAGCCGCCACTCGGACGTCATCGCGCAGGCTCCGTGGCGAACGTCACCCGCTGCAATCCCGCCTCCCGCACCGCATCCAAGACGGCGATGACAACCCCATAACGGGCCGCCTGGTCCGCGTTCACGACCACCAGGGCCTCGGGCTGCTGCGCGCGCTCGGCCCGGAGCCGCTCGGCAAGCTGCGCCAGGCCCACCGGCTCCTCGCGCAGGAGGACGCCGCCGTCCGCCGTCACCGACACCGGCACCGCCTCCTCCGGCGCGCGGGCGTCGGTGGAGGCCCGGGGCAGGTCCACCAGGATGCCGCGCTGCTGGAGGCTCATCCAGAACACGCCGAAGATGAAGAACACCAGCAGGAGGAAAAACATGTCGATGAGCGGCACCATCTCGATCCGCACGCGCCGCTTAAACGGAAACGGGTTCACCTGCATTCTTCGCCTTGCCCTTCTGGTAGAGGATTTGGAAGTTCGTCACGTGCGTGGAGATGCGGCCAGCCGCGTCTTCGACCTTCGCGCAGAAGTAGTTGTAGGCCACCACGGTCGGGATCGCGATCGCAAGGCCCGCGACCGTCGTGATGACCGCCTGGGCGATCCCCGAGGCCACCACCTTGGGGTCGGGGATGCGCCCCTCGAGGGCGCCGAAGGCGACCAGGATGCCGGTGACGGTCCCGAAGATCCCGAGCAGCGGCGCCACGGTGATGATCGTGTCCAGCACGCCGAGGTAGCGTTTCATGCGCTTGAGCTCGGCGTTGACCGCCACCTCCAGCGCCCCCTCGAGGGAGAAGTGGTGATGACTCAGCCCGTTGGCGAGGATGCGCGCGACCGCATCGCGCGTGCCCTGCGCGGCGGCGAGCACCTCCTCGAAGAGCCCGCGCCCCGTCAGGTGCAGCAGCTTGTGGATGAGGGGGTCGTCATGGCTCCGCCGCTCCCGCAGCCAGAAGCGGAGCCGCTCGAGGATCGCCGCGAGGGCGATGACCGAGCAGAGGAGCAGCGGCCACATGACCGGCCCCCCCTTCAGGACCCAGTGGAGCATCAGAACTCCACCTCCACGATGCTCCGCAGCTGCAGGTCGTCGCTGGCCCGCGTCAGCCCGAACGCCGGGCCGGCCAGCAGCCGCAGATGGGGGGTGACGGTCGCGTAGATCCCCGGGACCAGGTAGAGCTGGTGGTCCTTCCGATGCCACCCGAACTCGTCCGCATCGCCCAGGGTTTCCTTGAGCTCCAGCCCCACCCGGGTGCGAGGCGTCAGGGCGTAGCTGGCGCCCGCCGTGTATTCGAACTCCCAGTCGCTGTGGGTGTTCAGCTTCTTCTCGAAGATGAAGTTCCCCACCACGTTCCAGGGCCCGAGGTCCTTGCTGAGAATCACCTTGTTCTCCAGCTCATCGCTGTGGACCTCGCGGGGCCCATCGGGGTTCTTGTACTCGGTGTAGAGCGCCACGTCCACCGGCCATTGCCCGGCTTCGGCCAGGCGCAGCTTAGCCTCGATCTTGAACTCGTCGCGCTCCCAGTCCTTCGCGCGGTCCCACGTGTAGACCTCGTAGTAGGCCACGTGCAGGTGATCCGTCAGCCCGTACTCCAGCTCGACCTGGTGCTTCGACGTGTACGTGCCATCGTGGTCCGCTTCCGGAAAGTTCACGTCGTTCCAGAAGGCCGCTTCCCATTCTCCCCGTTCGGCCGTGCCGTAGTGCTGGCTCACCAGGTAGTGCTTCGCGTGCGCCGGCTCCGGCGGGGCTGCGGCAACCCCCAAGGACGCCGCGGCGAGTGTCACGAGCACCCCACGGATGTTCATGGCGTTTCCTCCTACTCCTCATGGCGAACCTCCGCGGTAGGGGGTCGGTCGGCCGACGGTGGTTGACGAAGCTTCCGAGGGCTCGGTCAGCTTGATGCGCTCGATCCGTTCGATGCGGACGATCCGCGAATCATGGATGATGAGGTGGACGGAACCGTAAGCCAGGCCTTTGAGGGCAGACTCGACGCGCCGTGTGACCTCCTGTGCCAGCATGCCGCGCCTCACCGTTCTCCCATCAGGCGACGACCTCTTCCACGTGGAGCGTGGGCGGCAGCGAGACGCGCTTGCGGTCCACGTGCTGGCAGGTCCGGCAGAGGCCGTAGAGCTTGTGGGTGTGCGAGAGGAGCTGGTAGCCGTACCGCTTCACGACTGCCTGTTGGAGCGTCTCCACGCGCGGCTCCTGGAACTCGATGATCTCGCCGCACTGGACGCACATGAGGTGGTCGTGGTGGGCCTTGGCGAACGTCACCTCGTAATTGGGCGGGCCGTAGCGGAAGTCGTGCTTCTCCACCACCCCGGCCTGGTGCAGCAGCGCCAGGGTCCGGTAGATGGTGCCGCGCGCCACCGAGGGATCGAACCCCTTGACGTCCCGCACCAGCTCCTCCGCGGTGAAATGGAGGTAGGCCACCGCCCGCCGGACCACCAGCCGCCGCTGGTCGGTCAGGCGCACCCCCTTGGCGCGCAGGAGCTGCTCCACCTCGACGAATCGCTTCATGGTTTTACCTAATTGAGACTCAGTCTCAACTATTGACCAATTGTACCGGTTCCCAGAAACCTGTCAAGCGTTCTTTTTTAGAGGGAAAAGCGGAAGGCGCGGAAGAGCCAGCCGGCGAACCAGCCGACGAGCGGCGGCACGCCCGCCGAGGCGAGGAACCGGACGGCGGCGATCTGGGGGCCGAGGATCGGCAGCTCCCAGACGAGAAAGCGGTTGAGCCCGATGAGCGCCCAGGCGGCGATGTAGGCGCAGACGGGGCCGACCGCGGCGCCTTTCGAGAGGAACGAGGCGAGGATGGGAAAGTGGGTGAATGGGCCGCCAGGCGTCAGCATGCCCGCCGCCGTGCCGACCAGCAGGCCGCGCACCCCGGACCCCTGGCCCATCAAGCGGCTGATGAGGTCGGCGGGCAGGAGCACGTGCAGGAAGCCCGCCAGCGCGAACCCCAGCACGAGGTTGGGGAGGACGCCGACGAAGAGCGCGGCCCCGCTGGTGAGCGCCTGCCCGATGCGCGCCGGCCCGCCGGCCCGCCAGGCCACCGCCGCGCAGCAGATGACAAGGCTGCCGATGATGAGCCACGAGCGCCACATGGATTGGGGCGGCGGGATCATGCGGGCCGGAACAGCCCGAGGCTGGCGGTATAGCCGTGCAGGAAGTTGGTCTCGCCGATGGGTCCGATCTCCCCGTTGCAGAACAACCCGCCGATGGGCAGTTTGCCGCTCACGGTCTGGATCATCCTCACGTCTTGGTGGGCCAACCCGTAGAGCGACCGGCCCCGTCCCGTGCACGTGAACAGCAACCCGCCCGCCGGCGGGAGGCCGTGGGACGGATGGGCCCGCAACAGGAGCCGGCGCAGCTCCCGCCGGGAGGTGGCCGGATCCCGGAGCTGAAACTGGAGCGTCTGGCCGACCGCCACCTGGTCCGCCACGGCGATCGCGCCCAGGTCCGGATCGATGCCGACGATGTTCCGGATGAGAAAGTCGCCGGGGGCGAAGGCCGGCCGCATCTCGTCGATCACCAGGCCCACGAAGACGGAGCCCTGCTGCGCCAGCTCGCGGTCTTCCGGCGGCAGCCCCGAGAGGACATGGTGCAGCGCGGCGAGCGCCGATTTCCCGCCCAGCTCCACGACCGCGTGCTCGTCCGCCTTCGTGACCACCGCGGGCCGGCCGATCGGGCGGCAGCCCTGGGAGATCACGGTGTCCATGACGATGTTCCCCGCCATCGCCACGCCGACCGCCCCCTCGCGGAGCACGGTCGTGCCCGTGAAGAGCAGGTGCTCGCCGGGCTCGTTGCCGCCGCTGACGAGCCCCCCCACGATCGGGCGCGCGCGGTAGGTGGCGTTGAGCTCATCAATGAGCTTCACCGGGTTGCAGGTATAGGGATCGACCGCCAGGATGAAGACGGGATGCGCGGCCGGTGAGGCGCCGATCTTGTCGATCCAGAAGCCGCCGGCGGAGGAGAGCTCGAGCTCGTCCGGGGCCACGGCGAACGGGAACAGCTTCACGCCGGGGAGAGACGCCGCCACGAGGGAGACCGCCGGCACCCACTCCAGCTCCTGTCCGCCGCCGATGATGCCGCTGCCGCTGCACCCGATCAGGACGCGGGGCCGGAGCCGCTCATGGAGCCGGGCGAGCAGCGACGGCCAGGAGGCGCGGTAAATCGTGGAGGCAAAGACGCACGCCAGATCGCACGGTTCGCCTCCGAGCTGCTCCAGGACCTGGCCGCAGACGGCGTCCGCCGCCTCGGAGGCGTTGACGGCGTCGCTGATCCCTGAGGCAAAGCGCATTCGACTCTCCCAGCTTACCGGCCGCCTGCGGCCTTGTCAATGTGCCGCG
>JAHFGZ010000010.1:18742-29131 GCA_023247155.1 Candidatus Omnitrophota bacterium
GACCTCATTGAGGGCGGGGCCTCGCTCTTCGTCGCCGCGCCCACCGGCTCGGGCAAGACGGTCCTGGCGGACTACGTCATCGAGCGCGCCTTCGAGCGGCGCCAGCGCCTCATCTACACGGCGCCCATCAAGGCGCTGAGCAACCAGAAGTTCCGCGACTTCACCGCGCGCCACGGAGAGCAGGTGGGCATCATGACGGGCGACGTCACCATCAACCCCACCGCCCCGCTCGTCATCATGACCACCGAGATCTACCGCAACACGCTGCTCGAAGATGTCGAGCGGCTCGCCGGCTACGCCTGGATCATCTTCGACGAGATCCACTACCTCGATGACCCGGAGCGCGGGACCGTGTGGGAGGAGGCGATCCTGTTCACCCCGCCCCACATCAACCTGCTGGCCTTGAGCGCGACCATCCCCAACGTCCAGGAGCTGGCGCAGTGGATCCGCGCCGTCCACCAGCGGCCCGTCGAGGTCATCGAGGAAACACACCGGCCGGTGCCGCTGAGCGTCCTGTTCCAGTGCCAGAACAGAATCTTCGCCGGCCCCGAGGAGCTCAAGCGCGCGGGCTACCAGGGCGTCGAGGACTGGGACCGGCTGCGGTTCCGCCACGGGCACCGGCGCCAGTTCCCCCTGCATCCCAACCGCCTGGAGCCGCTCATCCGGGAGCTGCAGGACCGCGACCGGCTGCCGTGCATCCTCTTCACGTTCGGCCGGCGCCGGACCGAGGAGCTGGCGTGGGAGCTCTCCGGGTTCCCGCTGCTCGACCCGAAGGAGCGCGGAGCACTCCGGGCGCTGTTCGACGAGCTCTGCGCGCGCTACCAGCTCACCCACGACCGCGGCGCCGAGGCGCTCGGCCGCCTCATCGACCGCGGCGTGGGCTTCCACCACGCGGGGATGCTGCCGACGCTGAAGGAGGTCCTGGAGCGCTGCTTCACCAGCCGCCTGATGAAGGTCATCGTCACGACGGAGACCTTCGCGCTGGGCGTCAACATGCCGGCGCGCAGCGTCGTCCTGGACGCGCTGCAGAAACGCGGCTCCCACGGCTTCCAGCTGCTGCGGCGGCGGGAGTTCCTGCAGATGGCAGGGCGCGCCGGCCGGCGCGGCATGGACGCGGAGGGCTTCGTGTACCTGCGCGTCAACCCGCGGCACGTCGCCTACCCGGAGGTCCTGCACCTGCTCCAGGCGACGCCGGAGCCGGTGCACAGCCGGTTCAACACGGCGTACGCGACGCTCCTGAACCTCTACCGACGCCACGGCCGGGCGCTGCTCGACGTGTTCCCGAAGACGCTCTACTACGCGCAGACCAGCGGCGCGCGGCGCCAGCAGGGCCTGGACCTCATGCAGCGCAAGCTGGACCTGCTGGAGGCGATGGGCTATCTGACCCCCACGGCCCTGACGCCGAAAGGCGAGTTCGGGGCCTGGGTCTACGGCTACGAGCTGCTCCTCACCGAGCTCCACGCCCAGCGCCGGCTGACCGCCCTGGATCCCGTGGCGCTTGCCGTGCTGCTGACGGCTGTCGTCTACGAGCCGCGACCGGGCGCCGCGATGAGCCGCTCGCACCACCTGAGCAAGCGGCTCGCCGCGCTCTGCCGCGAGCCGCTGGCGCACATCCACAAGGAGGAAACTCGCTTTCGCATCGCCCCGAAGACCAAATCCCCGTCGTTCCACCTCTCGCACGCCATGGAGGCGTGGATGGGGACGGCGCCGTTTGACCGGA
Organism: Candidatus Omnitrophota bacterium; assembly: GCA_023247155.1. Taxonomy (GTDB): domain Bacteria; phylum Omnitrophota; class Gorgyraeia; order Aquiviventales; family Aquiviventaceae; genus JACPAY01. The sequence continues at coordinate 20,463 of JAHFGZ010000010.1, forward strand.
TCACCCGGCTCTGCGACGTGGACGAGGGGGAGATCGTGCGGTACTTCCGGATGGCGGTCCAGCTCCTGCGCCAGCTCGCGGAGATGCCCGCGGGCGACGCCGCGCTGCGCGCGGCCGCGGAGAAGGCGATGCGGCGCATCAACCGGGACGTCATCGATGCCGAAGCGCAGCTCCGGCTTGGCTAACTGTCCGGTGTCAGGCCCCATGGTACCATGGGGCCTGACACCGGGACTGGCGCTGCTGCTCGCCGGGTGCGCGACGCCGCAGTACGCCATCCGCCCGACCCCGGCGCCGGAGGAGTCGGCGGAGGCGCTGGAGATCGAGCGGGAGATCAGCGCGGTCCAGGCCGAGGCGTTCGAGCAGCTCGGCGCGCGCCGGCTCGGGTGGAACGAGCGGGTGCGCGGCCTGGATGTGCAGGGCGCCGTGGACCGCTTAAGCCGCGTCACGGAGCGCCCCGCCCTGCACTACCGCGCCTCCCTCTATGCGGACGACGATCCCAACGCGGCCGCGCTGGCGGACGGCCGCATCTACCTCTCGACGGGGATGGTCAACTACCTTGCCGGGCGCGGCGGCCGAATCGATGAGCTGGCGTTCGTCCTCGCCCACGAGCTGGCGCACACCGTCGCGCAGCACCTGGTCAAGCGCTACCGGATGCTCCAGCAACAGCAGCTCATGATCGCCCTCGTCGCCGCCGGGGCCGCGGCGGCGACGCGCGGCGCCGGTGAAGGCGCGCAGCAGGCGGGGCAGCTCGCCGTTGATGCCGCCGGCCTGCTGCAGGATGTCGCGAACAGCAGCTACAGCCAGGAGCAGGAGCTGGAGGCGGACCAGTTGGGGATCCGGTACGTGAGCCGGGCGGGGTTTGCGCCGCGGGCGGCGCTGGACCTCCTGCAGGACTTCAGCCGGTTTGACTATCCCTGGCCCTTCATGCGCACCCACCCGTACACCAGCGTGCGGCGCGACGACCTCGAGCGGTACCTGGCGGAAACGGAATCCCCTGCAGGGCGGCGGAAGGCGTTACAGGACGCGCAGCGGCTCTACCCGAACGGGTCGGTCAGTTGGCAGAACCTCCAGCGGCAGATTGAGGCGTTGGACCGCTGACGAGTCGGGCCACGGCGTCCTCGAAATCGGCTGGGCGCTCGCTCACCGACCCGCTCCAGGTCTTGGCGATGACGCCGTCGGCGTCGATGAGGTAGTAGGCCGGCACGCCCTGCAGCTCGTAGCGCTCCGCCAGGTCCGGATGGGCCGACGCGGCGATCACGGGGTAGGCCACTTGCTGCTTCTTGACGAACGCCCGCAGCGTCTCGACGTCCTGGTCGATGCTGACCGTCACCATCCCCAGCTGCCGGCCCTGGTACTGCGCGAACAGCCGCTTCATCAAGGCGAGATCCGAGCGGCAGTGAGGGCACCAGCTGGCCCAGAACTGCATGAGGACGGGGCGGCCGCGGTGCTCGCTCAAGGTGCGGGTGACGCCCGCCAGGTCGACCGCCGTGAACGCGGGAGCCGGGCTGCCGACCGCCACCGGCAGGGGAAGCGGCGCGCCGTTCACCGCGTCGATGGCCGCGCGCGGCACCTGCAGGATCACGGACTCCCCGTCCCGCTGCAGCACGGTGGCGGACACCTTCGTCCCGTCCTTCAGCGTGATCTCGTCCGCCACACCCGCCTGGCTCCCGCACAGGACTGCTGACACGATCCCCCCGATCGCGGCCCGTCCGACACGGCGCATCCCATCATGCATCGCGGCTCCCTTCCGTCTCTGAGGATGGTCCAGCTCTGAGTATAGCACGGGGCGTGGTGCGGGAGGGAAACTGGACCGGGGAGCGGCCGTTACGAAGCCAGCGAGGTCGCGGCCTGGCGCAGCTGCTCGAGGAACTCTGAGACGTCCATCCCGTGGTGCCAGGCGACCTCGTCGACGCTCTCGTAGCCTTCCTGCAGGCGGTTGATGCGGAGGTGCTCGAAGAGCCGCTCGGTCTGCGGGTAGCGCTGGAGGATCTCGTTGACGCTCATGCCGCTGGAGATGGCCGTCGGGACCTCCGGGGGCAGCGCATCCGCCGCCTGCTCCAGCGCGGGGAACGCGGCGCGCTCCTGCTGCGCCATCTGCTCCCGGAGCAGCTCGATCAGTTTTGAGAGCCAGAGGACGACGGTGGGCATGGAGGCCCGCATCCCGCCCAAGAGCAGCTCGTTCACCGTGCGCAGCAGGCTGCGCGCGTCCTGGTGGTCCGCCACGCTCGGCGGCCGGTCCTCGGGACGGACATGCGGCAGGTCGCGCTGCAGGACCGGCAGTTCCCGGCTGATGTGGTCATGGAGCAGGTGCTGGAGGGAAAAGCACATCTCCCGCAGGACAAACCGCGCTTCCGGAGCGACCTGGAGGGCGGATTCCAAGAGGAGGAGCTTTTTCCGGAGGAGGTCGTGATCCTGGCGCAATGGGCGGGTCGCTTCCATGCCTCACCCCTGTCGTGCGGAAGCGCTGACGCGAAAGTCACCTAGGACTTAGGCTAGCAGGATAGCTTCCCGCTGTCAATGACAAATGGTGCCGGGTCCTTTTTTCCCATCGTCCCCGCGAGGGGAAAAAGAGACCCGGTGCCATTTTTCAGTCGAGGGGGATGCCGTGACGGGCGGTGTTGCTGCAGACGGTCTTCGGCAGCACGAGCTGCAGCAGGTAGTCCGGCCCGCCGGCCTGCGTGCCGAGCCCGGAGAGGCGGTGGCCGCCGAACGGCTGCCGGCCGACCAGGGCGCCGGTGATCGGCCGGTTGAGGTACAGGTTCCCCACGTCGAACGACCGGACCGCCAACTCGCAGTGCGCCGGGGAGCGGGAGTAGACCCCGCCGGTCAGCGCGTAGTCGGTGCCGTTGGCCAGCGCCAGCGCCTCCTCGAAGGTCTCAACGCGGAAGACGCACAGGAGCGGGCCGAAGAGCTCCTCGGTGGCCAGCGGATCGCGGCGGGGGACGTCCGAGGCGATCAGCGGGCCGACGAAGTGGCCCTCGCTCGGCAGCCGCGCGGCGGGGTACTCGTACGCGACCTGCCCCACCTGCCGGACGCGCGCCGCCGCGTCCCGCAGGCGCCGCTTGGCCGTCTCGTCGATGAGCGGCCCCAGGTCGGTGCCGGGATCCGCCGGGTCGCCCACGACGAGGCGATCGGCCGCCGCCGCCAGGCGCGACACGAACCGGTCCGCGACCGCGGCGTGCACGATCACCCGGGAAGCGGCCGAGCACTTCTGGCCCCCATAGCCGAAGGCGGAGCGCAGCGTCCCGGACACGGCCGCGTCGAGGTCCGCGTCCGCATCGATGATGATGGCGTTCTTGCCGCCCATCTCGGCGACCACATGCTTGACGAACCGCTGCCCCGCCGGCACCGCGGCGCACGAGGCGACGATCGAGAGGCCGACCGCTTTGGAGCCGGTAAAGAGGATCGCGTGGACGCCCGGATGGCGCACGAGCGCGGTCCCGGCCTCCTCGCCCGGGCCCGGCACGTACTGGACGACCCCCGGCGGGATGCCGGCGTCGCGGAAGAGGCGGGCCACGTGGGCCGCGGTGACCGGCGACTGCCTCGCGGGCTTGAGGAGGACGGCGTTCCCGGCTGCAAGCGCCGCCGAGGCCATGCCGGTCAGGATGGCAACGGGAAAATTCCACGGCGCGATCACCGCGGCCACCCCCCGCGGGACATACCGGTACTCGTTGCGCTCGCCCGGCCGCTGCAGGAGGGGCCGGCCGTTCGCCAGCTCTTCCATGCCCCAGCTGTAGTATTCCAGGTAATCGACCGCTTCCGCGACGTCGACATCGGCCTCCCGCCAGGTCTTGCCGACCTCGAGCACCTCCCATGCGGCCAGGCGCTCGCGGCGTTCCCGCATCAGGGCCGCGGCGCGGCGCAGGCAGGCGGTCCGCTCGCGCACCGGCGTCCGCGCCCAGCGCGGTTGAGCGTCCCCGGCCGCGCGCACCGCTCGGTCAACGTCATCGGGGCTTGCCTGGGCGACGATCCCGAGCACCTCCGCGGGCGCCGCCGGGTTGCGGACCGTCAGCGTCTTGGCCGTCCGCACCTCGTCGGCGCCGATGAGCAGCGGGTGGTCGCGGCCCAGCTGCTTCCGGACCGCTCCGAGCGCCTCTCCCGCGCGGGTTCGCGCCGCCTCCCTGGAAAACTCGAGCCACGGCGTGATGGTCCACGGCGCCGCCGAGGTGCCCTGTGAGATGGCGCCGCTCGACGCAGCGACGGCGGCTCTCTCACACGGCGCGCGCAGCAACGCGTCCGGGTCGCGCTCCTGGAACAACTCCTGGCGCAGGAAGGACTCGTTGGAGGTGTTTTCCAGCAGGCGACGCACGAGGTAGGCCATGCCGGGGATGAGCTCGCCGACCGGGGTATAGACCCGCACCGGGTAGCCCAGCGACGCGATGGCCGCTTGGAGCGCGTCGCCCATGCCGTAGAGGAGCTGAAACTCCAGCTGGTCCTTCGAGAATCCGAGGGCTTCGGCGGCGGCCATCGCCTGGGCGATGGACCGCACGTTGTGCGACGCGATGGCGACCGTCACGAGGGGCGCGGCGCCGAGGAGGCGCCGGGTGAGCCGCTCGAAGGCGAGGTCCGTCTCGGCCTTCGCCTGGTACACCGGCTCCGGCCAGCCGCGCTGCCGGGCCTGGGCGATCTCGGAATCCCAGTAGGCCCCTTTGACGAGCCGGACGGTGAGCGTCCGCCGCTGCGATGCCAGCCAGGCCAACAGCTCCTCGACGACCGCCTCCGCGTCGCGCAGGTAGGCCTGGACCACGATCCCCAGGCGGACCCCGTCCGTCGATTGGAGGAGCAGGTGCTTCGCCAGCGCCAGCGTCAGGTCGCGCAGCTCGTGCTGCTCCATGTCCAGGTTGATGAGGGCGCCGAGCCCCTCGGCGCGCTGCAGCAGCGGGAGGAGCCGCGCGGCGGCCCGGCGAACGCTATCGTCCGGGCTGATGGGATCGAAGCGGCTCGTCAGGGCGGAGGGCTTCACGGAGAGGTTGGCGCGCGGCATGGTCCGCGCCACCGCGACGGACGGCGGCAGCGTCACGGAGGCGGCCGCGCAGCCATCCAACAGGGTCACGCACTGCGACACGTACCGGTCCGCCTCCGCCTCGGTCAGGACTTGCTCCCCGAGCACATCGAGGGTGCAGGTGGCGCCGCGCGCGGCCAGCGCCTGCACGATGCGGGCGGCCCCGTCGGACCGGTGCTCCGCGATGAACTGCCGCGCGACCTGCTCCACCAATTGCCGGATGACAAGCGCCAGCGCGCCTTGCGTCAGCAGTCCCGGGCGGGCCAACTGCGTGCCGAGCCGGAGCGCGGGCGGCAAGCGGAAGTCCGGCGGAAAATACTCGCGGACATGCCGGGCGACCTCCCGAGGCGTCCGGAGGCTTGGGAGCACGTCGATGAAGCGCAGGACGCTGGCCTTGAGCGCCTGGTCCGAGAGGCACCAGGAGAGCACCTGCGCCGTCCACCGGTTCAAGACGGAGAGGTGGGCGTGCTCGCGCGTGGCCGCGGCGAACAGCTCGCGCCCGATGGCCTGCGTGCGCTCCTCGAGCGCCCGGGAATCCGGCTTCCCGTCACCGTGGCGTTCTGCTATCATTGACCGGAACAGGATAGCAGATACGGGGAGGCTTGGCGATGCCCTCGGAGATCATCCGGCTCAGCGGCCACATCATCGACTCGCTCATCCTGCCGAAGGTGCTGGATGAGATCATGGACCTCGACGGCACCTTCGAGATCCAGGACATCCGCATCGGCAAGCGCAAGGCCGACCCGTCCAGCGCGCGCCTGCGCGTCGAGGCGGATTCGGCGCAACGGCTCGACCACATCCTCAAGCGGCTCGCCCGGCTCGGTGCCTCCCCCGTCCACGTCACCGACGTGCGGCTCGTCCGCGCCCCGAAGGAGGGGGTGTTCCCCGCGGCCTTCACCTCCACCACCAACCTGCCGACGGAGATCCGCTTCCGCGGCCGCTGGCGGATGGTCCGCGGCATCGAGATGGACTGCGGGATCGTCGTCCATCCCGCGACCGGCGCGGCCGTGTGCACCCCGATGGCGCGCGTCCGGAAAGGCGCCTGGGTCGTCTGCGGCGCCGACGGGATCAAGGTGACCCCCCTGGAGCGCACGCGGGCCCCGGAGGTGTTCCAGTTCATGGGGAGTGCGGTCTCCTCGGAGAAACCGAAGGCCCAGCTCATCCAGCGGCTCGCCGAGGAGATGCGCGCCTTCCGGCGCGCGCGCCGGAAGATCCTCGTCGTCGCCGGGCCAGCGGTCGTCCACACCGGCAGCGCCCCGTACCTCGAGCGGCTCATCAAGGCCGGGTTCGTCCAGGTCCTCTTCGCGGGCAACGGCCTGGCCACGCATGACATCGAGTCGGCGCTCTACGGCACGTCGCTCGGCGTGCAGCTGGACTGCGGGGTCGCCGTGAAGGACGGCCACGACCACCACATGCGCGCCCTCAACACCATCCGGGCGCTGGGCGGGATCCGCCAGGCGGTCCGGCGCGGCGTCTTGAAGCGAGGCATCATGCACGCCTGCGTCGCGCGCCGCGTGCCCTACGTCCTGTCCGGCTCCATCCGCGACGACGGCCCGCTGCCCGACGTGATCACCGACACCCTCCGGGCGCAGGACGCGATGCGCCGGCACCTGGACGGCGTGGGCCTGGCGCTCATGATCGCCTCCACCCTGCATGCCATCGCCACCGGCAACCTCCTGCCGGCCACGGTGAAGACGGTCTGCGTGGACATCAACCCGGCGGTCGTCACCAAGCTGTCCGACCGGGGCACCTTCCAGGGCATCGGCATCGTGTCGGACACCGAATCGTTCCTCCGCGAGCTGACCCGCGCCCTCCATCTCTGAATCGCGGATGTCCATTCCGCACTCCGCATTCCGCACTCCGCATTCGTTCCTGATGTGCCGGCCGATGCACTACACCATCGCCTACGAGATCAACCCCTGGATGAGCCTCAAGCGGCAGGCCAACCGGGCGCGCGCCCTCGCGCAGTGGACCCGGCTCCATCAGCTCCTGACCCGGCAGCTCGGCGCGCGCGTGCGGCTCCTGCCGCCGGCGCCCGGCGTGCCGGACCTCGTGTTCACCGCGAACGCGGGGCTCGTGAGCGGACGGACGCTGATCCGCAGCAACTTCCGTCATCCGGAGCGTCAGCGGGAGGAGCCGCTCATTGAGCGGTATTTCAGGCGGCAGGGCTTCCGGGTGGTCCGGCTGAGCAGCCGGTGCGACTTCGAGGGGGAGGGGGACGCGCTGTGGGTGGGGCGGACGCTGCTGTTCGGGTTCCGTTTCCGGTCCGATGCGCCGGTGCACGAGGAGCTCGCGCGGGTGCTGGGCGCGCGGGTGCTGCCCGTCGAGCTGGCCGACCGGCGCTTCTACCACCTCGACACGTGCTTCTGCCCGCTGGACGGCGAGGCGGCGCTGTGGTTCCCCGGCGCCTTTGACCGCTACGGCCGTCGGGTCATCGAGCGGCTCATCGCCGCGCCCATCAGCGTCAGCGAGCAGGACGCCGCGCGCTTCGTGTGCAACGCGATCCCGCTGCCTGATCCGTCGGGCGGCCGCGCGCTCGTCGTCCACAGCGGGCTCTCCGCGTCGCTCCGGCGGCGGCTCGCGCGGCGGGGCTTCCGCGTGTACCCGCTGGACCTCTCGGAGTTCCTCAAGGCGGGCGGCTCAGCCAAGTGCCTCGTCCTCACAATGGGACCGTAAAAATGGGACCGGGTCTATTTTTGCCGACGTCCAAGCGTGAGCAAAAATAGACCCGGTCCCAATTTTCAGCTTTTCAGCCGAAGTAGTCGGGCTCGTTCCCCGTCTTCCACTTGATGTTGCAGCCGATGCTCGGCCGCTGGTCCGGGCTCACCGGCTTGCCGGCCAGCACCGCGTCGATGGCCGCGCGCAGCTCGTTCCCCGTCACCGGCCTGTTGTTGCCGGGACGCGCCTCATCCAATTGGCCGCGGTAGACGAGCGCGCGGCCGACATCGAAGAGGAAGAAGTCCGGCGTGCAGGCGGCGGTGTAGGCCTGCGCGGTCTCCTGCGATTCGTCGTAGCAGAACGGGAACGTGAACGCAAGCTCCTCCGCCATCGCCCTGAGCTTGTCCGGCGCGTCGTCCGGATAGTTGGCCGCGTCGTTGGCGCTGATGGCGACGATGCCGATGTCCTGCCCCGCGTAATCCCGCCCCAGCCGCGCCAGCTCCATCTTCACGTGCTGCACGTAGGGGCAGTGCCGGCAGATGAACATGACGAGCAGCGCCCGCTTGCCGGCGAGCGTCCTGAGCGACACCCGGCGCCCGGAGACGACGTCCGGCAGGTCGAAGTCCGGCGCCTTCGTGCCGAGCGCCAGCATCGTGGATGGGGTTAAGGACATGCGAGGAGTGCGTCGATCTTCGCCGCGAGGATGAAGTCGTTCTCCGAGAGGCCGCCAATCGCGTGGGTGGACAGCTCAATGGTCAGCGTGCGGTAGCCGGTCAGGTGGAGGTCCGGGTGGTGGTCCTCCGCCTCCGCGAGCGGCGCGATCCGCTGGATCAGGCTGACCGCGCCGAGGAACTCCTTGCACGTGACCGTCTTGCGGATCGACCGCCCCTCGATGAGCTCCCAGCCCTTCAGGTCGGCCAGCAGCGTCTGCGCGGCGCTGGGGGGCAGCGGTTCGGCGCCGCCCTCGCACGGCTTGCACTGGCGCTGGGCCAGCGGCGGGCGCGTCATC
>JAHFGZ010000011.1:0-14788 GCA_023247155.1 Candidatus Omnitrophota bacterium
AAAATAGACCCGGTCCCAATTTTCTGGTCGGTGTACAATAGGCGCCATGCGGAGTCAGCGCGCGCTGCTGCAATGGGTCGAGCGCCAGGCCCTCGCCTGCCGGCCGGTCGCCCTCCGGCACTTCCGCTCCCGCTCGCTGCGCGTCGAGCGCAAGCCCGACCGCTCGCCGGTCACCGTCGCGGACCGGCTGATCGAGGAGCGCCTGCGGCGGGCGCTCGCGCGGGCCTGTCCCGGGGAGAGCGTGGTCGGGGAGGAGTTCGGGCGCACCGGGCGCGACGGCGCCACCTTCTGGACGCTCGATCCCATCGACGGGACCCGGGCCTTCTCCCGCGGCCTGCCGTCCTGGGGCATCATGGTCGGCCGGGTGGAGCGCGGGCGGCCCACCCTGGGCCTCATCGACTTTCCCGCCATCGGGGTGACCATCGGCGTGGCGCCGGGGGTGGCGGCGTACGAGCGAGGCGGAGGCGGGATGAGCCGGCTTCGTCGTCCCAGGCGGGTGCGTTCGCTGCGGGAGGCGGTGGTCTTCCACGGCGGCGCGCATTGGTGGCGGCCCACGCGGTACGCCGCCGGGTTTGCCCGGGTCGTGCGCGCGTGTTACCTCGAGCGCGCCTTCGGCGATTGCTACGGCTACCTCTGGGCGCTGCGCGGCTGCGCCGATGCGGTGGTCGACTGCGCGGTGAAGGTGTGGGACCTCGTGCCGTTGGCGGCGCTGGCGGCTGCGACGGGGCGCGTGCTGGTCGACGGGTCCGGCCGGGCGTGCCACACCGGGCCGGTGGCGGTCTTCGCGAGCCCGCAGGTCGCCCGCCTCATCGTGAAGACGCTCAACACGAGGACCTGACCCCTGGGCTCTGCGTTCATCTTTCCGCCCGGATTCCTCTGGGGCACGGCGACCTCCGCCCACCAGGTCGAAGGGGACAACGTCCACAGCGACTGGTGGGCGTGGGAGCAGGCCGGGCGCGTGAAGGAGCCATCGGGCCTGGCGTGCGACCAGTACCGCCGCTTTGCGGACGACTTCGACCTGGCCGCGTCGCTGGGGCACAACGCGCACCGGCTGTCCATCGAGTGGAGCCGCATCGAGCCCTCCGAGGGCCAATGGGACGAGGCGGCCCTTGCCCACTACGTCGAGGTCATGCGCGCGCTGCGCCAGCGCCGCCTTGAGCCCGTCGTCACCCTGCACCACTTCACAACACCCCAGTGGCTCGTCGCGCAAGGAGGCTGGGCCACCCCCCTCATCGTGGACCGCTTCGCGCGCTACGCGCAGAAGGTCGTCGGCGCCCTCGGGGATGCGGTCCGGTACTGGATCACCGTCAACGAGCCGATGGTCTATGTCCGGATGCACTACATCCAGGGGGTGGGACCGCCAGGCGCGCGCGATCTCGGGCAGGCGCTCCGCGTCGTCGAGCATCTCATCCGCGCCCATGCCGCCGCCTATCGGGTGCTCCATGACGCGCCTCGCCCGGGCCAGCCGCCCCCGCAGGTCAGCATTGCGCATCACTATCCGGCGTTCTGGCCGTGCCGGCGCTGGTGGCCGATGGACCGGTGGGCGGCCGCCCTCACCGACCGCGCCTTCAACCGGGCCCTCGTCGAAGCGCTGACCGAGGGCCGGTGGTCGGTGCCGGGGGTGGCGACGTGGCGGATCCCCGAGGCGCGTGCGACGCTCGATTACTTCGGCATCAATTTCTATGGCCGACAATTCCTGCGGTGGGCGCCGTCGCCGGGGTCGTGGCCGGCGGCCACGTGTGATCTGGGCCACCATCCGCGGGAAGCTCCGGAGCGCACGTCGATGGGATGGGACGTGCACCCGGAATCCTTCTTCCGTGTCCTGTCCCAGTTCGGGCGGATGGGGCGGCCCATCCTCGTGACCGAGAACGGCGCCTACATGGAGGACGATGCGCGACGGTGGCGGTTCATCGAGCGCCATCTCCAGGCGATGGCGCGCGCGATGCAGGGCGGCGCGCCGGTCATCGGCTACCTCTACTGGTCGCTCGTCGATAACTTCGAGTGGGCCGATGGATTCGGCCCGCGCTACGGCCTCGCGGCGGTCGACTACGCCACGCAGGGGCGCACCGTGCGCGAGAGCGGCCGGCGGTATGCCGAGATCTGCCGCAGCAATCGGATCGCGCTCGTGTGATGGTTCGGGCGCTCGTGTTGGGCGCCACAGGGCACATCGGCTCGCACGTCGTCCGGGCGCTCCTGGCCGAGGGGCACAAGGTCAGGGCCGCGTACCGCAGCGAGCGGTTCCTCTTCCTCCTCGACGGCCTTGCCGTTGAGCGCGTCCGCGTGGATCTCGACACCCTGGAGGGGATGCGCGACGCGCTGGACGGCTGCGAGTGGGTCTTTCACGCCGCCGGCTACTATCCCCGGTTTCGGGAGCGGCGCGAGCCGGCCATCGAGCGGGGCGTCCGGTCCACGCGCCGTCTCCTCGAGCAGCTCCGGCGGGCGAGCCCCGCGCGCGTCGTCTTCACGAGCAGCGCGGCCACCATCCGGCGCGTGCCCGGACGGCCGGCGACCGAAGCGGATGCCGAGCCGTGGCCGCTGACCGCGTGGCGCCCCACCTACGCCTCGGTGAAGATCGCGATGGAGCACGAGGTGTTGGGCGCCTGCCGGGACGGGCTGCCCGCCGTCGTGGTCAATCCCAGCCTTTGCGTCGGGGAGTACGACGCGCGGCCCTTTTCCGGCCGGGCCGTCCTGGCGTTCGCCAGGCCCCGCGTCCCGGTGTATGTGCGGCATACCTTCAACGCGGTCTACACTGGCGACGTCGGGATCGGGCACGTCCGCGCGGCGGAGCGGGGCCGCTTCGGCGAGCGGTATCTCCTCGCCGGCCGCAACGTGACCCTGCAGGAGTTCGCCGCCCTCGTCGCCCGGACGGCCGGGGTGCGCCCGCCGCGGTGGCGCGTCCCGTACGGCCTCGTGTGGGCGGCGGCCGTCGCGACGGAGGCCGCCGCGCGGGTGACGCGCACCGAACCGCTGCTGCCGCGCGGCGCGGTCCACTCGCTGCGGGCGGGGCAGCTGCTGGACGGGACGAAAGCGCTGCGGGAGTTCTCGTTGCCTCAGACGCCGCTGGAGGAAGCCGTGCGACGGGCGCTCGCCTGGTTTCGCCAGCATGGCTTCCTCTAGTAGATGCCTGATCCAGTTTGGCGGGTTGCGCAGCGTCCCTCGACTTCGCTCGGGACCGTGGTGAGCGAGCATCGTGAGTCGAACCACGGCAGGACCCGCCAAACCGGATCGTCACTTAGACGCCGCCCCGTTGCGTGGAACGCGCGGGAGGTCTATACTGCACCGTGGAAGCCATTGAGGACGACGCGGGAGGCGCTCATGCGATACGTGATGGTCGGCATCGCCCTGATGGTGGCGGCCGGCTGGACGGGCGGGGCGGAGGCGCGCGAGAAGCCGATCGAGGAGCTGACGAGGGACCTGTGGGCCCTGGCCTTCGCGTGGACCGAGCCGATCAAGCAGATCGCCAAGGAGACGCGCCGCTTCGACCCGGTCAGCGGCTTCTGGTTTGGATTGCTCGAGGGGTCGATCAAGTCGTTCGAGCGGACCGCAGCGGTCTTCCTCCCGCCGCCGCAGGAAGCGCCGAAGGAGCAGCGGGACGGGGAGGAGGAGCCGCTCCTTCGCTATTCCTTCTGACGTGATGGCGGATTGGTTGCACGGTGTTCTCAGCCAGCACGGCCTGTGGTGGGGGCTGCCGGCGGTCTTCCTCGTAGGGCTCTCCCTGAACCTCACCCCGTGCGTCTACCCGATGGTCCCGGTGACCCTGGCCTTCTTCAGCAGCCAGGCCGCGGGTTCGCTGGGGCGCGCGGCGCGCCTCGCGGGCTGCTACGTCCTCGGGGTCGCGCTGACGTACGCGGTGCTCGGCCTGGCTGCGGCGAAGACGGGCGCGCTCTTCGGATCCTGGTTGCAGCACCCCGCCGTGCTGGCGGCTCTTGCGGCGGTGATCGTGGGGCTCGCCCTCAGCATGCTCGGCCTCTATGAGCTGCGGCCCCCGCGGGCGCTGGCGCGCCGGCTCGGCCAGGCGTCGGCAGGGATGTGGGGCGCTTTCCTCATGGGGTTGGTCGTGGGGCTTGTCGCCGCGCCGTGCATCGGGCCCGTCGTCTTGAGCCTCCTCCTGCTGGTGGGCCAGCTGGGCGACCCGTTCGCAGGATTCCTCCTCTTCCTCGCGCTGGGCTTGGGGATGGGGGTGCCGTACCTCGCGCTCGGCGTCGCGGCGAACCGGATCGGGCACCTGCCCAAGGCGGGCGCGTGGCTCGTCTGGAGCAAGAAGGCGCTCGGCCTGCTCCTGCTCGGGTTGGCGCTCTTCTTCCTCAAGCCGCTGCTGCCCGGGCGGGCGACGTGGCTGGCGGCGGCGGCGCTGCTGGCGGGCTCCGGGACGTACCTCGGGTGGCTTGAGCGCAGCCGCGGACGCGGGGCGGGCTTCGCCCGGGTGCGCCTGGCGGTCGGGGGGCTGCTCATTGGGGCGGCGCTCGTGATGGTCGCGCCGCGGCCCAGGCCGGCGTCGCTGGTCGCCTGGATCCCCTACACCGCGGCCGCGCTGGAAGAGGCCCAGCGGAGCCACCGGCCGATCCTCATCGACATCTACGCGGACTGGTGCATCCCCTGCGTCGAGATGGAGCACGTCACCTTCCGGGATCCCGCCGTCGCGCAGGCGCTGCAGCCGGTGGCGACGCTGCGGGTGGACGCGACGCGGGGGGTGTCGGCGGACGCGGAGCGGCTCCTTTCGCGCTACCGGATCTACGGCGCGCCGACGATACTGTTCTTCGACCGCACCGGTCATGAGCGGGCGGACCTGCGGCTGCTGGGGTTCTCGGCGCCGGACGAATTCCTCGAGCGGCTGCAGCAGATATTGTGAGCGGCCAGAGTTGAACGCCGCCTGGGGCTCTGCTAGACTGAACGCGTGAATCAGGTCGCGTCATCGGGTAGTGGGACAGGGAGGTGCGGGATGTGGGGCGGTCGTGTGCTGGCGCTGGTCGCGGTGGCCGCGCTCGCGAGCGGATGCGCGGGGGTGCGGACGCGCCAGGAGGTGGCGCGGTTGCAGTCGCAGGTCGGACTCCTGGATGAGCGCGTGACGCAGCTTGAGCGTTCAGGGACGGGGGGCGGCTTCTCGGGTGCCTCCTCCAACGAACCGGGCATGGACTCGGGCGCGACGGCGACCACCGTGGCGCCGGCAAAGACAGCGGCGGCCGGCAAGGGCGCCGGGACCTCGGCGGCTGCGGCGAAGCCGACGACGCGCCAGGTCCAGCAGGCGCTCAAGAACGCCGGCTTTTACCAGGGGGTCGTCGATGGCAAGAGCGGGTCGATGACCAAGGAGGCGATCAAAGAATTTCAGCGCGTGCACGGTTTAGTCGATGACGGCGTGGTCGGGAAGCAGACCTGGGGGAAGCTCAAGGCGTACGCCGACCTCTCCGCCGGCAGCGACGAGCTCAACGCCGCTGAAATCCTGAAGTAGCCCCCTGCGCGGGCCGCCACATCACCGTCCCGCTCATGCCGCCGCTCTTGCCGTTTCCCGCTGACACCGGCGGGGACACCCTGACCTACTTTGACGACCTGCGCGTCAACCGCCGGCGGCCCGTCCAACGCGCCGGCGGGCCCTGAGGGGAGGGCGCGCCGGTGCCGCAACCGGGCACGGCTGCTCAGACGACCTCGTGGGGCCGCCATGCCGGCCTCGTGCGCGGGGCGCTTGAGCGCCTGCGCGCCCAACGGGTCCTGCCGCGTCTCTGGGAGCGCGACGGTTCGCTCTGGAGCGCCGAGCCGTCCGTCCAGGCCGCGATCCGCAACCGGCTCGGGTGGCTCTCCATCGCCGGCGTCATGTCGCAGCAGGCGGAGGCGTTGCGCCGCCTCGCGCAGGAGCTCCGCGAGGCCGGCTTCACCCATGCGCTGCTCCTCGGGATGGGCGGCAGCGCGCTCTTCCCGGAGGTCTGCCGCAAGACGTTCGGCGTCGCGCCCAGCCATCCGGACCTGACCGTCCTGGACACAAGCGACCCCACCGCCATCCGCGCGCACAGCCGGCACCCGCTCAAGCACCTCTGCGTCATCGCCTCCAGCAAATCCGGCACGACGAGCGAGACCGCCGCCCTCGCCGCCTATTTCTATGATCTGTTCAAGCAGGGCGGCCTCGACGCCGGCGCCCACTGCCTGGCCATCACCGACGCGGGAACGCCGCTGGAGCGGCAGGCGAAGACGCTCCGATTCCGGCGCGTCTTCGCGCACGGCCCCGGCACCGGCGCGGAGGTGGGCGGGCGGTTCTCCGCCTTGACGTATTTCGGCCTGGCGCCCGCGGCGCTCATTGGAGTCGACGTGGCGCGGCTGCTTGCGCGGGCCGATGCGATGTTCAGGCGCTGCAGCCCGGAGGCGCCGCCGGAGGACAATCCTGCGGCCGAGCTGGGGGCGGCGCTGGGGGCGCTGGCGCAGGCCGGCGTGGACAAGCTGACCCTCCTGTGCGCGCCCGAGCTGGCCGGGTTCGGGGCCTGGGTGGAGCAGCTCATCGCGGAGAACCTCGGCAAGCAGGGGAAGGGCATCGTGCCCATCCTCGGCGAGCCGGTGCGCGGGCCATCCGCCTACGCCGCCGACCGCGTCTTTATCGCGCTGGATCTTGCCGCGCGCCCCGATCCGGAGCTGGAGGTGGCCGCCCAGGCGCTGCGCACGGCCGGGCACCCGGTCGTCCGGAGCCAGTGGCGGGATCCCTACGATGTCGGCGGCGAAGCGGCCAAGTGGTTCGTGGCGACGGCGATCACCGGCCACCTCATGGGCATCAACGCCTTCGACGAGCCCAACGTCAAGGAGAGCAAGGACCGCACGAAGGCGCTGCTGGAGCAGTATGCGCGCGAGCGGCGGTTCCCTGAGGAGGCGCCGGCGTGCTCGGACGTGCAGGTGGAGGTGTACGGGGCGGCGGAGGCCGCCGCAGCCGGCTCGCTGGCGCAGTGCCTGGGCGTGTTCTTCCAGCGCCGCCGCCCCGCCGACTACGTCGCGCTCCTCTCGTTCCTGCCCCGGACCGAGGGGCTCGACCGCGCCGCCGTCATCCTGCGCGAGCGCATCGCGGCGCGATCGGGTGCTGCGACGATGCTGGGGTTCGGCCCCCGCTATCTCCATTCGACCGGCCAGCTCTACAAGGGCGGGCCCGACGGCGGGCTCTTCCTCCTGCTGACGGCCGATGAGCGTGACGACCTGGCAATCCCCGGTGAGCCGCACACCTTCGGCGTCCTCAAGCGGGCGCAGGCGGTGGGCGATTTCGAGGCCATGCGGCAGCGGGGCCGCCGCATCCTGCGCCTCCACCTGCGCGGCGACCTCGGCCGGGCGATGCGGCACCTGGCGCGCGCCCTCGACGAGGCGCTCCGCGCGCCCTCCTGATACATGCGCATCTGCTCGCTGCTGCCAAGCGGGACCGAGATCCTGTACGCCCTCGGCCTCGGCGACCAGGTGGTCGGCGTCTCCCACGAGTGCGATTATCCCCCCGACGCCCAGTCCAAGCCCAAGGTCGTCCGCACGCACATCGAGCAGGAGCGCGCCTCGAGCGATGAGATTGACCAGGCGGTCCGCCGGTCGCTGGCGCGCGGCGAAAGCCTCTATCAGATCGACGCAGACGCCCTGACTCGCCTCCGCCCGGACCTCCTGGTCACCCAGGAGCTGTGCGAGGTGTGCGCGATCGGGGAGCAGCAAGTCTCCGAGGCCCTGCGCCACCTGTCGCACAGGCCTCAAGTGATCTCGCTCCACCCGCATACGCTTGAAGAACTGCTGGCGGAGATCCCGCTGGTCGGGGAGCGGACCGGGCGCCGCCGCGAGGCCGAGGCGCTGGTGGGCTCGCTCCGCCGGCGGATCGCGCGGGTCAGGGAGCACCTATTCGGGATCGCGGAGCGGCCGTCCCTCGACTCCGCTCGGGACGGCCGTCCTGAGCCTGTCGAAGGACGGCCGCGGGTCGTCTGCCTCGAGTGGCTCAAGCCGCCGATGGCGTCAGGTCACTGGGTGCCGGAGATGGTCGAGCTCGCCGGCGGGACCGAGGCGCTCGGCCGGGCCGGCCTGCCGTCGCGGTCTGTGACCGGGGAGGAGGTGGCGGCTGCGCGGCCGGAGGTCGTGGTGCTGATGCCCTGCGGGTTTTCCATCGCGCGCACGCGCGCGGAGCTGCCGCTCGTGACCAGCCAGCGGTGGTGGCGTGCGCTGCCGGCGGTCCGCACCGGCCGCGTCTTTCTCGTCAACGGGCCGGCCTACTTCAACCGCTCGGGCCCGCGCCTGGTGGATGGGATCGAGCTCCTGGCCGGCCTGCTCCATCCGGGCCGGTGCGCCGAGCTGGTGCCGGCGGGATCCGCCGAACCGCTCTAGCGGGCGTTCCCCCTGTAGGTTATAATGCAAGAGGAGCCGTTTCCTCGTCGTCCATCATGTCGGACCTCTACTTCCAGCAGTATCTCTTCATCGGGGTGCTGACCGCCGTCGCGGTCGCCTTCGGCGTGGCGCCCATCGTCTTGGCCCGGTTCATCGCGCCGCGCAAGCCCGCGCCGTCGAAGCAGGCCCCCTACGAGTGCGGGATGGAGTCGGCGGGCGATCCCTGGGTCCAGTTCCGCGTGCAGTATTACCTCTACGCCCTGCTCTTCGTCATCTTTGACGTCGAGGTCGTCTTCATCTATCCGTGGGCGCTCGTCTGGAAGGGGCTGGGGCCGGTCGTGCTCGCCGAGATGGCGCTCTTCCTCGGCATCCTGGCGGTGGCGCTCGCGTACGCGTGGAAGAAAGGCGTGCTGGAGTGGGAGTGATGGCTGTTGACGAGGGGTTGAAGAGCGAGCTCCAGAAGCAGGGCCTCTACGTGACGACGTGGGACCAGCTCGTCAACTGGGGCCGGAGCAATTCGATCTGGCCGCTCCAGTTCGGGCTGGCCTGCTGCGCGATCGAGATGATCGCGACCGCGGCCTCGCGCTACGACATCGCCCGCTTCGGCTCCGAGATCTTCCGCGCGAGCCCGCGCCAGGCGGACCTCATGATCGTGGCGGGGACGGTCACGAAGAAGATGGCGCCGCAGGTCGTGCGGCTCTACAACCAGATGGCCGAGCCCAAGTACGTCATCTCCATGGGCGCCTGCGCCACCTCGGGGGGGCCTTTCCACACCGGCTACAACGTGCTGAAGGGCATCGACCGGTACCTCCCCGTGGACGTGTACATTCCCGGCTGCCCGCCGACGCCCCAGGCGCTCCTCGAAGGCCTCATGCGGCTTCAGGAGCGGATCAGGAGCCGCTCGATGGGTCAGGAAGTGGGGGCGAAGGAGGCGGAGTATCCCGTGCCCGCCTTCGGCGCCTCGGGCCTTGAACCCCGCTATAACCCCGGCGTCTTCCAGCCCCGCAAGCCCTGGCCGGACCCGCCATCCCCGGCCGCGCCGTCCCATGCTGCCGCCTCCTGAAGAGCTGAAGCGCGCGCTGGAGGAGCTACTGCCCGGTGTCTCGCTGACGCTGGAGGGGGCCGTCCTGTTCGTGGAGCCGAAGGACCTCGCCGCCGTGTGCCGCTGCCTGAAGCAGCAGGAGCGGTTCGGGCTCGACTACCTCGCGAACCTCACCGCAGTGGACTACCCGCCGGACCCCGCCAGCGGAGGGGCAGGCCGCATCGACGTCGTCTACCACCTCTATTCCATGGCGCAGAAGCACGGCCCGGTGGCGCTCAAAGTGAAGCTGCCCCGCCAACAGCCCGTCGTGGCGTCGGTCACGCCCATCTGGCGGGGTGCGGAGTTCCAGGAGCGCGAGGCGTACGACCTCTTCGGCGTGACCTTCGAGGGCCACCCGGACCTGCGCCGGATCCTCATGTGGGACGGGTTCATCGGCCACCCGATGCGCAAGGACTACGTCCCGGAAGATCAGGACGCCCCGCTGGAGCGGCCGAGCTGATGAACGCCCGGCCCGGCACCGCCGCAGCCATGACGACGCCGCAAGCCCTTTCCACCGAGCTGCTGGAAGTTAGCTTGGGCCCCCAACACCCATCCACCCACGGCGTCTTCCGCATGAACGCGACGCTCGACGGCGAGACCGTCGTGAAGCTCAAGCCGGTGATGGGCTACCTCCACCGCAACCACGAGCAGATCGGCGAGCACACGACCTACATCGCGAGCTTCCCGTTCACCGACCGGCTGGACTACTTCTGCGCGATGTCCAACAACCTCGGCCTCGCCCTCGCGATCGAGCGGCTGGGCGGCATCCCCGTCTCGGAGCGGGGCGAGTATCTGCGCGTCATCATGGCGGAGCTCACCCGCCTCGTCAACCACACCGCCGTCACCGGCTTCCTCCTCAACGACATGGGGGCGTTCGGCACGCCGCTCCTCTACGCCTTCCGCGAGCGGGAGAAGATCCTCGACCTGTTCGAAGAGGCGTCCGGCTCCCGGATGATGTGCAACTACGTCCGGCCCGGCGGGGTGCGGCAGGACGTGCCGCCCGGCTGGCTGGACCGGGCCCGGGCGCTCGTGCGGAGCTACCCGCCGTTCCTGGACGAGTTCGAGCGGCTGCTGACGGAGAACGAGATCATCCGCCAGCGCGCGCAGCAGGTCGGCATCCTGTCGAAGGAGCTGGCGGTCAACGCCAGCGTCACCGGGCCGATGCTGCGCGCCTCGGGGGTCAACTACGACATCCGCAAGGTGGACGGCTACTCCCTCTACCCCCGCTTCGCCTTCAAGGTGCCGCTGGGGACGGTGGGCGACGTGTACGACCGCTACTACGTCCGGATCCTGGAGATGCGCGAGAGCGTCAAGATCCTGGAGCAGGCGCTGAAGGAGATCTCCGACGCCAGCCCGTCCATCAGCCCGAAGGGGCTGGCGCTCGTGAAGGCGCCGCGGACGTTCCGCCCGCCGAAAGGGGAAGCGTACGGGCGGATCGAGGCGCCCAAGGGGGAGCTGGGCTTCTACCTCGTGAGCGACGGCACGCCTCAGCCGTACCGCTACCACGTCCGGGCGCCGAGCTTCATCAACCTGACGGTGCTCGAGGATATGTGCCTCGGCCACAAGGTGGCCGACGTCATCATCATCCTCGGCTCGGTGGACATCGTCATGGGCGAGGTGGACCGATGATCCGAATTCGGAATGCGGAGTGTAGAATGCGGAATGAACAGCCCAAGAGCCTGCCCGTCATTCCGCATTCCGCATTCCGCATTCCGCATTGCGTTATGGTGTTGCCATGGCTCTAATTGGAAGCGGTGTGCTCCGGGGGATGGGGGTTACCCTGAAAACCTTCATGGAAACGTACCCCTGGGGGCGGGGGCTGCTGCGCGCGCTGCGCCTGCCGCCGACGAACGGCCTCGTGACGGTCCAGTATCCCGACGTGAAGCAGCAGCACGCCGAGCGGTTCCGCTACTTCCCGTTCCTCGTCTACGACCAGACGCCGGAGAACCTGCGCTGCGTCGCCTGCAAGATCTGCGAGCAGGAGTGCCCCCCGCAGTGCATCCACATCGTGGGGCCGGCAAAGGACGCGCAGGGCCGGCCGCTCAAGGCGCACGGCCGGACCTACCCGGTCGCGTTCGACATCGACATGTCCATCTGCATGTCCTGCCGCATCTGCGTGGACGTCTGCCCCTTCGACGCCATCGAGATGGATAACCAATATGAGCTCTCCGCCTCGGACCGCTTCGACTCCATGGTCTATGACCAGGCGACGCTGCTGAAATCCGCGGAGTACTTCCAGCAGATCAAGCCCACGGAGGCGGCCGAGGTGGATGCGCGGCTCGCCGCCAAGGCGAAGAAGGCCGCTGCGCCGCCGTCGCCACCCCCAACGCCCCCGGCGGCATGACCCCTTCCCTCGACCAGCTCTTCGTGCAGCTCACCGGCGCCTTCCTCGGCGCGCTCCCAGGGTGGGCGCGTCCGTGGGTGTCGATCCTGGTGCGGATCGGGGTCATCGCGGCGCTCGCCCCGGTCATCATGATGTACCTCACGTGGATCGAGCGGAAGCTCATCGCCCGGATGCAGAACCGATTCGGCCCGACCCGCGTGGGGCGCTACGGGCTGCTGCAGCCGCTGGCCGACGGGCTGAAGATGTTGATCAAGGAGGACATCGTCCCGCAGGGGGCGGATCGGCTGCTCCACCTCGTCGCGCCGATCCTCGCGGTGGTCCCGGCGGTCCTCCTCTTCGCGGTGCTGCCCTTCGGGCGCAACCTCATCGCGGCGGACCTCAACGTCGGGCTGCTCTACGTCTTCGCGGTCTCGTCCGTCAGCTCCTACGCGATCTTCATGGGCGGCTGGGCCTCCCGGAGCAAGTTCTCCATCATCGGGGCGATGCGCTCGGTCGCGCAGATCATCTCCTACGAAGTCCCGGGCGTCCTCTCGGTCGTCGCGGTCATCATGGTCACCGGCACGCTGTCCATGGCGGGGATCGTCGACGCGCAGGCCGGACGCTGGTTCGTCTTCACCCCGTGGGGGATCGTCGGCTGCCTGCTGTTCTTCCTCAGCGGGGTGGCCGAGGTCAACCGCACCCCGTTCGACATGCCCGAGGCGGAGTCCGAGCTCGTCGCCGGCTTCCACACCGAGTACAGCGGGATGAAGTTCGCCCTGTGGTACATGGCGGAGTTCCTCGAGTCGTTCGCCGTGTGCGCCCTCACGGTGACCTTCTTCCTCGGCGGATGGCAGGGGCCGCCGGTGCCGTTCTGGACGCTGGCCGCGGCTTTGGCCGTGCTCGTCGGAACGGCCCGGCTGCTCGCGATGCCGGTGCGGCTCCTCGGGGCGGCGGCGATGGCGGGCGCGGGAGCGCTCTGGGGTGCCGAGCCGATCCCGTCCTGGATCTGGTTCCTCGCCAAGACCTATGCGCTCGTCTTCGTGCTGGTCTGGTTCCGCGGCACGCTGCCGCGCCTGAGGATCGACCAGCTGATGGGCCTCGCGTGGAAGTTCTTCCTGCCGCTCGGGCTCGTCAATATCCTCGCCGCCGGCCTCTGGGTCATGTGGCCGTTCCCGGCCGGGACCGCGGCCAGCGCCTTCCTCTTGCTCGTCAGCGGCTGGCTCCTCGTGCGCGCGAACAACCCCTCGCCGCTCCAGCCCCGTTCGTACCTCTTCGCCGACTGAAAGGAGGTGCCGATGCCATCGCCATCCGGAGAGTCTTCAGCCCGCCTTGCGGCGTCGGAGCCGGCCGCCGTTGAGTGGGAGCGCAAGCCGAAGGCCATCGACGCCAACCTCAAGGACTACGACGCCATCTATAAGACCTTCGACTGGACAACCATCGAGCGGGAGTTCGACTGGTCGAAGACGGGGAAGGTGAACGTGGTCCACGAGGCGGTGGACCGCCACGCCGCCTCCCCGCGCAAGGACAAGGTGGCGCTCGCCTTCACCGACTACGCGGGCCGGGATGAGCGCTACACCTTCCAGGACCTCAAGCGGCTCACGAGTCGATTCGCCCACGCGCTGCGGCAGCTCGGCGTGAAGCAGGGCGACCGCGTGGGGACGTTCCTGCCGCGCACCCCGGAGCTCTACATCGCCATCCTCGGCATCAACCGCCTCGGCGCCATCCCGGTGCCGCTCTTCGAGGCGTTCATGGAGCAGGCGGTCGAGGACCGATTGGGGGACAGCGAGGCGGTCGTCTGCGTCACCTCGCCCGCCCTCAAGGGCCGCATCCCGCTCAAGAAGCTGCCGACACTGAAGCGGCTCATCCTCGTCGGGGCCTCCGGGCCGCTTGCCCCGAACGAGGTGAGCTACGAGCAGGCCACGGCCAACGCCCCGGACTGGGTGGAGCCGGAGTGGCTCACCGCCGACGAGGGACTCATCATCCACTACACCTCCGGTTCGACCGGGAAGTCCAAGGGGGCGCTCCACCGGCAGTACGCGATGGTGGGGCACTACCAGACCAGCAAGTGGGCGCTCGACCTGCGGGACGACGACCAATATTGGTGCACCGCAGATCCAGGGTGGGTGACAGGAACGTCCTACGGCATCTATGGGCCGTGGACGCTGGGGATCTCCAGCGTCGTGATCGGCGGGCGCTTCGACCCGGACCGCTGGTACGAAACCATCCAACGCTACAAGGTGACCATGTGGTACAGCGCGCCGACCGCCTATCGGATGCTCATGTCGGCGGGCGAGGCGATCCCCAAGCGGTACGACCTCAAGAGCCTCCGACACATCTGCAGCGTTGGGGAGCCGCTCAACCCTGGGGCGCTGAAGTGGGTCAAGAAGATCACCGGCCTGGCGCCGCATGAGACCTGGTGGATGACCGAAACCGGCATGCAGCTCATCTGCAACTACCGAAGCTCGGAGTTCCCCATCGGGTGCACCGGCAAGCCGTTTCCCGGCACCTATGCGACGGTGGTGGACGACCAGGGCAAGGAGCTGCCGCCGGGGCAGCTCGGCCACCTTGTGGTCAAGCCGGGCTGGCCGTCGATGATGAAGGAGATCTGGCGCAACCCCGCGAAGTACCAGGAGTACTTCCGCATCCCCGGTTGGTACGTGAGCGGCGACACCGCATACAAGGATGCGGACGGCTATATCTGGTACCAGGGAAGGGCGGATGACGTCATCAAGACGGCTGGCGAGCGGGTGGGGCCGTTCGAGGTCGAAAGCGCCCTCGTCGCGCACCCGGCGGTGGCCGAGGCGGGGGTGATCGGCAAGCCCGACGCGGTGCGCGGGCAGATCATCAAGGCCTTCGTCTCGCTGCGCAAGAATCATCAGCCCTCGGAGCAGCTCAAGCAGGAGATCGCCGACTTCGTGAAGAACAATCTCGCGGCCCACGCGGCCCCGCGCGAGATCGCCTTCGTCGACAAGGTGCCCAAGACCCGGTCGGGGAAGATCATGCGCCGCGTCCTGCGCGCCTGGGACCTCGGCGAGCCCGTTGGCGACATCTCGACCATGGAAGAATGAAAAAGG
>JAHFGZ010000011.1:14888-16622 GCA_023247155.1 Candidatus Omnitrophota bacterium
GATCGCCTTCGTCGACAAGGTGCCCAAGACCCGGTCGGGGAAGATCATGCGCCGCGTCCTGCGCGCCTGGGACCTCGGCGAGCCCGTTGGCGACATCTCGACCATGGAAGAATGAAAAAGGAGACCGGGTTGCTCTGTCGAACAGCTGCAGCCACAAGGCAAAAAGTGTCAGACACTTTTCGACCTGTCGTCTCGTATCGGGAAAAGTGTCTGACACTTTTTGCAGTCGTCCCGCTGGCTGCTCGACAGAGCAACCCGGTCCCAAGTTTTCTCTGCCTCGCGCTGGCGATGCTCGGCGTCCTCTCCGGCTGCGGGTCGCAGGGGATCGGCGCCGATTGGAAGCGCATCAGGCCCGGCGTCGCCGCGATCGATTTCGAGCTGCCGCAGCTCGACGGCCCGCCGGTCAAGCTGTCGGACTACCGGGGGCGCGTCGTCATCATGGAGTTCTGGGCCACCTGGTGCGGCCCCTGCCAGTTTTCACTCCCGTCGCTCGAGGTGAGCTACAAGCGGTACCGCGATCGCGGTGTCGCGGTCCTCCTGATTAACGAGGGCGAGTCCCCCGAGGCCGCGCGGAAATGGGCAGGAAAGCGGTTCACCGCCCCCATCCTCCTGGATCAGGACCAGGCGGTCGGCGCGCGCTACCACGTGCGCGGCATCCCCCGGCTCTTCATCGTGGATCAGCAGGGCAACCTGGTGTACGTGCATGAGGGCTACGGCGGCGGGTTGGAGCGGAACCTGGCGCTGATCCTCAACGAGCTCTTGGCGGCGGCGACCGCCGCAGCAGATGGCTGACACGCTGAGCCTGCAGGACATCACCGTCGAGTGCCGGCTCGGAGTCCATGACTGGGAGCGGGCCGCCCCCCAGACCGCGTGGGTCGACCTGGAGCTCGCCATCGACGCGGCGGCCGCGGCGGCCGCGGATGCCGTAGAGGCGACGGTGGATTACGCCGCCCTCGTGCAGTCGGTGCGGCGGCTGGCGCAGGGCCGACCCTACCGCCTGCTGGAGACGCTAGCCGAGGGGATCGCCTCGCTCGTGCTCGGCGAGGCTGGCACCCCATGGGTGCGGGTCCGGGTCAAGAAGCGCGCGCTTGAGGGGGTCGGTTACGCGGCGGTGGTAGTCGAGCGCGCCGCGGCCCGGACGGCTGGGCGCCGGCGGGCTGTGGTGTCGGGGGAATAGGCGGCGACGGAGTGCTCCGTCTCCCAGACCCGGACGCAGGTGACCGGAAAGCCCTGGGAGGCGGTGTGCTCGAAGATCAGCCGGGCGATCGCCTCGGCGGTCGGGTTATCGTCGAGCAGGAAGACCGGCTCGTTCCGCTCCCGCAGCAGCGGCGCCACCGGGTCGTCGCGGCGCAGCAGCATCTTGTGGTCCAGCTCCCGGTCGATCCACGCCTGCACCACCCGTTTGATCTCGTCGAAATCCCGCACCATCCCCCGACGGTCCAGTGTCCGGCTGCTCAGCTCGATCTCCACCTTCCCGTTGTGCCCGTGCAGGAAGCGGCACTTGCCCTGGTAGTTCAGGAGCCGGTGGCCGTAGCAGAACTCAATGACCTTCATCACGGCATACATGGGCCCGTCAGGCGATCAGCTGCCCGCCGTCGACGAAGACGATGGAACCGGTCATGAAATCGGTGCCCTCAATCAGGAAGAGCACCGTGTTGACGATGTCCTGCGGGCTGCCCCAGCGCCCGAGCGGGACGCGCCGGGCGATCCGCTCGCGGGCCGAGCGGCTCATCC
>JAHFGZ010000011.1:16722-17871 GCA_023247155.1 Candidatus Omnitrophota bacterium
CCGGTCATGAAATCGGTGCCCTCAATCAGGAAGAGCACCGTGTTGACGATGTCCTGCGGGCTGCCCCAGCGCCCGAGCGGGACGCGCCGGGCGATCCGCTCGCGGGCCGAGCGGCTCATCCCGGCCGGGGGCAACATCGGCCCGGGCGCGATGGCGTTCACCTGGATGGCCGGCGCCAATTCCTTTGCAAGCGCCCTGGTCAGCCCGAGGACGCCCGCCTTGGAGACGCAGTAGGGCAGGTAGTCGCGGTACGGGCGCACCCCAGCCCAGTCCGCGAGGTTGATCATCTTGCCGCCGCCATGAGCCCGCATGAGGCGACTGGCGTAGAGGGCGCACAGGAACGGCCCTTTGAGGTTGGCGTCGAGCGCGCGATCCCAGTCACGCTCCGAGAGCGCGCCGAACGGGGTCCGGTCGAACGTGGCCGCGCTGTTGATGAGGACGTCGAGCCGCCCGAAGCGGCGCCCGACGCGCTCGATGAGGCGGCGCACCTCGCCGGCCCGGCTCATGTCCGCCCGGACCGCCAGCGCCTCGGCGCCGAGGCGCTGCAGCGCCTCCAGCGTCCCGCGGGCCTCCCGCGCGGAGGTCCGGTAGGAGAACGCGACGCGGGCCCGGCGCTCGGCCAGGGCGAGAGCGATGGCGCGCCCCACCCGTCGGGCGCCGCCCGTCACGAGCACCACGCGGCCGTCAAGGGTCATCGCCGCTTCTGCAACGCCTCGGCCATCTTGTTGATCGACCGGGCAAGATCCTCCAGCGCATCCCCCTGGCGCAGCTGGACGCGCTGCGAGAAGTCCCCCTGGCCGATGGCCTCGAGGGTCCGCATGATGCGGTGCATGGGTCCGACGATGCGATGGCTCTGCCGGATGCCCAGGAGGGAGATCAGCGGGATCGCCAGCAGCAGCTCGATGAGCAGGGTGGAAGCGATGGCCACCAGGGCGACGACCACCAGCGGGTTGGACTCCTGCTCCGGCAGGTGCATGTTCTGCCAGACGAGGACCGAGGAGACGAGGGAGCTCCCCACGGCGACCGCCAGGACCACGCCGAAGAGGCGGGCGGCGAACCGCAGCTGGTAGCCGCGGTCGACGAGCGCCTGTTTCCGCGCGTAGAGCTGCTGGCCGGGCATTGCGCCGGCCAGTATAGCACGGCGTCGGT
>JAHFGZ010000011.1:17971-28791 GCA_023247155.1 Candidatus Omnitrophota bacterium
CACGGCGTCGGTTGACTTTTCCACGACGGTTTGTTAGGCTCACCATGCATCCTCGCCTGATGAATGCCCAGACGCCCAACACCCACATGCGTTCTCGTCAGCGGCGGAATCGACAGCGTGGCGCTCCTCATCCGCTGCCTCAAGGCAGGAGGCCGGGTCGCTCCGCTCTACCTCCGGTGCGGGCTCGTGTGGGAGGTGGCTGAGCTGTACTGGCTCCAGCGCTTCCTCCGGTCGGTCCGATCGCCGCGCCTCCTGACGCTCCAGGTGCTGGACGTCCCGGTGCGCTCCACGTACGGCGCCCACTGGGGCCTGACCGGCCGCCGCGTCCCTGGCGCGGCCAGCGTGGACGCCGCGGTCTACCTGCCCGGCCGCAACGTCCTGCTGCTCACCCATGCCGCTATCGTTTGCGTCCGTCGGGGCATCACGACGATCGCCCTCGGCACGCTCGCGGGCAACCCCTTCGGTGACGCCTCGCCGCGCTTCTTCCGCGAGATGGCCGCCTGCCTCTCCCGAGCGCTGCGCCGCCCGATCCGGGTGCTGGCGCCCCTGCGCCGGTTGACGAAGCCCGCGCTGATCCGCTCGATGCCGGACGTCCCGTGGGCGCTGACCTTCTCGTGCCTGCGGCCGCAGGGCCGCCGCCATTGCGGCCGGTGCAACAAGTGCGCCGAGCGCCGGCGCGCGTTCCGGGCAGCGGGCGTGCCGGCTCCGACATAAACATGGTACCGGGTCTATGGTTTCTCCGTTCCTCCATCGGCAAGAAGGCGCTCATGGCGGCCAGCGGCCTCGTGCTGGTCGGCTTCGTCATGGCGCATCTGGCGGGCAACCTCCTCATCTATGGCGGGCCATCGGCGCTCAACGCGTATGCGGAGAAGCTCCGCCATGTCCCGGCGCTCCTGTGGGGCGCGCGGCTGTTCCTGCTGGCGGCGGTCGCCGTCCACATCGCGACCTCGGTGCAGCTTGCCATCGAGAACCGGCGGGCGCGGCCGCAGCGCTACCGGCTGCAGCGCTCGGCCGAGACGACGCTCGCCGCGCGGACGATGCTCCTCTCCGGCTTCCTCGTCCTGGCCTACCTCGTCTACCACCTGCTCCACTTCACCTTTCGCACGGCCCATCCGGAGTTCTCCCGCGCGACCGACGCGCTCGGCCGCCATGACGTCTATGCGATGGTGGTCCTGAGCTTCCAGCAACCTCCCATCGCGTTTGCCTACGTCCTCGGGATGGCCGCCGTGTGCTTCCATCTCAACCACGGCATCGGCAGCGCGGCGCAGACGCTGGGGCTGACCCATGAGCGCACCATCCGGCTCTGGGCCCTGGCCGGCCGGCTGCTGTCGTTCGCGCTCTTCATTGGCTACGTCTCGATTCCGCTCGCCATCCTGTTGGGGTTGGTGGGATGACCCTCGACCCCAAGATTCCGCCGGGCCCGCTGCCCCAGCAGTGGGATGCCCGCCGCAAGGCGCTGAGAACGCTTGACCCCTCAGCGGCGCAGGGCTACCGGGTCATCATCGTCGGCACCGGGCTGGCGGGCGCGTCCGCCGCCGCCACGCTGGCGGAGCGGGGGTTCCAGGTCGAAGCGTTCTGCTTCCAGGACAGCGCGCGCCGCGCCCATAGCATTGCGGCCCAGGGCGGCATCAACGCGGCGAAAAACTACCCCAAGGACGACGACAGCATCGAGCGGCTCTTCCATGACACGATCAAGGGAGGCGATTTCCGCTCGCGGGAGGCCAACGTCTATCGGCTGGCGCAGATCAGCAATGCCATCATCGACCAGTGCGTGGCCCAGGGCGTGCCATTCGCCCGCGAGTATGACGGCTACCTCGCCAACCGCTCCTTCGGCGGCGTGAAGGTCCGCCGCACGTTCTACGCGCGGGGGCAGACCGGACAGCAGCTCCTCCTCGGCGCCTACCAGGCCATGATGCGCCAGGTGCAGGCGGGCCGCGTGCGGGTGCACCCGCGGACCGAGATGCTCGACCTCGTCGTCGCCGATGGCGAGGCGCGCGGCATCGTGGTCCGGGACCTCGTCTCGGGCGAGGTCCAGGCCTGCGCCGGCGACGCGGTCGTGCTGGCCACGGGCGGCTACAGCACCGTCTACTTCCTCTCCACCAACGCGAAGGGCTGCAACGTCACCGCGACCTACCGGGCGCACCGGCGCGGGGCGTGGTTCGCCAACCCCTGCTTCACGCAGATCCACCCGACGTGCATCCCGATGGCAGGCCACTACCAGTCCAAGCTCACGCTGATGTCGGAGTCGCTGCGCAACGACGGGCGCATCTGGGTGCCGAACCGGCAGGGCGACACGCGCCCCCCGGCCGAGATCCCCGAGGCCGAGCGGGACTACTATCTGGAGCGCCGCTATCCCAGCTACGGCAACCTCGCGCCGCGTGATATCGCCTCGCGGGCGGCCAAGGCGGTCTGCGATGAGGGCCGGGGGATCGGGCCGGGCGGGCAGGGGGTGTATCTGGATTTCGCCGACGCGATCCGGAAGCTGAGCCGCAAGACGATCGAGGAGCGCTACGGCAACCTCTTCGACATGTACCAGGAGATCACGGATGAAGACGCCTATGCGGCGCCGATGCGCATCTCCCCTGCGCCCCACTATGCGATGGGCGGGCTGTGGGTCGACTACCACTTGATGAGCACGATCCCCGGCCTGTTCGTCATCGGCGAGGCCAACTTCTCCGACCACGGGGCCAACCGGCTCGGGGCCAGCGCCCTGATGCAGGGGTTGGCGGACGGCTACTTCATCGTGCCGCTCACCGTGGCCGACCACCTCGCCGGGCGCCCCGCCGGCCGGCGGGGCAGCGCCGCGCACCCGGCCTTTGCGGCCGCGCGGCGCGAGGTGGAGGAGCGCACCCAGCGGCTGCTGGGCGTGCGGGGCACGCGGACCGTCGATGCGTTCCACCGGCAGCTCGGCAAGCTCATGTGGGACGAGTGCGGCATGTCGCGAAGCGCGCAGGGGCTCACCCGCGCCCTGGCGGAGATCCCGCGCATCCGGGAAGCGTTCTGGAAGGACGTGGCGGTCCTGGGCGGCGGGGAAGAGCTGAACCAGGCGCTTGAGAAAGCCGGCCGGGTCGCCGATTTCCTGGAGTTCGCGGAGCTCATGTGCCGGGATGCGCTCCATCGCGAGGAATCGTGCGGGGGGCATTTCCGGGTGGAGCATCAGAGTTCCGACGGCGAGGCCAAGCGGGACGACGCGCGGTTCTGCTACGTGGCGGCCTGGCAGTTCGCGGACGACGGCCAGCCCCCCGTTCTCCACCGCGAGCCGCTCACGTTCGAGGCCGTTCCCTTGAGCGAGCGCAGCTACAGATGATCCCACCACCTGGCTGTCGCGGCGACACCATGACGCCCATTTGCCCAGGTCGCCGCGGCCGCAGCGGATGGTGGGTCTTGATGCCGTCAGCGGTGACCCGCTGCGGGTCCCGCCGGCGGGCGGGACGCAGCCAGGTGGTGGGATGAACTTCACGTTACGGGTCTGGCGCCAGAAGAACGCGGCGGATGCCGGGCGCTTCGAGATGTACGAGGCGAAGGACGTCAGCCCGGACCTGTCAGCTCTCGAGATGTTGGACTTGGTGAACGACGAGCTCCAGCGGCGAGGCGTCGACCCCATCGCCTTCGACCACGACTGCCGCGAGGGCATCTGCGGCTCCTGCGCGATGATGATCAACGGGTTCGCGCACGGGCCCCAGCCGGCCGTCGCCGCCTGCCAGCTCTACATGCGGCACTTCAAAGACGGCGAGACCATCACCATCGAGCCCTGGCGCGCTCGGGCCTTTCCCGTCATCAAGGACCTCGTCGTGGACCGCAGCGCCTTCGACCGCATCATCGAGGCCGGCGGCTACATCTCCGTCGACACCGGCGGCGCGCCCGAAGCCAACTCGATTCCGGTGCCGAAGCGGGACGCGGAGGAGGCGATGGACGCCGCCGCCTGCATCGGCTGCGGCGCGTGCGTCGCCGCCTGCCCCAACGCCTCCGCCATGCTCTTCGTCGCCGCCAAGATTTCCCATCTCGCCAAGCTCCCCCAGGGCCAGGCTGAGCGGGCACGACGTGTGCTCGACATGGTCGAGCGGATGGACCAGGAAGGCTTCGGCCACTGCACCAACCACTACGAGTGCATGGCCGCCTGCCCCAAGTCCATCCATGTCCAGTTCATCGCCCAGCTCAACCGCGACTACCTCCGCGCCGCCCGCACCCGCCGCCCCTCCGGATGCAAGTCGGATTGATCGGACTGCCCCAGGCGGGGAAGAAAACGCTGCTGCGTCTCTTAACGGGCGTGGACGCGCACGCCGCCTCCTACGCCGCCGGCGACGTGATGCCAGGCATCTGCCCTGTCCGGGACCCTCGGCTTGAGCGCCTGGCGGCCCTGTACCATCCGAAGAAGGTCACCCCGGCCACCATCCAGTACCTCCTGATGCCGGATTTGACCAGGGACTCGGCGAAGAACCGCGAGCTCCTCAGCGCCCTGGCGCTCGTGGATGTGCTCGCCGCGGTCGTGCGGGCGTTTGGCGATGAGCGGGTGTTCCATCTCGAGGGATCGGTGGACCCGCTGCGGGACCTGCAGATGATCGAGGCGGAGCTCCTCCTCAACGATTTGCTGTTCGTGGAGAAGCGGCTGGAGCGCATCGTCAAGGAGCAGGGGAGGCGGGGCGGCGTTGACCGGTCGCAGGAACACGCCCTGCTGACCCGCCTGCAGGCCCACCTCAACGACAGCGCGCCCCTGCGCACCCTCTCCCTTGCGGCTGAGGAGCGGACGCTTCTGAGCGGCGCGCCCCTCTTGACGACCAAACCCCTGCTCGTCATTCTGAACGTCGGGGAAGAGGCGGTTCAGGACCGCCGCCTGCTGGAGGCGGCCACCCACCACCTGGCCGGCCGGCAGGCCCATGGCGTCCAGGTGTCGGCGAGAATCGAGGAAGAGCTGATGCAGCTGGAGGAACCGGCTGAGCGGGACGCGTTCCTGAAGGACCTGGGCATCGCGGAGTCCGCCATTGACGGCCTGACGCGGGTCAGTTACGAGGCGCTCGGCCTGATTTCGTATTTCACCGTCGGGGAGGACGAGGTCCGTGCGTGGACGGTGCGACGGGGCGCGTCGGCCGCCCAGGCCGGCGGGGTGATCCATTCCGACATCGAGCGAGGCTTCATCCGAGCCGAGCACATGCGCTACGACGACCTCATGGCGCTGGGCAGCGAGCAGGCCGTGGCGGCGGCGGGCAAGGCGAACCTCAAAGGGAAGGCGTACGTCGTGGAAGACGGCGACATCTTGAGCTTTCGCTTCCATTGACAACCTCTCTCCAAAGCCGCTATCCTAGCGTCGCGTTTCATCGCATCCGTTCATTCCATGCCGCACCCGCGCGTCGGATTTTTAGGTCTGGGCACCATGGGGACGCCGATGGCGATGCACCTCGCCAAGGCGGGGTTCCCGCTCACTGTCTGGAACCGGACCGCGTCGAAGATGACACCGCTCCTGCGCCTCGGCGCCAAGGCGGGGAAGGGGCCGGCGCAGGTGGCGGCTGAGGCGCACATCGTCATCACCATGGTCTCGCAACCACAGGATGTCGAAACGGTCGTCCTCGGCCCGGACGGCGCCCTGGCGGGCCTGCGCTCCGGCTCGATGCTCATCGATATGAGCACCGTCTCGCCGTCCACCTCGCGCAAGCTCGCGGGAGCGGTGACGACGAAGCAGGCGGAGTTCCTCGATGCGCCGGTCGTGGGCTCGAAGGGGCCGGCCACCGAGGGGACGCTGGTCATCCTCGTCGGCGGGCTCCCGACCACCCTGGAGCGGTGCCGGCCGGTTCTCGCGGCGATGGGCAAGACCATCATCCACGCCGGCGGGGTCGGGATGGGCTCGGCCCTCAAGCTGGCGACCAATCTGATGCTGGCGCACCTCGCGGCGGGCTTCGCGGAGGGGCTGCTGCTCGTTGAGCGCGCGGGCCTCGATCCCCAGCGGTACTTCGAGGTGCTGGAAGCCAGCACCTTCCGCTCGCCCTGGTACCGGAGCAAGGGCGGGACCATGGCACAGCGGGACTTCGCGGCGCACTTTGCGCTGAAGCACATGCACAAGGACCTGCGGCTCATAGACGAATTGGCTGAGGAGGCCGGCGCCGTGCTGCCCATCACCCGCGCGATCGAAGCCCTGTTCGCGCAAGCGGCGGCCGCGGGCAAGAACGACCTCGACTATTCCGCTATCCTCGACCAGCTCGAACACGCGCGATGAGACCCGCCGTCGAATCCCAGCAGGAGAAGCTGGCGCCGCTCGCCCGCGACGTCCATTTCCTCGGGGAGCTCCTGGGGCAGGTGTTGATCCACCAGGAGGGCCGCGCCTTCTTCGACACCGAGGAGCGCATCCGCCGCCTGGCGATCAGGCTCCGGCGCACGGGCCGGGGCGGGCGCGCTGACGCCGCCCTGCGCCGTCTCCTCGACCGGCTGCCGCCGCCGGCGGCCGAGAAGATCATCCGCGCCTTCTCGGTCTACTTCCAACTGGTCAATATCGCCGAGGAGCACCACCGGCTGCGCCGCAAGCGCCACTACGAGAGCCTGCCGGGGTTCCATCCCCAGCGCGGCTCCATCGAGGACGTCGTCCACCGGCTCCACGCCGCCCAGGTGCCGATCGACACGCTCATCCGGCGCTCGGCGGACCTCTCCATCGTGCTCGTGCTGACCGCCCATCCGACACAGGCGCTGCCGCCGACCATCCTGACGAAGCACCGCGCCATCTGGGACCTGCTCATGAAGCGCCAGCTCCTCTACCAGGCCCCGAAGGACGAGCGGGCGATCACCCGGGAGCTCCTGGAGCAGATCATGAGCCTGTGGCAGACGGACGAGCTGCGGCCGAACCGCCCCACCATCCAGGATGAGGTGGAGCAGGGGCTCTACTACCTCTCCTCGGTCCTGTACGACGCGTTGCCAGACGTCGTCATGGCGTTCCGCCATGAGGTGGAGCGGGCCTACGGCCGGTCCATGCCGCTGGCTCCCCTGGTGCGGTTCGGCAGCTGGATCGGCGGCGACAAGGACGGCAACCCCAACGTGACGCACGAGTCGCTGCGGTGGGCGCTCGGCCGCTACCGGCAGGCGATCCTCGCCAACTACCTCAGGTCGCTGGAGCGGCTCCAGGACCAGCTGACCCAGTCCGGGCAGCTGTGCCGGATGCTCCCGGCGTTCCTGCGCTCCCTGGCGGTCGACCGGCGCAGCTTCCCGGCGCTCGTGGAGTCGCTGGACGCGAAGTTCCCGCACCAGCCCTACCGCCAGAAGCTCGCCATCATGATGCACCGCGTGCGGCAGATGTTCCGGTACGCCTCGGAGCCCGCGGAGGACGGCTACGACAGCGCCGAACCGTTCCAGCGGGACCTCCGGCTCATCGAGCGCAGCCTGCTGCGCCACCGGGCCGACTCCGTGGCGCAGCAGGAGGTGGCCAAGCTCATCCTCCAGGTCTCGCTCTTCGGGTTCTCGTTCACGCGGCTCGACGTGCGGGAGCACAGCCAACGGCACCTGGAGGCGTTCGCGGAGCTCGTCCGCGCGCACGAGCTCTCGCCCGGCGACCCGCGGGCGATGAGCGAATCGGAGCGCGCGGCACTCCTCGACCGGCTGCTGATCCAGCCGCGCTACGTGGAACTGCTCCGGCACGTCGCCCCGGAAGCGCGCGAGGCCATCCGGACCTTCCAGGTCATGGCGGAGCACCTCGAGCGCGTCGATGCCGACGCCATCGACAGCTACATCATCAGCATGACCCACGAGCCCAGCGACGTGCTGACGGTGCTCTGGTTCTTCCAGCAGGCCGACCTCTTCCGGCGCACGACGCGGGGCTGGTGGTGCGGGGTGAACCTCGTGCCGCTCTTCGAGGGCATCGACGACCTGCGGCGCGCCCATGAGACCATGCGCACGCTCTATCGGCACCCGGTCTACCGGCACTACCTCAGGGCCCGCGGCAAGTTCCAGCAGATCCAGCTCGGCTATTCCGACTCGAACAAGGACGGCGGCTTCTTCACCGCGAACTGGGAGCTCTACCAGGCCCAGCGGCGGCTCCATGCGGTGGCGAAGGCGCACCGCGTGCGCCTGCAGCTCTTCCACGGACGCGGGGGCACCATCGGGCGGGGCGGGGGGCCGCTGCACCAGGCGATCCTCGCGCAGCCGCGGGGCACGCTCGAGGGACGCATCAAGATCACCGAGCAGGGCGAGGTGATCGCGGCGAAGTACGCCAACCCGCTGATGGCGATGCGCAACCTGGAGCTTGCCCTCTCCGCGGTGCTGGAGACGATGCTCCTCGAGCCCAAGCCGCCCGCCCAACTGGCGGAGTGGGAGGAGGCGATGGAGGCGATCTCCCAGGCCGCCTGGTGGCGCTACCGGCGGGTCGTCTACGACGACGCGGCCTTCGTGCGGTACTTCGAGCAGGCGACCCCGATCGACGCCATCAGCGAGTTCCGCATCGGCTCGCGTCCTTCGACTCGCCCCGCCGACAGGCGGGGCTCGCTCAGGACAGTCCGTTCCGCTCGGATCGAAGACCTCCGCGCGATCCCGTGGGTGTTCAGCTGGGTCCAGAGCCGCCACCTCCTGCCGAGCTGGTTTCCGTTCGGCTCGGCCATCGAGCAGTTCCTCCAGGGGCGTCTGGACGGCCTCGGCACGCTCCGGCGGATGTACCGGGAGTTCCCGTGGTTCCACGTCATGCTGGAGTTCATCCAGATGAGCCTGGGCATGGCGGACATGCGGATCGCAGCGCAGTACGCTGCGCTCGTCCGCCCGCGCTCGCTGGGCCGGCGGATCTTCGCCGAGATCGAGGGGGAGTACCGGCGCTCGCGCGCGGCGGTGCTGGCCATCACGGGGCAGCGCGAGCTGCTGGACGCCAACTACGTGCTCAAGAACGCGATCCGGCTGCGCAACCCGTACGTGGACCCGATCAGCCTGCTCCAGGTGCGCTTCCTGAGGCAGCGACGGCAGGCGCGGGACCCGCGCGCCCGCCGGCAGGTGAGCCGCGCGCTGGCGCTCGCCATCAACGGCATCGCGGCCGGGATGCGCCACACCGGCTGAGCCCGCCGATGGATCCGACCGCTGGCTCTCCGACGATGCTCTTCCAGTCGGTCCTGTTGCTGTTGACGGGGCTTGTCCTTGGCATGCGGCACGCCTTCGACCGCGACCACGTGGCGGCCGTCACCCACTTCATCTCGCTCGAGCCGGACCCACTCAAAAGCGCCTGGTTCGGCGTCCGCTGGGCGCTGGGGCATGCGATGACGGTGCTGGCCCTGGGCTCGCTCATCCTCATCCTGCATCTGAAATTCGATCCGGAGTTTGAGCGGTACGCCGAGTTAGCGGTAGGGGTGACCTTGATTCTGTTAGGCCTCTGGCGGCTGGCGCTGCTGTGGCAAGAACGCCGCCACACCCATCGGCATGCCCACCTCCACAAGGAACACATCCATCCCCACTCGCACGAACCGGGACGGGGCCATGTCCATCGGTTCGCCCCCACGCTTGTTGGCGTGGTGCATGGGGCATCCGGCACGGCCGAAGTGTTCATCCTGATTCCGATTACGCTCATCAGCACGACGTGGCTCGCCTACCTCTATATCGGCCTCTTCAGCCTGGGCTGCGCCTTCACCATGGGCTCGTATGGCTACGTCGTGGGCCGATTCTACCGGCGGGCCAGCGTGACGGGGCAGCGTCTCTATCGGGCGCTGGTCATCGTGACGTCCACCTCTGGGGTGGCCCTGGGCCTGGTATGGATTCTCAAAAACCTGTAACCCGGTCCGCCGACCAACTCCCCGCTTGACAACCATCCGGGCGGGTGCTAGGATAGCGTCGCCTGCGAAAGGACGGATCAGGCGTGAACAGCTAGGTTGATAATTCAGGCACGACCCAAGAACTTCTTTGGAAGGTTTGCAGAGCGCCTTCGAAAGAGGGCGCTCTTGTTTTGCTTTTTTTCGTCGCTCTTTGACAATTCAGAGATGCTGCCTACCCCCAGTCAACACTGGGGTTTCACCGGATCGATTCACCTCAACAGTGCGTTATGTTGACGGAGAGTTTGATCCTGGCTCAGAGCGAACGCTGGCGGCGTGGATAAGGCATGCAAGTCGAGCGATCTCCGCAAGGAGATAGCGGCAAACGGGTGCGTAACGCGTAGGTAACCTGCCCTGAAGCGTGGGATAACCCGACGAAAGACGGGCTAATACCGCATGTGCTCGCGGGGTCGCATGATCCTGCGAGGAAAGATGGCCTCGACCGCAAGGTTGCCATCACTTGAGGAGGGACCTGCGTCCCATCAGCTAGTTGGTAGGGTCACGGCCTACCAAGGCATTTGACGGGTAGCTAGCCTTAGAGGGCGGTTAGCCACACTGGGACTGAGACACTGCCCAGACTCCTACGGGAGGCTGCAGTCGAGAATATTTGGCAATGGGCGAAAGCCTGACCATGCGACGCCGCGTGCGGGATGAAGGCCTTCGGGTCGTAAACCGCTGTTACGAGGAACGAAGATCTCGCCTGCGAACAGTGGGCGGGAAGTGACGGTACCTCGAGAGAAAGCCACGGCTAACTCCGTGCCAGCAGCCGCGGTAATACGGAGGTGGCAAGCGTTGCTCGGATTTACTGGGTGTAAAGGGCACGTAGGCGGTCCCGTAAGCCCTGCCTGAAATGCTCCGGCTCAACCGGAGCAGGTGGCGGGGGACTGCAGGACTTGAGGATGAGAGAGGCGAGCGGAATTCCCGGTGTAAGGGTGAAATCTGTAGATATCGGGAGGAACACCAGTGGCGAAAGCGGCTCGCTGGCTCATTTCTGACGCTGAGGTGCGAAAGCTAGGGGAGCAAACAGGATTAGATACCCTGGTAGTCCTAGCCGTAAACGATGGACAC
>JAHFGZ010000051.1:0-4723 GCA_023247155.1 Candidatus Omnitrophota bacterium
TCCTGCCGCTGCGCCACCCCGCGGCACCCGCCAAACTTGACCATCACCCCCGCCGCAGCCCATCGAGCCGGCTGGAGCCACTCGGGACGCGGCTGCTTCCATCCCAGCGAGACGGCCGGCGGCGCCCACCGATAGAACCGCACCGCGGCGGCGGCCTCCTGCGCCAGCGCCTCGTCGCGCGCCATCTGCTCTGCGGCCGGCCGCGGCCCGTCCACGATGATTCGCCACTCAGAACTCATCGCTACTCCATCAAGGGCAGCGGGTCCTGCCGCGTCCCACCCCGGACCGCGTCACCCGCTGCCCAACGGTGGCGCCGCGTGCGGCTTGGAGCCCGCGGCCTGCACGGATGGGTCCGGCTCCACCCAGCGGAGGTTCGGCTCGCGCGCGGCCTTCACCTCGTCCACGCGGTCCACGACCATGCGCTGGGGCGCGCGCCGCACCAGCTCCGGATTGTGCTGCGCTTCGTGGGCGATGGCGCGCAGCGCCTGCGCGAACTCATCCAGCGTCTCCTTCGACTCCGTCTCTGTCGGCTCGATCATCAGCGCCTCCTCCACGATGAGCGGGAAGTACACCGTCGGCGCATAGCACCCGTAATCGAGCAGCCGCTTCGCCACGTCCCCCGCGCTGATCCCGCGGGCCCGGAGCGCCTTGAGCGTCACGACGAACTCGTGCAGGCAGTGGTCGTCAAACGGCACCGGGAACGTGTCCTGGAGCCGCACCTTGAGGTAGTTCGCGTTGATGATCGCCGCGCGGCTGGCGCGCGCGAGGCCCTCGCGGCCGAGCGTCCGGATGTACGCGTACGCCCGGACCAGCACCCCGACGTTGCCGTAAAACCCGTGGACGCGGCCGACCGTCGCCCGGCCCCGCGCCTCCCACCGGAACCGCGTGCCCACCTTGCGCACGCGCGGGACCGGCAGGAAATCCTCCAACGCCTTTGCGACCCCCACCGGGCCGGCCCCGGGCCCGCCGCCCCCGTGCGGCGTGGAGAACGTCTTGTGGAGATTCAGTTGAAGCAGGTCCACCCCCATGTCGCCGGGGCGCGAGATCCCCAGCAGCGCGTTCATGTTCGCGCCGTCCATGTAGACCAGCGCCCCCTGTTCGTGCAGGAGCGCCGCGATCGTCTTGATCTCCCGCTCGAAGAGCCCCAGCGTGTTCGGATTGGTGAGCATCAGCGCGGCGACGTCCTTCGTCAGCTTGCGCCGGAGCTCCCGCAGGTCGATGAGCCCGTCCGGGCCGGACTTCAGTTGGATCACGGTGAAGCCGGACAGCGCCGCCGAGGCCGGGTTGGTCCCATGGGCCGAGTCGGGGATCAGGATCGTGGACCGCGCCCGACGCTTGCGCCGGTGGTAGGCCGCGATGATCTTCAGCCCGGCCAGCTCCCCCTGGGCGCCCGCGGCCGGCTGCAGCGTGAACGCCGCCATGCCGGTGATGGCGCAGAGGAGCTGCTCCAGCTCGTAGAGCAGCTGGAGGATGCCCTGCGCCTGGGCGGCCGGCTGCAGCGGGTGCAGCCACGCAAATCCCGGCAGCGCGGCGATGCGCTCGTTGAGCTTCGGGTTGTACTTCATCGTGCAGGACCCCAGCGGGTAGAAGTGGGTGTCGACGGAAAAGTTGGCCTGCGAGAGCCGGGTGTAGTGCCGGACCGCGTCGAATTCCGCGACCTCCGGCAGGCGCGGGGGAGCGGCGCGCAGGTGGTCCTCAGGCAGGACGTCGCCCGGGGGCACGGCGGGCACGTCGCCCGGGGGCACGGCATAGCCGCGCCGTCCCGGAACGGACCGCTCGAAGATCAACGGGCCGGACATGGACATCACCCCGATCGTGTCAACACGTCGATGAGCCGGTCGATGGAGGGCTTCCCGATGAGCTCCGTCACGCACCAGAGCGACGCCTGCGGCATCGTCGGATACCACTCGGCGAGCGGGAAGCCGCCCACGAACCCCTCCGCCGCCAGCCGCCGGTTGACCGTTTCCACCGGATGCGCCGCATCGAACTGCAGCGTGAACTCGTTGAACACCGGTTGGTCGAACGCCGAACGAATCCAGGGGATCTCCCGCAGCCGCTCGCGCGCGTAGTGCGCCTTCTCGAGGTTGAGCCGGGCCAGCTCCTGCATCCCGCGGGGCCCGAGCAGGCTCAGGAAGATGGTGGCCCGCAGGGCGAGCCACCCTTCGTTCGTGCAGATGTTCGAGGTCGCCCGCTCCCGCCGGATGTGCTGCTCGCGCGTCTGCAGCGTCAGGGTGAACGCGCGCCGCCCGGCCTGGTCCACGGTGCAGCCGGCCAGCCGCCCCGGCACCTTGCGGAGAAGCGCTGCGGTCGTCGTGAAGAGCCCAAGGCCAGGCCCCCCGTACGCCATGGGGCTGCCGAGGCACCTCCCCTCGGCGACCGCGATGTCCGAGCCGTAGGCGCCCGGCGGCTGGAGCAGGCCCAGGCTGATCGGGTAGACCGACGCGATGAAGAGCCCCCCGATCCGGTGCGCCAGATGACCCGCCTGCCCCATCGGCTCAAGGCACCCAAACACGTTCGGCTGCTGGAGGATGACGCACGCGACGTCGTCCCGCAGCGCCTTGCCCAGCGCCTCGAGGTCCGTGACCCCGTTGACCGTGGGGATCTCCTGCAGGGTCGCCGGCGAGCCGATCAGGTAGGTCGCGAGCGTCTCGCGAGCATGCGGGTGCACCGCCTCGGAGACGAGGATGCGGGAGCGCTCGGTCGCCCGGAGCGCCAGCAGCGCCGCCTCCGCGACGCTGGAGGCGCCGTCGTAGAGCGAGGCGTTGGCGAGGTCCATCTGGAAGAGCTCGCACACCATGGTCTGGAACTCATAGATCGCCTGCAGCGTCCCCTGGCTCGCCTCCGCCTGATAGGGGGTGTAGGGCGTCAGCCATTCGCCCCTGGCCGAGAGGGCGTCCACCACCGTCGGGATGAGGTGCGCGTAGCAGCCCGCCCCGAGGAACGAGACCATCTCGGTGAGCGCGCGGTTGCGCCCGGCCAGCTCCTCCCCGAGCGCGATGACCTGTGGCTCGGCCAGCCCCGCCGGCACGTCCAGCTCGCGCGCATGGAGCTCCGCCGGCACCGCGCTGATGAGCTCCTCGAACGAGCCCATCCCGATGGCGCGGAGCATCTCCTCAAGTTGGGTGTCCGTGTTCGGGGCGTAGTCCATTTCAACGCGGGGACTGGTCTATTTTTCCCGGCGTCCCGTCAGGGAAAAATGGACCTGTCCCCGGGATATTCGCGGACATTCACAGACCTTATGCTTTAATCTGCTTTTCATACGCTTCCGACGACAGCAGCGACGCCGTCTCAGCCGGCGCAGTCGGAGTGATCGCGAAGAGCCACCCCTTCCCGTAGCAATCCTGGTTGACGAGCTGGGGCGTGTTCGCCACCGCCTCGTTGACGCGGCTCACGGTGCCTGAGACGGGGGCGTAGATGTCGAAGGCCGCCTTGACCGACTCGATGACCGCCGACGGCTCGCCCTGCTTCACCGCCTGGCCGACCTTCGGCAGCTCCACGAACACCACGTCCCGCAGCTCCTCCTGCGCGTGGGCCGTGATCCCGACCACCGCCTCGTTGTTGGCGTCTTGCCGCATCCATTCGTGCGTCTTGGTATACCGCAACTCCGCCGGGACCTGCATCAGGGCGCATGCTCCAGTTGGGGTTTCGCCTGGCCTTTCCAGAAGGGCAGCTTGACCACGGCGGCCGCGTACCGCTGGTTCCGGACCGTCATCGTCAGCGTGGTGCCCGGCGCCGCGCACGCCGGCTCCACGTAGCCCATGCCGAGCGGCTTGTTGAGGACCGGGCTGTAGGTCCCGCTGGTGACCTTGCCGACGATCCGCCCCCCAACCTCCAGGTCCGTCCCGCTGCGCGGGATCGGGCCCTGCGCGAGCTCAAACCCGACGAAGCGCCTGGTCAGCCCCTCCCGCTTCTGCTTCAGGATGGCGTCCTTGCCGATGAAGTCCGGTTTGTTGGCCGCCACCGTCCACTCCAGCCCCACCTCGAAGGGGCTGGTCGCCGCGTCCATGTCGGTCCCGTACAGCCGCAGCCCGGCCTCGACCCGGAGGGTGTCCCGGGCGCCGAGCCCGACCGGCCGAGCCCCGAGCGGCTGGGCGGCGCTCAGGACGGCATCCCACAGCCGTTTGGCGTGGGCGTCTGGGAGGAACAGCTCGAACCCATCGCCGCCCGTGTAGCCGGTGCGGGCGATGCACGCCTCAGGGCCCATGTGCCGGACGGGCGCGATGCCGAACCGCGAGAGCCCGGCGACCTTCGCATCGAGCATCTGCTCCAGTACGCGGGCCGCGAGCGGCCCCTGGACCGAGACGATGGAACGGCCCTGGCTGATATCGGTGACCGTGGTACGGCCCTGGCGGTGCGCGTCAAGCCAGGCGACGTCGCTTGCGCGGGTGCCGCAGTTGACGATGACCAGGTAGTCCTGGTCATCGAGCCGGTAGACGATGAGGTCGTCCAGGATCCCGCCCTCCGGGTTCAGCATGAGCGTGTAGCAGGCGCGCCCGCTCTCCACCTGCGTGAGGTCGCTCACCAGGCACCGGTTGAGCGTCTCGTGCGCGTCGGGGCCCGTCACGAGCACCTGGCCCATGTGGGAGACGTCGAAGAGCCCCAGCGCCTGCCGGACCGCCTGGTGCTCCTCGAGGATGCTCGTGTAGTAGAGCGGCATGTCCCAGCCGTGGAAGTCGGTCATCTTGGCGCCGAGCTGCCGGTGCCGCTCGTGGAGCGCCGTCTT
>JAHFGZ010000051.1:4823-6841 GCA_023247155.1 Candidatus Omnitrophota bacterium
TCCGGCACGAGGTCCTCCCATCCCAAGGCATAGAGGTGGATGCCGTCCGCCGACTGCCGGACGGCGCGGATGAGCTCCGTCGTCACGGCCACGCACTCCGCCCGCTTGTCCGCGGCGCGCTCGAAGCGCTCGATGACGGCCTCCGGGACATGGATGCCCCACACGTGCTCGTTCATGTAGCGCGCCATCTTCGCCGACTTGACGAGCAGGATCCCCGCCAGCACCGGCTTGTGGAGCCCCGCGGGGACGTCCCGCGGGGCGGAATCCTGCGCGAGGCCGCCAGGCCGAGTCGAAGGACCGACGGCCCGCACTCGCTCCATGAACGCGCGCAGCTTCTCGGCGTCGAACACCGCCTGTGTCTGGAAGAACTGCGCGCCGCCCCCGATCTTGGCCTGGAACTTCTGCATCTCCACGTCCAGATCCTTCGCTCCGGGGTCGGCCGCCGCCCCGATGCAGAACGCCGGCTGGCCGGTGAGCGGTTTCCCCGCCATGTCGTGGCCCTCGGTCAGCCCCTTCGCTGCCTGCATGAGCGCGGCGGAGTTGATGTCAAAAACCGGCTTGGCCTCGGGATGGTCTCCGGCCTTCGGGTCGTCGCCGGTCAGGAGGAGGACGTTCCGGATGCCGAGGAGGGCGGCCCCGAGGAGGTCCGCCTGCAGCGCGAGGCGGTTGCGGTCGCGACAGGTGATCTGGAGGATCGGGTCCGCCCCGGCGTCCAGCACCGCCTTGGCCACCGCCAGGGGGCAGGCCCGCATGATGGCGCCGGAGCCGTCGGTGACGTTGATCGCGTCCACCAGCCCCTGCACCCGCGCCACCGCAGCCAGGATCTCGGTGAGGTCGGTCCCCTTGGGCGGGTTGACCTCCATCGTCACCAGGAAAGGCTTGCGGCCGAGCTTCGTCTCGAAGCGTTGGGGCTCAGGCTGCGCCATGCTGGAGCTTGAACGCCTCCACGGTGTTCTTCATCACCATCATGACGGTGACCGGCCCCACCCCGCCGGGAACCGGCGTGAGGTAGCCCGCACGCTCGCGGGCGGCATCGAAGTCCACGTCGCCCACCACCTTCCCCCCGACCATGTTGATGCCGACGTCGATGACGACGGCGCCCTGCTTGATCCACGCGCCCTTGATGAACCGGGGCTTGCCCACCGCCACCACCAGCACGTCCGCCCGCCGGACATGCTCCTCGAGGCGCTTGGTCGCGACATGGCACACCGTCGTCGTCGCCAGCCGGTCCAGCAACAGCATCCCCACGGGACGCCCCACGATCTCGCTGTGCCCGACGACCACCGCCTCTTTGCCCTCCAACGTGTCCCCGCTCCGCC
Source organism: Candidatus Omnitrophota bacterium (assembly GCA_023247155.1). Classification (GTDB taxonomy): domain Bacteria; phylum Omnitrophota; class Gorgyraeia; order Aquiviventales; family Aquiviventaceae; genus JACPAY01. The sequence goes on from JAHFGZ010000051.1 coordinate 6,143, forward strand.
GGAGCGCCTCGTCAATCAACTCCATGACCGCCAGCGCGGTGCACGATCCAATGCGGGCTCTTGCGAAAAACCGCCGCGCCGAGTTTTGGGGATGGATGCCTTCAACGTCCTTTTGCGGATCAATGAGCATGGAAATGTCCTGAGCGTCGAGCTGAGGAGGGAGCGGCTGGTGGACGAAAATCCCATGAACGTGTGCGTCTTGGTTCCATTGCGTGATGATCTGTTTGACCTGATCAGGTCCGTCGTGATCCCAATCGCAGGACCGATCTCCCGCTTCGATGTGAAGCCGCCTCGCCACTTCCAGTTGCGCATTTTTAAAAAGTATCGCGGGGGGGTGGTTCCCAAAGTAGAGGATGCGAAGATGCGGCCCCTTTCCGTATTGCGTCCGGAGCCGGTCGATTTCCTGTCTCAGCTGCGGCTCCATCCGCTCCAGGATCTTGGCTGCGCGGAGGAGCTTCTCAGTCCTCTGTGGGTTATCGGCGGCGGTCAGGGGCATGTGGTCCGGCGGCCTGGAGCCTTCGACGGACCCGTTTGGTGTAGGCCGGGTCGCCCAGCCAGGCGAGGTTGGTGTGGATGAGCGTGCGGGCCGACTCCCCGGCGGCCATCGCCACGGCCATGGCGCACCGCAGGTCCGACTGGAACCGTGGTTTGACGGCACGCTGGGCGATGCGGCACGCGGCCTGCACCCCCTGGGCGTGC
>JAHFGZ010000012.1 GCA_023247155.1 Candidatus Omnitrophota bacterium
CGCCCAGGACGCCGAGCCGCTTGAACTGCTCCCGCTGGATGTCCACATACCGCTGCGCGTACGCCCCGGCCTGCTCGCGGAACGCCGTCTGGGCGATCTGCGCCTTCGTCAGCTTGAGCTCCTTGAAGAGCTGGTGCTCAATGGGCATCCCGTGGCAGTCCCAGCCCGGCACGTAGGGGGCGTCGAAGCCGCGCATGGTCTTGTAGCGGACGATGAGGTCCTTGAGGATCTTGTTGAGCGCGTGGCCGATGTGGATGTCCCCGTTGGCGTAGGGCGGTCCGTCATGGAGGATGAACCGCGGGGCGCCGGCGCGCGCCTTGCGGATCTCGCCGTAGAGGTCCATCGCCTGCCACCGCGCCAGCGCCTCAGGCTCCCGCTTCGGCAGCTCCGCCTTCATGGGGAAGCCGGTCTTCGGGAGGTTGAGCGTCGCTTTGTAGTCCATGCGGGGCTTCAACGAAGCCGGCTGGCGATGTCGATGAGGGAGTTGACGAGAAACAGCCGCGCGAACCAGATGCTGAAGAACACGACGATGGGTGAGAGGTCCATCATCCCGACCATGGTGAACGGCAGCCGGCGCCGCACCCACGCGAAGACCGGCTCGGTCGCCGCCCGGAGGAACCGGATGATCGGGTTGTAGGGGTCCGGGTTGACCCAGGAGATGAGCACCGCGACCAGGACCACAAAACTGTAGATCTGCAGGAGCCGGTCGAGGATCAGCGCGATCGCGTGAAGGAAGTTTCCCAGGATGAACATGGCGATTCTCCCGGGACCACGTCCCTGTTTCGCTCACCTCATCCGACGGCGAAAGAGGGACGCGGTCTCCTCATTTGTATGAGAGCTGCTTCGAGCGGCGGGCGGCGGCCCGGAGCGCCTGGGCGAACTGCGCCGAGATGCGCCGCCTCGCCAGGACCCTGAGCGCCGCCTCCGTCGTGCCGCCTTTGGACGCGACCTTGGCGATGAGCGCGTGGGCCGATTCGCCGGACGCCAGCCACAGCCGCACGCTCCCCTCCAGCGTCCGCCGGACCGCGTCGGAGGCCACGGCCCGGGGCAGCCCGAGCGCCCTTGCGGCCTCTTCCCAGATCTGGGCGAGATACAACACGTAGGCGGGGCCTGAGCCGCTCACCGCCGTGACCGCATCCAGATGCCGCTCCGGCAGCTCCACGACCGTCCCCACCGCGCCGAAGAGCGCGCGGACCAGCCGCCGGTGATGCCGCGTCGCCGCCCGGCCCGCCGCCACCGCCGCGAAGCCGCAGCCGACCGTCGCCGGCAGGTTGGGCATGACGCGGACGAGCGGCACGCCCGGCAGCCTTGATTGCAGCCAGCGCAGCGTGATGCCCGCGGCGATCGACACGATGAGTGGGCGGCGCGCCCCCACACCACGTCTGGTGTGGGGGCGCGTCAGGTGCCGCGCGAGCGGCGGCACCACCTCGGGAAACTGCTGCGGCTTCACCGCGAGGATGACGAGGTCCGACCGGCGCGCGACGGCGCAAGCGTCCGCCGCGACCGGCAGGCGGAAGCGGCGCTCGACCGCGCGCCGCGTCCGGGGATTCGCGTCGGCCGCCCGCAGCGCGCGCCGTGACACCCCCTCGGCGAGCAGCCCCCTGAGCAGCGCCTGCCCCATCGTCCCCGTGCCGATGATCCCGATGCGCACGCCGCGGAGCGCGCGCGTATTGGGACGTGAGACATGGGACATGGGACGTGTGCGTTGTGTCATGTCTCCTGTCCCCTGTCTCCTGTCCCAAAAATGGCCGTTCCCACTCTCACGAAGTCCGCCCCTTCCTCAATGGCGACCTCGAAATCCTGAGACATCCCCATGGACAGCTGGCCCGCGGCGGGCGGCAGGCCGCACGCGGCCAGCACCTCGTCGCGGAGCTGGCGCAGCCGGCGGAAATGCGGCCGGGCGGCTTCCGGGTTCTTGCACAACGGCGCCAGGGTCATGAAGCCTCGCAGCGCCAGCGCCTTGGATCGCTGGACCGCCCGGGCGAGGCCCGTCGCGTCCTCCGGCCGGCAGCCGAACTTGGCGGGCTCGCCTGAGACGTTCACCTGGATGAGCACCTCCAGCGGTCGAGGGCGCGTCTGGCTCAACCGGCTGAGCGTCTCGATCAGCGCCCACGAATCCACCGAGTGGATCACGTCGAAGAGCTCAAGGGCCAGCTTGGCCTTGTTGCGCTGCAGATGGCCGATGAGATGCCATCGCACCGGCTGACGGCCTGGGCCCTGGAGGTCCTGCCGGGCGCCGAGCGCCGCGCGCTTCGCGCGGGCCTCCTGGACGCGGTTTTCCCCCACGTCGTCGAGCCCCAGCCGCACCGCCTCCCGGACCGCCTCAGCGGAGGCCCCCTTCGTGACCCCGACCAGCGTCACCGCCGTCTCGGGACGGCCGCAGTGACGAGCCGCCGCCTGAATCCGCCGCCGCACAAGGTCCAACCTGTCTCGGAGTCCGTCGGGAGAAGGCACGGAGGCTACTCTAACACAGCCAAACGGAGGGCGTCAACGACGAGGGAGGAACTGAGGTTTAATGCGGAATGGGGAATGCGGAGTGCGGAATGAAAACCCGACAATTCCGAATTCCGCATTCCGAAATCCGCATTCTCTTAGAAGTATTCCGTCAAAATGGTGCGGGTCCGGTCGATCAGCCGGTTGAAGAGGTGCGTGGAACGAAGCGCGGCCCGCCCATCGCCCTGGGTCGCCAGCTCCAAGAGGCCGATGGCGGCGCTCAGGCCCACCTGGCGGCCGAGGTCCGCCGCCTGGCTCATGCGCGCGCTGCGCCCCACCGACGTGGGGATGCCGGCCGCCCGCTCCACCCACTCGGCGAAGCCGTCGAGCAAAGCACCCCGGCCGGTCACGAGGGCGGCGTCCGGCCGCGGGCCCTCCTGGAGGAGCTGCTCGATCGCCGGCTTGAGCAGATCCCAGTGCTGCTCGACGAGGGCCCGCACAGCCGGTTTGCGGCAGGCGGCGCCTTCCAGGCTCCAGGCCAGCGCCTGCTCCATCGTCACCTTCAGCTCGTTCGCGATGGCGGAGACGAGCCTCATGCCGCCCCAGGGGAGGACGCGGGCGGCGTGCAGCACCCCCTCGACGAAGAGCCCAAGGTCGGTCGTCAGGCCGCCGACGTCGATGATGACGACGCGCTGGCGCCGAAGCTCATCGTCCGCCAGGCCGGCCAGCGTCGCCGGCAGGGTGTAGGTGATCCGGGAGACCTCAAGGCCCGCGGACTCCACCGCCTGAATCAGCATGCGGCGGGCCGCCATCGGGATGGTGACCACGTGGACCGTGCCCAGCAGCCGGGTCGCGGACAGCCCCCGCGGGTCGCGCACCCCGGTGAAGCCGTTCCCGTCGCAGCCGAGCCGCTCGACGAGGAGCGCGTCGCGGTCGACCCCCAGCACCTGATGGAGGGCGCCGGCGTGCAGGCGCTCGAGATCCTGCGCCCGCACGGGGACCGGCTCGTCGCCCAGCGCCACCGCCACGCGCGCCCGCTCGCTCGCCAGCGCGGGGTGGCTGGCGGTCACGAGCGCGCGGTCCATCTCCGTCTGCACCGCGGTCGCCTCCAGGGCCTGCTCGATCGTCCGGCTGACGAGCAGCGGATCGCCGAGCCAGACCTCGGAGAACGAGGGGTACGGCACGAGGCTGGCGCCCAGGAGCTCAAAGCCCGGGGCGTGCTCATGCGGCAGGCCGATCGCGCAGGCCACCTTCGTGGCCCCGATATCCAGGGCGATGAGCGGGCGAGCCGTCATCAGGTGCGGGGGTGGATCACCGGCTCCTGAAACCGCACGTCGATGTAGCCGACGTCGACGGGATGCCGGGCGATCACCCTCAACGCCGCCTGCAGCCGCTCCAGGTGGGCGCTCAGTTCGGCTTCCGACCCGCAGCGCACCTCGGTGTCCCCATCGAGGAGGAACCGGATCTCGGCGGGATTCGACACGTTCAGCTCCGTGAGGCGCCGCGCGAGCGTCGGCGCGGCGTGGCGCAGCGACCCCGCCACGCGCAGCGCGAGCTGGAGCCGCTCATCGGCGTTCTCCCGGCCCGCCCGCAACGCGGGCGTCCCCGTCCCGAACCCGACCACCCGCAGGAGGCCGCCGGCCGGCTCGGCGCGGCCGTCCGGCAGGATGAACCCGTCGCGGTCCACGGGATACCAGCGGCCTGCCCCACCACCCGACGCGGTGGGGGGGTCCAGGCGCACCTGCGCGACCGGAAGGCGGGGCACCAGCTCGAACCGGAGGGTATCGGGCAGCCGCCGCACCACGCGGACCTGCTTCATCCCCGGCTGCTGCCGCGCGATCTCTTCAGCGAGGGCGCGGAGATCCAGCGTGAGCAGGTTCTTCCCCATGAGCGATTCTGTCACCCGCAAGGAGGAGTCCGCGGGGAGCTCCACGTGCGCGATGCGGAAGACCTCGGCGCGCTGCGCGTACTGCACCAGCGCCCACAGGCCGGCCGCCAACCCGCTGGCCGCGAGGAACGGCCCCGGGTGCCTGAGCGCCCAGCGGGCGGCCGCCCACACCGCGCGGCCCGCGCGGGGGAGGAGCCCGATGATGCGCCGCCGTCGTCGTTTCGCCATGCCTCCCTACCTCGGACTGGCCGCGTGGGATGCCCCGTGCGCCGCCATCAGGACGAGCTGTTCGCACAGCTCCTCGTAGCAGAGGCTGACGCAGGCCGCCGCCTTCGGCAGCAGGCTGGTCGGCGTCAGCCCGGGGATCGTGTTGACTTCGAGGACGACGGGGACGCCGTCCGGGCGCAGGATGAGGTCCGTGCGCGAGAGATGCCGGCAGCCCAACGCCCGGTGGGCCGCCAAGCCCGCCGCCTGGATGGAGGCGGCGAGTTCCTGCGCCAGCGGCGCCGGCACGAGATACTCGGTGCAGCCGGGCGTGTACTTGGCGGTATAGTCGAAGAAGGGATGGGTGGGGCGGATCTCGACGACGGGCAGCGGCTCCTCGCCGAGCACCCCCACGGTGACTTCGCGTCCCGCCACGAATTCTTCAATCAGGATCCTCGACCCGTACCGGCCCGCCTCAGCGAGGGCGGCCGGCAGCTGCGCTTCCTGGTGGACGATGGAGACGCCGAGGCTCGAGCCTTGGCTGACCGGCTTCACGACAAGGGGATAGGCGCACCGGGTCACCCGGATGGGCGCTGCCGACAGCTCGACGACCTCCCAGCGCGGGACCGCAAGGCCCATCGCGGCAAACCGCTGCCGCGAGACCGCCTTATCGATCCCGAGGCGGCTGGCGCGGGCGGTCGAGCCGGTATAGGCCAGCTGGAGCTCCTCGCAGAGTGATTGAATGGTCCCGTCCTCCCCGAACGGCCCGTGCAAGGCGAGGAACGCCACGTCGGCGCCGGAGGCCAGCAGCGCCCGCCTGGCCGCCTCGCAGGCCTCTTCGGCAGTGCACGCCTTGGGGATGACGATCGGCTCAACCGGCCAGCGGCGGCGCGTCAGCGCCTCGACGACGCCGTGGCCGCTCTTGAGCGAGACCTCGTGCTCGCCCGAGGGCCCGCCCATCAGCACGGCGATCCTCAATGAGGCGTGCATCATCCCAGCCGCTCGCCGATCATCCGGACCTCCGGCTCCAGCGTGACGTGGAACACCCGCCGGACGCGCCGCTGGATGTGCTCCATCAACGAGAGGACGTCATCGCAGGTCGCCCGGCCGAGGTTCACGATGAAGTTGGCGTGCCGCGTCGAGACCTGCGCATCCCCGATGCGGGAGCCCTTCAGGCCGGCCTGGTCGATGAGGCGCCCCGCGCCCACGCCGGGCGGGTTCTTGAAGGCGCAGCCCGCTGACGGCAACCGGACCTCCTGCGTGCTGTTCCGGTAGGTCAGCGTCTGGCGGATCCGCTCATAGGCCTCGGCCGGCGGCACCTTCGGGAATCGCAGCACCACCTCCGTGATGATGCCGGGCGCAAGCGCCGTGTACCGGTAGCTGAACCGCAGCTGCTCCCGGGGGATCTGCCGCGCCGTCCCGTCAGGGGCGACGAGGCTGAGGCGCTGGATGAACCGCCCGATTCCCTGCGCGTTCATGGCCACCGCCCCGCCGAGGTGCCCGGGCAGCCCCGCGAGCGTCTCCAGGTCGCCCCAGCCGTGTTGCGCCGCGAGGTACACGAGCCGCTGCGTCAAGAGCGAGGCGCCGCAGACGAGCGTGGCCGTCGGGGACTCGGGGTGGCTGACGTCCTGGACTGTGCGGAACCCGCGGCCCAGGTGGACGACCAGCCCCCGGATCCCGCGGTCCGCGGCGAGGGTGTTGGTCCCACCCCCCACCACGGACACCGGCAGGCCCCGGGCGGAGGCCTCCCGGAGGACGTCGACGAGCTCCTCCAGCGTCGCGGGCTCGGCGAACCATTCCGCCGGGCCCCCGATGCGGAAGCTCGTGTGGTCAGCCAGCGATTCGTGCCGGCGCACGCAGGCGTGCGGCCACGTCATGGCACAGCTCTCCAATGTCCCCCGCCCCGAGGAAAAAGATCGTGTCGCCGGAACGGGCGATCCGTGTGACGAACGTGGGAAGCTCCTGTTTCGAGATGTAGCGGACGCACGGGTGGCCGTGGGCCCTGATGAGGCCGGCCAACCGCTCGCCGGAAATCCCCGGGATGGGGGCCTCGAACGCGGGGTCGATGTCCGTCACGATGACCCCGTCGGCCCGGTCGAAGCACGCGGTGAGCTCCGCCTCAAGCGACTGCGTCCGGGAAAACCGGTGCGGCTGAAACACGACCAGCCGGTGGCGCTCGGGGAGCGTGTCCGCGGCGAGCGTGGCCCGGATCTCGGCTGGGTGGTGCGCGTAGTCCTCCACGAACCAGATGTCGCCTGGCAGCCGCACGACTTGAAAGCGGCGGCTGGTGCCCTGGAACTGCCGCAGCGCCTCCCGGATGGTCACGAGCGGAAGCTCCAGGGTGAGCCCCAGGCTGATGACGGCAAGCGCGTTGAGCACGTTGTGCCGCCCCGGCACCTGGAGGGTGAACGCCCCCAGCGACCGGCCGTGAGACGCGGCCCGGAAGCGGCTGCCGAACTCGTGCAGCTGGATGTGATCCGCCGTCACATCGGCGCCCGCCCCGAAGCCATAGCTCACCTGCGAGGGGTGGGAGAGCCGCTCACGGACGAGCGGATCATCGGTGCAGCGGATCAGCGTCCCTCCAGGCTGCACGCGGCTGACGAACTGCTCAAACGCCTCGACCAGGCGCGCGAATGTCCGGTAGTAATTCAGGTGCTCGCGGTCGATATTCGTGACGATGGCGATGTGGGGCGCCAGATGCAGGAACGACCCGTCCGACTCGTCGCTTTCCGCGACCAGGTAGGCGCCGGTGCCGAACCGGGCATTGGTGCCGAGCGAGAGCATGAGGCCGCCGACGACGACGGTGGGATCCCATCCGGCCTGGATCAAGAGCTGGGAGGCCATCCCGGAGGTGGTCGTCTTCCCATGGGCGCCGGCCACCGCCACCAGGCGCGCCTCGGCGCTGAGCGCCGCCAGCAGCTCGCCGCGCGTGACGGTGCACAGCCCACGCGCGCGCGCCTCGAGCAGCTCAGGCTCCTGCCCCGACACGGCGGAGCTGTGCACGACGAGATCCACCCCACCCTCCAGGTGCGCGACCGCGTGGCCCGCCGAGATGGCCGCACCCAGCCGCTGGAGCCGTCCGATCGCTCCGTTGAGCTTCGCGTCGCACCCCGACACCGCGCAGCCGCGCTCCAGGCAGATCGCGGCGAGGCCGCTCATCCCGATCCCTCCGATCCCCAGGAAATGGAGGCGCATGCCAGAGGTGACGCGCGGAAGGGTCATGCGGAGCCTCCCTTCCCCCGCCCGATGTCGAGGATCGCCTCGGTGAGCCGCTCGGTGGCGTCGGCGCACTGCAGCCGCCGGACCTGGGCGCCCATCATGCCCCGCAACCGTTCGTCAGCCAGGATGGGCCGCATGGCGGACAGCAGCTGCTCAGGGGTCGCGCCCGGCTCCTCGAGCACCACCCCGCCGCCGATCGCCTCCACGAGCCGCGCATTGGCCCGCTGGTGGCCGCCCGCAAACGGATAGGGGATGAGGATCGCCGGCTTCCCGCAGCGGGCCAGCTCCGCAACCGTCGACGCGCCCGCCCGAGCGATCACCAGATCCGCCTGGGCGTAGGCCGTCTCCATCTCCACGAACGAGGGCGCCACCCAGGCGGTCACGCCGCCCGCGGCGTAGGCGTCGGCGACCGCCGCCTCATCCGTGGGCCCGGTCAGGTGGATGACCTGCCAGGTCCGACGCTCCTCGGGCGTGAGCCGGGTCACCATCGTCATCATGAGCTGATTGAGCGCCCGCGCGCCCTGGCTGCCGCCGAGCACCAGCACCGTCGGCCGCGCCGGATCCAAGCCGAACCGCGCCGCGCCCTCCGCCCGCGGGACGCGGCCGATGCGGCTGCGCACCGGCAGGCCGGTGACCACCGCCGGCGCGCCGTCCAGCGCGCGCTGGGTCTCAGGAAAAGACACGGCGATGCGGTCCGCCCACCGCGTGAGCCATCGGTTCGCTCGTCCCAAGACGACGTTCTGCTCGTGGAGCACGCAGCTGATGCGGCGCAACCGGGCCGCCATGATCACCGGGATCGAGACCCACCCGCCGAACCCGACGACCACGTCAGGCGAGAAGGCGTCGAAGCCCCGCTGCGCGAGGCGCCAGAGCCGGCCGCACTGCCGCAGCCGTCCCCACGGGAACGCGGTCGACTCGACCGGAATGGGGTCGACGTCCACGGCGGCGCGCCGCGCCTCCTCGATCAGGGCCCGGGCCAACGGCGCCGTCTGCCGGCGCTGCGCATACCAGACCGTGGCGCGCGCCCCTCGCCGGGCGAGGGCGGTGGCGGCTTCCAGCGCGGGGATCAGGTGGCCTCCGCTGCCGTCAGCGATCAAGAGGACGCTCAACCGGGATCCGTTCTCCATACCGGCTCCCCTGGAAGATCAAGGCGCAGGCGATCAGGTTGATCGCCATGGACGTTCCCCCGTACGACATGAGCGGCAGCGGCAGCCCTTTCGTGGGCAACAGGCCTGTGACGACGGCGATGTTGATGATCGCCTCCAGGCCGATCATCCCCACCAGCCCGCACACCAGGTACTTGCTGAAGAGATCCTGGGCCGCCACGGCGATCCGGAACCCGAAGATCAGGAAGAGCGCCAGCAGGAGCAGCACGGCGGTGGTCCCGAGGAGCCCCAGCTCTTCCCCGATGATGGCGAAGAGGAAGTCGGTATGGGCGCCCGGCAAAAAGAACAGCCGCTGCAGCGACCCCCCGATCCCCACGCCGAGCAGCCCGCCGCTGGCCAGGGCGAAATACGACTGGAGGATCTGATAGCCGCTGCCGAGCGGATCCGCCCACGGGTCGAGAAAGGCGAGGATCCGCCGCCGCCGGTACTCCGCGCCCGCGATCAGGACCACGAGCACGGCGAGGGCCACGGCCGCGACCGCCGCCAGGTGCTGCCAGCGGGCCTTCGCGACGTAGAGGAGCAGCAGCGAGACCGCCCCCATCGCGATGGTCGTCCCCAGGTCCGGCTGGACGAGCACCAGGCCCGCCATCAGGCCGGTCGCGAGGAGGGGCGGCAGCAGGCCGCGCCAGAAGTGCTGGAGCTCGCCCGTCCGGCGGGCGAGCAGGTCCGCGAGATACAGGATGAGGGACAGCTGCGCCAGCTCGGAGGGCTGGAGGCTCCACCGGCCGATCCGGAACCACCGCCTGGCTCCGCTGACCTCCGGGCCGAGCAGGAACACCAGCACCAGCGAGATGACGCTCAAGAGGAACAGCCACCGGCCGGCCCGGCGGAGCTGCGGGTACGGAATGGCGAGGCACCCCAGCGCCAGCGCCACCCCGCAGGCGATCGCCAGCAGGTGGTGCAGCAGGAATCGGAGGCTCGCGCCATACGTCGCCGCAGCGGCCATCGCGCTGGCCGAGTAGACGGCCACCATCCCCAAGCCGAGCAACGTCAGGATGACGACCAGCAGGCACTGCCGCAATGTCCTCGGGCTCATGCGCCACCCATGCGGGCCACGATGGCCTTGAAGGCTCGTCCCCGGTCCTCGAAGTCGCGGAACATGTCGAAGCTGGCGCAGGCGGGCGAGAAGAGGACCGTCGCGCCGGGCGCGGCGAGCTCCGTCGCCGTCTGGACGGCTTCCTCGAGCGTCTCGCGCTCCCTGACGATGGTGGAGCCGTTCAGCAACGGGCGCAGCCGCGCCCGGGCCTCCCCGATCAGCACGATGCCCTTCACGCGCTCCCCATGGAGCCGGGCAGCCAGCGCGGCAAAGTCCAGCCCCTTGTCGCGCCCCCCGAGAATCACCACCAGGCTGCCGGGGGTCTGCGACAGCGCGTAGAGGGTGCTGTCAGGCGTCGTGGACTTGGAGTCGTTGACGAAGTGGAGCCCCCGGAGGGTGGCCACGCGTTCCAGCCGGTGCTCGAGCCCGCGGAAGGCCCGGAGCACCTGCCAGGCCAGCGGGTCGGAAATCCCCGAGAGCCGCGCAACCTGCAGCACGGCCTGGGCGTTGTCCGTCAGCGCCCGCCGCGTTTCCGGCGCCAGCCGGAAGGCGGGGGGGTTCGACCGGTTGTCGCTGAACCAGACGCGCTGGGCGTGCAGCTGCTCGCCGAGCGCGACGATGCGGGGATCGGAGCCGTTGAGCACCGCCCAGTCTTCCGGGGTCTGGCGCGCGAAGAGCCGCGCCTTCGCCGCCAGGTAGGCGGAGGGGTCGGGATGGCGGTCCAGGTGGTTCATCCCGATATTCAAGAAGACGCCGATCCTCGGCCGGAACCGCTCGCATCCCAGGAGCTGAAAGGAGCTGACCTCGACCACGGCCACCGCGTCGGACGTCAATTGGTCCAGGACGGCGGAAAACGGCGTGCCGATGTTGCCGCAGGCCACGGCCGAATGGCCGGCGGCGCACAACACCTCCGCGATGAGCGACACCGTGGTGCTCTTGCCGTTGGTCCCAGTCACGGCGATGACCGGCGACCGGCAGAAGCGGAAGGCCAGCTCGATCTCGCTGATGATGGAGATCCCGCGCTCTGCGGCCCATCGGAGCGGTCCCGCCGTCTCCGGGACGCCGGGGCTGACGATGAGCAGGTCAACGCCTTCGAGCGCCTGCTGGGAATGGGTGCCGAGCTCCACCCGGTCGGCCCCCAGCCGGCGCAGGGTGGCCTGCGCGGCCAGGAGGTCGTCGCTTACCCTGGCATCGGTCGCCTGCACCCGCGCGCCGACGCGGCAGAGCAGGCGCGCGGCGGCCAGGCCGCTGCGACCCAGCCCGACCACCCCGACGCAGCGGCCGGACCAGGAACGCCCCAATACATCCGCGTCAAAAGTGACTGTCACTTTCGGGGTCGAAAAGTGACTGTCACTTTTTGGGCGATGTTTCATGGGAGTACCGTAGTGGTGAGGCCCAGCATCGCCAGGAGCAGCCCGATGATCCAGAACCGGATGATCAGCTTCGGCTCGCTCATGCCCCCCAAGTGGAAGTGGTGGTGGATGGGCGCCACGCGGAAGACCCGCCGCTTCCCGCGCCACTTGTAGGAGGCGACCTGCAGCATGACCGAAAGCGCCTCCGCCACGAAGACGGCCCCGATGACCGGCAGCCAGAGCGACGTGTGGGTCAGCAGGCTCAGCGCCCCCAGCGCGCCCCCCAGGCCCAGCGCCCCGACGTCCCCCAAGACGACGGATGCCGGATACGCGTTGAACCAGAGGAATCCCACGCATGCGCCGGCGAGGCTGGCGCACCACGGGACCAGCGCGCGGCTCCTCGGATCGCCTTCCAGCGCCAGGAAGCCGATCGCCGTCAGCGCGATCGTCACGCAGCCGGCCGCCAGGCCGTCCATCCCGTCGGCCAGGTTGACCGCGTGCGCGCAGCCGGCGACCACCAGCATCGAGAACGGCACCCAGGCCCAGCCCAGCTCGACGGTCCGATGCACCCACGGCAGCTCCAGCGTGCTGAAGCTGCTGGCGCCCAGCGCGCCGATCCCCACGCCGGCGCCGACCGCCAAGGCGATGAGGAGCTTCGGCCAGCTCCGAATGCCGACGGCGTTCGGCCCGCGGAACTTCAGGTAATCGTCGCACAGCCCCACCGCGGCCAGCCCCGCCACCGCCCCCAGCACGAGCCACCCCTCTCGCCGGGAGAGCCCGCCCGCCGCCACGGCCATGAGCACGCCCACGGCGAGGACAAAGAGCCCCCCCATCGTGGGCGTCGCGCGCTTCGCCTCCTGGTAGGCCAGGAGCGGCGGGCAGTCCTTATAGCGGACCGGGGTGACGTACTGGGCGCGGCCCAACGCCCGGATCGCCAGACGGCCCACCGCGAGACACATCCCGGCGCTGACCACGAAGACCAGCGCCGACTCACCCACCGAGTTCACGAGGTGTTCCCGGACCCGTACCGATGCAGCAGGAACTCGGTGACCCGCTCGAGATTGAGCCGCCTGGACCCCTTGACCAGCAGGCCGTCGCCGTGCTGCAACACCGAGGGGAGCTGCTCGATCAGCTCCTGGACCGACTGGTAGACCGTCACCTCGCCGCCGTGAAGCTCCCGGACCCCTTGGGCGACCTCGCCCGCATACTCGCCGACGGCGAGCACCGCATCGATGCCGAGCTGGGTCGCCATCCGCCCGATCGCCTGATGGGCCGAGGGGGCGTACGAGCCCAGCTCCAGCATGTCGCCCACAATGGCGAGCTTGCGGCGCACCTGCAGATCGCGCAGCGTCTCCAGCGCCCGTGCGAAGGAGAGCGGGTTCGCGTTGTAGCAATCGTTCAGGATCGTCAGCCCGTTGCACCGCACCACCTGCGAGCGCAGCGGGACCGGCTCGAACGACAGGAGCCGCTCCTTCGTGACGGAGAGCGGGATCCCCATCGCCCAGGCGCACGCCACGGCGGCCAGCGCATTCTCCACGTTGTGATAGCCGATGAGGGGGATGGGCCACTGGCTGAGATGGTCGCGCAGGCGCATGAGCATCCCGTCCGACGCGCGCTGGATGTCGAGCGCTTGGATATCGCAGCGATCCGATGTCCCGAACGTCACCACCCGGGTCGTGGGCAAGAGATGCCGGGGGGCCTCCAGGCAGACATCGAGCTGGTCGCCGGGCAGCACGACGCAGCCCTCCGGCGACACGGCATCGAGGAGGGAGATCTTCTCGCGCAGGACCCCCATCAGCGAACCGAAGAACTCCAGATGGACCGGCCCGATGTTGGTGAGGACGGCTGCGTCGGGCTCCGCGATCGAGGCCACGTAGGCGATTTCACCCGGATGGTTCGAGCCCAACTCCACCACCGCGAGCCGGTGGCGCGGCGTCAGGCGCAGCAGGGTGAGCGGGACGCCGATGTGGTTGTTCTGGGTCCCGGAGGTCTTGAGCACGACGGCGGGGTCGCCCACGAGATGGGCGATCAGCTCCTTGGTCGTCGTCTTGCCGCAGGAGCCGGTGACGGCGATGACGGACGGGTCGAGCCGGCGCCGGTGAAACCGGGCGAGGTCGCCCAGCGCCTGCGCGGTGTCCCGGACCAGCACCAGGGGCAGCGCGGCGGACCCGTTGGTGGAGGCGGGGACCTGCGACGCGACGAGGCAGGAGGCGCCGTGACGGGCCGCGTCCTCGATGAAGCGGTGGCCGTCCCAGCGCCTGCCTTGGATCGCCACGAACGCCTCGCCCGCCGCCAGGCGGCGCGAATCGATCGCGATGTCGCCGACGCTCGTCTCGGGGCTCCCTCGCACGAGCCGGCCGCCCGTCGCTTCCACAATGTGGCGCACGCTCCACAGGCTCATCTGACCGCGCAGGGGGATGACGACACCGCCACGCTGTGACGCGTGCCGAGCCATCGCTCCACGATGTCCCGATCCGAAAAGGGGACGGTGATGTGGTCAAACTGCTGGTAGGCTTCGTGGCCCTTGCCGGCGATCAGCACCGTGTCGTCACGCCGCGCCGCCGACAGCGCCGACACGATGGCCTGCTCCCGGTCGGCCGCCACCTCGAACTGGCGGAAGCCGGGCGGGAAACCCGCCTGGATCTGGCGGATGATCTCCAGCGGGTCCTCTCCCCGCGGGTTGTCGGAGGTCAGGACCGCATGGTCGGCGAGGAGGCTGGCCATTTTGCCCATGACCGGACGCTTGGTCTGGTCGCGGTTGCCGCCGCAGCCGAACACCACGATGAGCCGGCCACGGGTCAGCTCGCGCAGGGAGAGCAGCGCCAGACGCAAGGCGTCGGCGGTGTGGGCGTAGTCGACCACGATGTTGAAGTCGGCGTCGCTGAGGACGCGTTCCAGCCGGCCCGGCACCCGCTCAAGGGCCGCCAGCCCGTGCTGGATGGCGTCGGCAGGGACGCCCAGGGCGAGCAGCGCCGAGGAGGCGGCGGCGATGTTCCAGACGTTGTGCCGGCCCGCCAGCGGGGTCGTCACCGGCACGACGCCCCATGGCGTGTCGAGGACCAGGGCGGTCCCCTGCCACGAACAGGTGACGTGTTTCACCGAGACCTTGGCGGGACGCTCCATGCCGTAGGTGACGACCGTCCGCTGCGGGATGGTCTCGGCGAGCACGCGGCCGTAGGCGTCGTCCGCGTTGATCACCGCGACCCCGTCCGGCTGGAGGAATTCGAACAGGCGCCGCTTGGCGGCCGCGTAGGCGTCGCGCGTCCGGTGGTAGTCCAGGTGGTCCGACCCGAGGTTGGAGAAGACCGCCGCCTCGAACTCGAGGCCCGCCACGCGTCCCTGGGCCAGGGCGTGGGAGGACACCTCCATCGCGCACCACTGCAGCCCCTCGCCCGCCATCTGGGCGAAGAGCCGCTGCAGCTCAAGCGGCCCCGGGGTGGTGTTGGTGGACGGCACCACCCGGTCGCCGACCTGGTACACGATCGTCCCCAGCAGGCCGGCGCGGTATCCCGCCGTCTCCAGGATGGCCTTGAGCAGATAGGTCGTCGTGGTCTTCCCGTTGGTGCCCGTGACGCCGATCAGGCGCAGCTTCCGCGAGGGGTGCCCGTAGAACCGGGTCGCAATCCGCACCAGCGCCTCCCGGCTGTCCCGGACGAGCACGCAGGGGCAGGGGCGCGACGAGGACGCAGCCGCCCCGTGGATCCGCAGCACGGAGGCACCGGTCCCGGAGCGGGAGAGGAGGGGGAGCCGCTGCTGGGCGACCACGGCCGCCGCGCCCCGCGCGATGGCCTCCTCGATGAACCGATGGCCGTCCGTCGTCTCGCCGTCGATCGCGATGAAGAGGTCCCCGGTCCGGACCTGTTTCGAGTGGCAGGCGATCCCCGCAATGGGGATGGCCGCCACCGGGTCAGCCGTGACGCCGTGCAGCAGATCCCGTAAGTTCATGGGCAGACTCCAACTCCCAATAGCCGGTGAGCCGCTCGACCAGGCGTTTGAACAGCGGCGCGGCCACCACGCCGCCGAAGTACAACGGCCGCGGCTCATCCACGGACACGACGATGACAAACCGTGAGTCAGGCACCGGCCCAAAGCCAACGAAGGAAGCGACGAAACGGCTGTGGGAGTAGCGGCCGGTTGGCTCCAGCTTCTGAGCCGTCCCGGTTTTACCGGCCACCGTGAGGCCCTCGACCTTCGCCAGCTGGCCGGTGCCCGACTCGACAACTGCCACGAGGATGCGTTGAAGGGTGCTCGCCGTCTCCGGGTTGATGACCCGGACGCGCTCCGGGTCCCCGTGCGACCGGACGGCGAGGCCGCCGGGTGTCTGGATGCGGTCCACGAGGTAGGGACGGACCCGCAGGCCGCCGTTGGCGATGACGGCGGTCATCACGGCCAGCTGGATCGGCGTGGCCGCGATCTCCTGCCCGATCGGAAGGATGTACGGCGAGAGCTTGGACCATCGCGCCGGCGGGCTCAGCAGACCCCGGACCTCCCCCGGGAAGTCGATGCCGGTCTGCTGGCCAAACCCGAAGGCCCGGATATAGCGGTAGAGCTCATCCGGCGAAAGCCGCTGGGCCGCCTTGGACGTCCCGATGTTGGACGACAGCTTGATGACGTCATGGAACGTCAGGAGCCCGTGCGGCCGGTGGTCGTGGAGCACGTGACGGGCCACCGTGGGCCAGGAGCCGTCCTCGCAGAAGATCTGCTCATCGGGCGTGATCCGCCCTTCTTCCAATAACGCTGATGCGGTGACGATCTTGAAGATGCTCCCCGGCTCGAAGACGTCCGTCACGGCGCGGTTCCGGCGGTGCTCCGGCGGCGAGTCGGCCGGGGCGTTCGCGTCGTAGGCGGGGGCGTTGGCCATGGCCAGGATGGCGCCGGTGTCCGGATCCATGACGATGATGGAGCCGCCTTTCGCATGGTACTGCTTCACGCCCCAGGCCAGCGTCTCTTCGGCGACCTGCTGGACAATGCTGTCGATGGTCAGCACCAGATCGTCCCCATCCACCGGCTCGGACTGGACCGTCCAGGGCCCGATGAGCCGCTTGCCTCTGGCGTCCCGCAGCGTCGAGCGCCACCCCTCCTGCCCTCGCAGCATCCCGTCGAACGCCAGCTCCAGACTCTCCAGACCGCGTTGATCGATATCCACAAAGCCCAAGAGATGGCTGGCCAGCCGCCCCTGCGGGTAGACCCGCTTGGACTCCTCCAGGACCCCGACGCCTTCCTTGCGGAGGGCCAGGAGCTGCGGGGCCAGGGCCAGGTCCACTTGGCGGGCGACCCACACGAAGCCCTTGTTCTGTTCAAGCCGCCGCTGGATCATCCGGGGGTCCCGGTCCACGACCTTGGCCAAGCGCTTTGCCATGTCTGGCTTGGCCGTGATCTGACGCGCATTGGCGAACACGGACGGCACCGAGGCGCTGACGGCCAGCACCCGCCCGTTCCGGTCCATGATGGCGCCGCGGTGCGCCCGGAGCGTCTCGTGTGCCTGATGCTGGGAGCGCGCGAAGGCGGCGTACCGGGGGCCGGCCAGCACCTGGAGCCACACGCAGCGTGCCCACAGGACGCCCATGCACGCCAGGCCCACCAAGAGGACCCCGATGATCCGGTCGTTCGTCGGGCGCACCATCGCATCAGTCGGACATCTCGTCGTGCGACGCCAGCCGGATCGGCCGCTCGGCGCGCGCCGAGAACGCGGGCAGCGTGGAGCGGGCGACCAGCTTGAGCCGCCGCTCCTCCGCCACCTGCGCCAGATGCGTCGGCGAGGCCAGCCCATCCACCTGGACGGTCAGCCACGTGACGTCCGTTTCCTTCGCATGGACGCGCTGCAGTCGTTCCCCGACGGCGTACCCCTTCAGGATGAGCGCATTGCGCTGGCTGACCCGCAGGAAGCCGATCCCCACCATCACGGCGATGAGCGCAATCCAATGGCTCAGCCGCATCAGCGCTTCTCGATGGCGCGGAGCTTCGCGGACCGCGCCCGGGGGTTGCGCGCCACCTCCACCGGGGATGGGCGGACCGGTTTCTTCGTCAACACCGTCCAGCGGTGCTCGCGCGCGCCCGAAAGGAACGCGTGCTTGACGAGCCGGTCTTCCAGCGAGTGGAAGGTGAGCACCACGGCGCGCCCCCCGGAGCTCAAGACCGCATCCAGGTGCCCCAGGAGCGTCTCCAACGCGCCCAGCTCGTCGTTGACCGCCATTCGAAGCGCCTGGAAGGTGCGCGTCGCCGCGTGCAGCCGCCCGTGCCGCGCGGTGGGGGGCACGGCCTCGGCCACCACCCGAGCCAGCTGCGTGGTCGTCGTCAGGCGGCGGTCCTCCCGGGCCCGCACGATGGCGCGGGCGATCCGGCGGGCGAACCGCTCTTCGCCCAGCGTCTCCAGGAGCCGCGCCAGGTCGTCGGCCGCCAGCTCGTTGACAATCGCTTCGGCGGTCGCCTCCTGCCCGCGGTCCATCCGCATGTCCAGCGGGCCTTCCCTGGAAAAGCTGAAGCCCCGCTCGGCGCGATCCACCTGAAGGCTCGACATCCCGAGGTCCAGCAGCAGGCCGTCCACGCGGGGGATCCCCAGATCCTGAAGGATGGTGGGCAGCTGGCGGTAGTTCTCGCGGATGAGGGTCACCTGCGGTTCAAAGTCGGCCAGGCGTTTGCGGGCCAGCTCGAGCGCGTCCTGGTCCCGCTCGATCCCCACCAGCCTGCCGTTCGGCAGCAGGCGGGGCAGGATCATCACGCCATGGCCCCCCATTCCCAGCGTCCCATCCACCACGATCGCGCCCGGACGGGGGGTGAGCGCCTGAAGGACCTCCGCGCCCATCACGGGCTGGTGCCACTGGGGAGCCGGCGCCTCGCTCATCAGGATGGCCCGCATTATTCCAACAGCACGCGTTCGGCGATCTCCTCAAAGCTCTGCCGCGACCCCTCGTAGAAGGCCTGCCACTGCTCCTTGGCCCAGACCTCCATCCGGGTCGACACCCCGACGATGACGACGTCCTGCTTGATCCGGGCGAACTCCTTGAGGGTCCTGGGGATCAGCAGGCGCCCGAGCCGGTCGACGGTCACCTCCGAGGCCCCGGAAAAAAACAGCCGGTTGAATTTCCGTCCCTCGGCCTTGGTGAAGGGGATCTGCTTGAAGCGGTTCTCGGCGTCCCGCCATTCGGACTCGGGGAACAGGAAGAGACAGCCGTCGAGGCCGCGGGTGAGGAAGAGCGCGTTGACGTCGTGCTCCTTGAGGGCCTGGCGGAACTTGGCGGGGATGATCAGGCGGCCTTTGCGGTCTATCGTGTGTTCGTACTCGCCGTAAAACATCAACGGTCATCCTCTCGCCTACACCTCAAGGCGTCAGATGCTCCACTTCCTTCCACTTTGCTCCACAATGACGTCCAAACTATACCCGCCGCACCCCTGCATTGTCAAGCCAAAAAGGAATAAATGTTATGCAACATTATGTGGCGCTAAGCGGTTGGGACGAGCGGCGAGGGAACGCCGGAGGGACTGGTGAGGCGAAGAGCGGACTAGGTGAGCCGGGGGAACACGCGGCGCGCGCGTGCCAGGTCGCGGCGGACCTGCTGGTAAAGCGCCTCGGGGCTGGGGAAACAGCGCTCGCTGCGCAAGCGAGCCAGCAGCGACACCGAGACGGAGCGGCCCATGAGCGTGCCGGAGAAGCCGAGGAGATGCACTTCACAGACCAGCGGGCTGGCCCCGAAGGTCGGGCGGATGCCGAGATTCATCACGCCGCGGAAGGCGCGTGGCCGGCCTGCGCAGCGGAGGAGGACCGCGTACACGCCGGTGGGCGGCAGGACGTGCGGCGAAAGCCTCACGTTCGCCGTCGGGACGTGGAACCTGCGTCCGCGCCCGGCGCCACGGACGACCCGGCCGTACAGGGCCGGGGCGCGCCCCAGCAGCCGCCGGGCCAGCCCCAGCTGTCCCTTGGCGATGAACCGCCGGATGCGCGAACTGGAAATCGGTTCGCCGCCGTCGGTCATCTGCCGGACCGGGGTCACCTGCATGCCGCAGCGCGGCCCGAGCGCGCGCAGGACCTCCATGTCTCCTCGGCGGTTTCGGCCGAACGCAAACGCCTCCCCGACGACCAGCACCTCGGCGTGCAAGCGGCCGACCAGGATCCGCCTGATGAACTGCGCGGCCGTCATCCGGGCAAACCGCCTCGTGAACGGAATGATCCACACCACATCCGCGCCAAGCCCCTGCAGATGCCCCAGCCGCTCGTGGAGCGGCATGAGCGCCGGCTGCGCGCCGGCCGGATTCAGGACGGCCTGCGGGTCGGGATCAAACGTGAGAACGACGCTCGTGCCCCGTCGATGGCGCGCCATCCGGACGGCGGAGCGGATGAGGTGCTGGTGGGCGCGATGGACCCCGTCGAACATGCCGACGGCGACGACGGCGCGCAGCGGCGGCCGCGTCAGCGCGTGAAGCCCCCGGAGGATGCGTCCGCGTCGCGTGTGAGGCGTCATGGCCGGCTGCGGATGGCGGCCGCCTCGCCGGGCGTCACCGGACGCAGCTCGCGTGCCACGGCCTCAGCGCCCTGCTGGGCGATCCAGTCAAGCGGCCTGGCCTCCTCGAGGCTCCACGTCCCGACGCGCAGCCGCACCAGGCCCGCGAGGTGGCCCACTGTGCCCAGCCGCTCGGCGATGGATTCGGCGAGGCTCCGGACATACGTGCCGGATGAGCAGCGGATCCGGAATGTGATGGTCTCGCGGTCGCAGGCGATCAGGGTGATGTCGGACAGCTGCACCGGCCGCGCCGCGAGCGTGACCGGCCGCTGCCGGCGCGCCCACCAGTAGGCCGGGCGTCCCCGAACCTTCACCGCGCTGTAGGCGGGCGGGATCTGCAGGAGCGTCCCCTCGAACGAGGCGAGGATGTCGGCGACGCGTGAGCGGTCCAGCGCGGGAATGGGGGCGGTGCGCACGGCTCGTCCCGCGGCGTCGCCGGTATCCGTCTGCGTGCCCAGCCGGACCACGGCCTCGTACGTCTTGTCGTGCCCCTGGAAGGCCTGCTGGTGCTTCGTGGCCGGCCCGACGAGCAGGATGAGGAGCCCGCGGGCGATCGGGTCCAGCGTGCCGGTATGGCCGATCCGCTTGATGCCGAGCTTGCGGCGGACGACTTGCACGACGTCGTGCGAGGTCATCCCCGCGGGCTTGTTGACGAGCAGGGCGCCCTCCACCATGCCTATCCGCCCGTGGGCTTCTTGAGCTGTTCGAACGTGTCCGACAGCGCCACCGACCTCTCGATGGACGCGTCGTACCGGAAGACGAGCTCAGGGATGACCTTGAGGCGGAACCGCTTCTTGAGCAGCCCGTGGATGAACCGTGCCGCGCGGTCCAACGCGTCCTGCGAGCTCTCGCGCTCGCCCGCGCCGCCGAGGCAGCTGAACAGCGCCTTCGCGTGCCGCAGGTCGTTGGACAGCTCGATCCGGGTGATCGTCACGAACCCCAGCTGGGGATCCTTCAGCTCCTGGTGGATGATCGTCGCGATCTCCTGCTGGAGCTGCCCGGCCAGGCGCGCCATCCGGTTGGTCTGCATCTCACCAGTACTCCTGTTCGACGCGAATCAGCTCCACCAGGCGGGTGGCCCGCAGCCACTCCGTCGCTTCGGCGAGGAGCCCTTCGATGTACGCCCGCTGCTCGCCGAGCGTCGAGACGCCGATGGTCGCGCGCTGCCACGTCTCGTTCGGGTCGAGCTCGGCCACCGCCACATTGAACCGCCCCCGGAGCTGGTCCTTGAGGCTCTTGATGACCGACCGCTTGTCCTTGAGCGACTGGGCGGTCGGCACGTGGACCTCAACCTGCAAGACGCCGATGACCATCGCTCAGGCCGCGTCCGACGACGAGTTGAGCAGCGCGGCCAGCTCCTCATAGCACGCGAGGGGATCCGGCTCCTCGCGCATCCGGTCCAGCTCCCGGCGCAGCCGCCCCGCGTTGAGCCACCCGAGCGCCCCGGCGGCCACGGCCTCCCGCGCGGCGCGCCGCGTCGCGGGCTCCGACCGCAACCCGAAGCGGTGCGCGAACCGGATCCCCCGCAGCAGCCGGCTGGGATCATCCAGGAAGCTCCGGGTGTGCAGGACGCGCAGGCACCGCTGCCGCAGGTCCCGGGCGCCGTGAAACGGATCCGCGAGCGCCCCGAATCGGGCGGGGCCCAATGCGGCGGCTATCGCGTTGATGGTGAAGTCGCGGCGGAAGAGGTCATCCCCCAGCGTCCCGGCGGCGACCTTCGGGTAGGCCGCGGGCCTGGCGTAGGTCTCCCGCCGGCAGGTGGCGAAGTCGACCCGCAGCGGCCCTCCGGGCCGGCCGCCATGTCCTTGACGGCGCAGCCGCTGCGTGGCGGTCCCGAACTGCCGGTGGACCGTCAGCGTGCCGCCGAGGGCGCGAGCCGCCGCTTGAGCCACCGCGATGCCGTCGCCTTCCACCGTCACGTCGAGATCCGGCGTGCCGGTGAGGCCGAACAGCCAATCGCGCACGCAGCCTCCGACCGCGTACGCCCGCATGCCGCGCTCATCGGCCAGCCGGCCGATCGCGCGCAGGAGCGGCTCAACCCGACGAGGGATCTGAACGTGCCTGGCGGTCATTGGCATTACGGCCGAGGATGGTACTTCTCATGCACCGCCTTGAGGCGCGCGCGGTCCACATGGGTGTAGCGCTGCGTGGTGCTGATGTTGGCGTGGCCCAACAGCTCCTGGACGGTCCGCAAATCGGCGCCCCGCTCCAAGAGGTGCGTCGCGAACGAATGGCGCAGCGTGTGGGGGCTGATGCGTTTCTCCGGCAGGCCCGCCGTGGCGTACCGGCGGAGCACCTGCCAGACCCGCTGGCGGGTCAGCCGCCCGCCCCGCCGGTTGACGAACAACGCCTGCGCATCGGGACGGCGGGCCCCCCCACCCATATCGTTGGTGGGGGGGCGGGCCATCAGCCGAGGGCGCTCCGTCTGCAGGTACCGGGTCAGCGCGGCGGCGGCCTGGCGGCCGAGGGGCACGATGCGCTCCTTGTTCCCCTTCCCGATGCACCGGATGAAGCCCGCCTCGAAGTTGCAATGGACCAGGTCGAGCGACACCAGCTCTGAGACGCGCAGCCCGGCGCCGTAGAGCAGCTCGAGGATGGCCAGGTCGCGCAGCCCCAACCCCTCGGCCTTGACGCTGCGCAGCAGCCGCTCCACCTCCTCGACGTTGAGCGTCTGCGGCAGCCGGCGCCAGAGCCGCGGCGTCTCGATGAATGCCGTGGGGCTGCGGACGACCGCCCGGTGGCCTTCGAGGAAGCGGAACAGCCCTTTCACCGCCGCCAGCTTCCGGGCCACCGTCGCGGGGCTGCGGCTGGGGCGCAGCGACTGGAGGAACTCCCGCACGTGCAGCGGCCGCACCCGCGCAAGGCCCCCGATGCGCCGCGCCTTGAGGAACGCCTCGAAGAGCTCCAGGTCCTGCCGGTAGCTGGCCCGCGTCGTCGGGCTCAGGCCCCGCTCCAGCTCCAGGTAGGTCAGGAACCCGTCGATCTGCTCGCGCATCAGGGAACGGCCGGCGCCCGGCGCTGCTCCTGCGATGTCACCTGCTCCGGCGGCCGCTGCTCCTGCGGCTGCAAATGGTCCTGCACCTTGCGCCAGAAGAACTCGCGCTGGAACCGGCGCGTCTGAGCCTCCAGGTCGCGTTGGATGATCGGCACCTGCGAGTCGCTGATGCCCCCCTGCCGCAGCCGAGTGTCGAGCGTGGTGCGATCCTCAATCAGGGGCGCAAGCCGCTCCGCCAGCTCCTCGGTGAGGAGGCCCTGGAGGGCCTGCAGCTCCCCGAGCGCATCCGAGGAGGCCCGCCGGTACCGCTTGGGGTTCAGCGGGCGGCTCTGCAGCGCGTCGAAGAGCTCGCCGTTCCAGTAATCGAAGATCAGGTAGTGCTTGCGGTACCGGTCGAGCGGCGTCATCGCGCGGCTGTAGTCCTGAAACTGAATGACCGGCGTCGGCGCCGCCTTCGGCTGTTTGGGCTTCCGGGTCAGCTTTTTCTGGAGCGACTCGCAGCCGGTGAGGCCGCTCATCAGCAGCCAGCCGACCGCCGCCAGGATCACCGGACCGTGTCGTCGCATGGCATCCATCCTTTCAGCGCGAGGCGGTGTTCGTCATCCGGAGGAACGCGGGTTCATCGATGACCTTCACCCCAAGCCGCTTGGCCGTCTCCAATTTCGAACCGGGCGACTCGCCCGCCACCACGTAGGTGGTCTTTTGGCTGACGCTGGAGCTGGCGGCGCCGCCGAGCTGCCGCACGAGGGCTTCAGCCTGCGACCGGGTCAGGTGGACCAGCTCCCCGGTGAAGACGAACGTCTGGTCGGCCAACGGCCGCGGGCCTTTGCGGATGTCCTGGATCATGTTGACCCCGACCGCCTCGAGCTGCCTGATCAGCGTGTTGGTCTGCGGCTGGCGGAAAAACTGCACCACCGCTTCCGCCACGACCGAGCCGACCCCCCGCATCGCGTCCACGGTGGCCAGGTCCGCGCTCATGAGGCGGTCCATCGACCCGAACTGCTCCGCGAGATCCCGCGCCGCCTTCTCCCCCACGTGGCGGATGCCCAGCCCGAAGAGCAGGCGCGAGAGGCCGCGCGCCTTGCTCGCCTGGATGGCGTCCAGCAGCTTCTGCGCCTTCTTCTTGGCGAAGAGCGGCAGCGCCAGCAGGTCCTGCTCGGCGAGCCGGTACAGGTCGGCCAGATCATGGATGAGCTGCTGGGTGACAAGCTGCTCCACCACGACATCGCCCAGCCCCTCGATGTCCATCGCGTGCCGGCTGCCGAAATGGATGACGCAGCGGATCAGCTGCGCCGGACACAACGGGTTGACGCACCGGTACGCGACCTCCTCTGCCCTCTTCTTCGCGATGGCCCCGCCGCACACCGGACACTTCGCCGGCGGCTTGATCGCCTGCTCCTTGCCGGTCCGCCGGCTCTCGACCACCTTGACGACCTGCGGAATGACATCGCCGGCCCGCTGGATGACCACCCAGTCCCCCACCCGCACGTTCAACCGCTTCACCTCGTCATAGTTGTGCAGCGTGGCGCTCGAGATGGTCACCCCGCCGCAGGCGACCGGCTTGAGGCTCGCCACCGGCGTCACCGTGCCGGTGCGTCCGACCGAGTGCTCGACGCCGATGACCTGCGTCGTCGCCTGGAGCGCGGTGAACTTATAGGCGATCGCCCAGCGCGGCGACTTGAACGTCATCCCGAGCCGCCGCTGCAGCACCAGCTCGTTGACCTTGACCACCGCCCCATCCGCCTCGTATGCCAGGCGGTCGCGGAGCTGCTCCAGGCGGCGGCAACGCCGGCGCACCTCCTCGAAGGACGTGTACCGCGAGGCGTGCTCCGTGATGGGCAGGCCGAGCCGTTTGCACGCCTCCAGAAACTCCCAGTGGGTCGAAAACTCGATCCCCTCGACCGTCCCGGAGGAATGGGCGAAAAAGCGCAGCGGCCGCGCGGCCGTGATGCGGGGATCCTTCTGCCGCAGGCTGCCGGCGGCGGCGTTGCGGGGGTTGGCGAACGTCTCCCCGCCCTCGCGCTTGGCCGCATCGTTGTAGCGTTTGAACTCCGCAATGGCCATGTAGACCTCGCCGCGCACCTCGAGGCGACGAGGCGCCTGGCCTTGCAGCTTCAAGGGGATGGCGCGGATGGTCTTGGCGTTGGCGGTGACCTCTTCGCCGGTCGTGCCGTCGCCCCGGGTGGCCGCCTGGACGAGCCGGCCCCGCTCGTATGTCAGCGCCAGGCCCACCCCGTCGATCTTCGGCTCCACGGTGTACGTCGGATGGGCCCCCGGCAGCCCCTTCACGATGCGTTGGTGCCAGGCGGCCAGCCCCTCCTCGCTGAAGGTGTTATCAAGCGAGCGCATCGCGGTCGCGTGGCGCACCGGGCGGAACGCCACATCCGGCATCCCGCCCACCCGCTGGGTCGGCGAGTCCTGGGTGACGAGCTGGGGGGCGCGCGCCTCAAGCGACCTGAGCTCCTCCAGGAGGCGGTCGTATTCCGCATCGGAGATTTCCGGCTGGTTCAAGACGTAGTAGCGGTGGTCGTGATGGCGGATCGCCTCGCGCAGGCGCTCGATGCGTTTGGCGAGGAGGTGGTCAGCGGTGTTGGTTTTGGGCATGGTTAGCGTCCGACGGCCAGGCGGTCCGCGAGGAACTCCGGCAGGCCCGCTTGGCGGATTGTGCGCTGGGCCGCCGCCACATCGTACGGGATGCGGCGGATGGACACCTCGTGCCGGTCGGTATCGAGCACGGCGCAGCTGGCGCGCGGGTCGCCGTCGCGTGGCTGGCCGACGCTGCCCGGATTGACCAGATAGCGCATCGCGTCGGCATCATCCGTGAACGGAATCTCCGTGAGGTCGCCGGCCCTCGTCAGCAGGCGGGTGATGCGCCGCCGCCTCCGGTCGTATTCCAGGAAGAACGGCAGGTGGGTGTGGCCGACGAGGCACATCAGGGTCCGGCAGGCGGCCAGGGTGTCAAGCGCCTGACCTGCCTCGACGAGGTACTCGAACCGCTCGGGGTGCCGAAGCGTGCCGTGGACGAGGGTGCACGGCTCCACCGTCGCCGTCAGCGGCAGCCGCCGCAAGGCGTCCAGCTCGGTGCAGCTCAACTGGTCGCGCGTCCACAGCACCGCTGACCGTGCGGCCTCGTTGAACCAGCCGAGATCAAACTTCCCGACACAGGCCAGGTCATGATTGCCGCCGACGATGACCGCCCCGCACGCCTCCAGGCGCGCGAGGCACGCTCCCGGCTCCGCCCCATAACCCACGATGTCGCCCAGGCACAGGTAGCGGTCGATCCGCTCCGGCGCCAGGGCGTCCAGCACCGCGGTCAGCGCCTCGAGGTTGCTATGGATGTCGGAGAGGACCGCGCAGCGCATGCCTCGAGGGGGCCGAGCGCCCGTCAACTAATAGCGGATCTCGAAGCCGTCAAAGGCCTCGGTGGCGTTGCCCCAGGAGATCTCGGCCCGCTGGATGAAGTTCTTCATCGGCCCGCTCTGGAGCGCCTCGAGGAATCGTTTCAGCGCCGCCTCCTCGCCCTCCGCCACGATCTCCACCCGCCCGTCGCGGAGGTTCTTGACCCAGCCCGCGATCTCGAGGCTTTTGGCCGTCTCCTCCGCCGTCATGCGGAAGCCGACCCCCTGCACCCGGCCTGAGTAGAAGATGTGGACCCGTTGCTGCATCCGCTGATGGTAGGTTCTGACAAGTCGTCGCCGAATCGTCTCTTCACTGCACCCGCGTGTAGCGGATCTCCATCGCCTTGAACTCGCGGCCCTCCGGCGTGCGGGAGTAGCTCTCGTACGTGGTGTGATCCTGGTCCACGACCGTCCACGCCGTCCGGTACCACCGGTGCGTTTCGCCGGTGATGGGGCAGCTGAAGTCGCCCTCGTCGCTGAGCGTCTTGGTCGCGGCGTCGAACTGGCCGGCGCCCCGCATCATGCTCGTGTTCATGTTGTCGAACCACACCGTCTGATACTCCTTGCGGAGGTTGTCGTAGCCGGTGAAGCCGCTGCCCTCGAAGGGCGGCTGGCCTTCCTCCATCGCTTCGCCGCGGATCTCCTGCTTCAGGAAGCGGCCGCCGAAGAGGAGACTGTTGAGGGCGGTTCCCGTCATGGACTGAGGCGGCTCATCCGGAGACATCCACCACTGCGCGGTGTAGCTCCAGGTGCCGGCGAGCGGCTCAAGCGCCTTGTGGCCCTCGCTCGGGCTGCCGAGCCGCTGCATCGCCTCCATCGCCGCCTGCTTCGCCGGGTCCATCGCCGGCGGCTGGACGGGCGTCGCCTGCTCCGCCTGCGCCAGCCCTGCGCCGAGCGCCAGCACCCAGACCCCTGTGACCGCTGCCCAACCTGCCACCCGCATGTGTGCTCCCTCCGCCTTAGACTACGACAGCCTCAAACCCTACAACCAATACTGACGATACTCTGAGCTCCAGAGCTGACGAACAAACCCTTCACCTACAGGATCAGGCAGCTCTGTCATATTGCGTAATTCATACCGTCCACCCACCTTATTCATCCGCAACAAGAAAGGATGCCTTGCGCCTTCAAACATGAGGGTCGCAACAACGTCGCCGAAGCCATCGGACTCTAAGCCAACAACGATAAATTTCTTTGTAAAAATGCTGACCTGTTTCCTTCCGTCAAGAACTGTGAAAGCACAGTCAGAGCATGCGACACAATCCAGGATAGTGCGGTCAAATGTTTGACGGATTTGGGCAGGAATAGGCGTGTCATAGATTTCCTGAAATGCTCGGACACCGTCAGCATATATCCGTTGATACGACGACTCCGTGATGTCTCCCCAATGGGCGGGTCCAGTATCGTAACGCACATGAAGGTGCGGCTCATCGTGGACCCCTTTGACCAGAGTCGCCACCTGAGCGCCATAGTCATTCCCCATCACATCCCTTTCAGGGGATATGCCGAAGACCAACAAGCCTGCCGAAAGAAACGCAAGGTAGGTCAGTCGCATATGAACACCGGTCTATCATCGATCGTCACCCAGTGCCCTTCCGTGCAG
>JAHFGZ010000052.1 GCA_023247155.1 Candidatus Omnitrophota bacterium
TGGCGCGCATCGGCCGGTTCTCCCGGGCCACCCACCCCGCGACGCCATCGCCGAGCTTGATCCGCAGCTGCGGGTCAGCCACCTGGCCGTTGTTCGACCAGGTCGTCTTGACGTACAGCTCCTGCTTCTCGCCGTCCACGAGCATCAGGGTGCCCATCTCGGCCCCCAGGGCGGCCACCGAGTTCTCGATGATGAGGTTGAGCAGGTTGTCGATGCCCTCATACGAATTGATGGCGGTGCCGATGCGGGAGAGCAGCTTCCTCGCCAGCTCGCGGGAGGACTCCAGCTCCTCGATTTTGCGCTCGAGCTCCTGGGTGATGCGGTTGAAGGAGCGGGCCAGCTCGCCGATCTCGTTGGGTTCCGTCACTTCGATGCGGCCGCTCTCCTGGCCGCTGGTGATCGCCCGCACCTTCTGGGCGACGGCGGTCATCGACCGGACCATCCGCCGCGTGATGAAGAAGTAGCCGATGAGCGCGGAGCCGACGATGCTGTAGAGCGTAAGGCTCATGTCCATCGCGTGGACCTTGGCCCACGCCCAGACAATCAGGATGGGAATCACCGACATGAAGCCGAAGGCGAGGGCAAAGCGGTACTCCAGCCGCTCCTCCTGGCGAGGAGCCGGCGGCGTCCCGTTGAACGAGTGGTGAGGCTGGGATGGCGTCCGCTGTCCGTTCACGGAAAAAGTATACCTGATGCAGCGGAAGGCTAACAAACGGTATGCGGAATTATGCGCGGCTGTGCCGGCCCTCGGCCTGCAGGAGGGCTCGCTTGTTGGACAGGCCGCCGGAATAGCCGCCCAGCGACCCGTCGGCCCGGACCACCCGATGACACGGAACCGTGGGCGCGAAGGGGTTGCGACGAAGCGCCCCGCCCACAGCGCGGGCCAGATGCGGATTGCCCAACCGTTCCGCGACCCAGCGGTAGGACCGCGTCTGGCCTTTCGGGATCCTCCGGACGATGGCGTAGACCTGCTCCTCAAACCGCGTCGGGATTCGCCGGCGTCTCATCGAGACCTCCTCGGCTTTCCCACGACCGCCCGGTGGCGGAGCAGGCGGTGGTAGGTGATCGCGAACCGGTGCGCCTCGTCCCGGATGTGCTGGACCAGGTGGAGGACGGGAGAAGTCGGGAGCAGCACGATGGGCTCCGGCGAGTCCGGCAGGAAGATGCGCTCGAACCGCTTCGCGAGGCCCATGACCGGCAGCTTCAGCCTGAGCGCGGCCAGCGCCTCGCAGGCGGCCGCCAGCTGCCCCTTCCCCCCGTCGACGAGGACGAGGCCAGGAAGCGGGAGCCCCGCGGCGAGCGAGCCGCTGTAGCGGCGGCCGATCACCTCCCGCATCATCGCGCAGTCGTCGCTGCCGCGGACCGTCTCGATCTGGAAGCGTCGGTAGTGCGCCTTGTGCGGTGTGCCGTCGGTGAAGACCACCATCGAACCCACCGCCCAGTCGCCGAAGATGTTCGAGATGTCGAACGCCTCGATGCGCCGGGGCAGCCGGGGGAGCTTCAGGGCGGCCTGGAGCTGCTCCAGCGGACCGGCGGCGAGCGACTTCTCCTTGGCGATGATGACCGATGTCAGCGCCTGGATCTGGTCGCGCAGCCGCGCGGCCTCCTCGAAGCGCCGGTGGCCCGCCGCCTGCGCCATGCGCCGCGCGAGGTCCCGCAGGAGCTGGTCGCGCTCGCCCCGGAGGAACGCGAGGAGGTCGTCCACGATGCGCTGGTAGCCCGCCGCGGTGAGGTAGCCCGCGCACGGCGCCAGGCACTGCCCCAGGTGGTACTCGAGGCAGGGCGTCTTGGGGAACGCCGTGCAGGTGCGCATCGGGAAGACGCGGCGCAGGAACCGGATCGCCTCGCGCATCAGGCCGGCATCGGTGTAGGGGCCGAAGTAGGCCGCGCCGTCGGGCAGGCGGCGCCGCGCGACCACGAGGCGCGGAAACGGCTCGCGGGTCACCTTGAGCAGGGGGTAGGCCTTGTCGTCGCGGAAGCTGACGTTGTAGCGCGGCCGCCGCTCCTTGATGAGCTGGGCCTCCAGCAGCAGCGCCTCCGCCTCCGAGGCGGTGCGGCGGACCTCGACGCCGGCGACCCGCTTCATCAGGTGGGCGATGCGGGGGCTTAAGCCCTGCAGACGGAAATAGGACGCGACGCGCTTGCAAAGGCTTCGCGCTTTCCCCACATACAAGGCCGTCCCGCGCGCGTCTGTGAAGCAATAGACGCCCGGCTGGTCGGGCAGCTTGGCTACTCGCTCACGAAGGCCTGGAGGAGCGGCGGATTGCCGAGCCATCGAACGACTGACCTCAGTTCCTGGACCCGCAAGAGACGGCACGACGCGGCATAGACGACGAGGCCCGCGGGGATGACGAGCAGCAGCCCCAGCCAGGGGGGGAAGCCGGACAGCCCCGCGCGCCAGACGACCCAGCACGCCAGGCCCATGAGCGCCGACGCGCCGGCCTGCCGGGTGAGCGACGGGATCAGCGGCTGGAGCAGCGGGGCGCCGAGCCGGCGCTCCAGGCCCCGCACGAGGCGAACCGCGTTGAGGGTGTTGGCGGCCGCGGCGGCCAGCGCCAGGCCGTTCACCCGCAGCGGCCACATCAGGGCCAGGCTCAGGAGGAGATTGACCGCGACCGCCTCGACGGCCAACCGCACCGGCGTCCAGGTGTCCTGCAGCGCGTAGAACGCCCCGGTCAGGACCTTGGCGACCGCGTAGGCCACCAGGCCCAGCGCGTAGCAGATGAGCGCCTGGGCGGTCATGACGGTCGCCTGGTGGTTGAAGGCCCCCCGCTCGAACAACCCGCCCACGATGGGAAACGCCAGCACCATCAGCCCGATGGTGGACGGCAGCATGACGAACCCCACCATCCGGAGGACGACCAGCAGCGTGCCGCGCAACGCCGCCAGGTCCTCCTGAGCCGCCTGCTCGGACAGCAGCGGGAGGCTCGCCTGGGCGGAGGCCGTGCCGAACAGCGCAAGCGGGAGCTGGACGATCCGGTTGGCGAAGTAGAGCGACGCGACCGCCCCCTCCCCGACGACGCCGCCGAGCGAGGCCAGGGCGGTGTGGACGAGGACGCTGGCCTGATAGGCCGCCGCGCCGACCGTGCGCGGGCCGAGCAGGCGCATCGCCTCGGTCGAGCCCGGATGGCGCCAGCGCCAGCGCCACCGGAATCCCAGCCGGACCACGATGGGGAGCTGAACGGCGAGCTGGACGAGCCCGCCGACCATCACGCCGACGGCCACGGCGAGGATGCCCGGCGTCGTCCGGGGCACCCACCAGACGCACGCGGCGATCATCGCGAGGTTCAGGATCGCCGGCCCCAGCGCCGGCGTGGCGAAGTGACGGAGGCTGTTCAAGAGCCCCATGAAGTACGCCCACAGCCCGACGAGCGTCACGAACGGGAAGAGGATGCGGGTCAAGCGGACGGTCAGGGCGAACTTTTCGGGATCCTCCGCGAAGCCTGGCGCGACCAGCCGGACGATCTGGGGGGCCGCCAGCGCCCCTGCGAGCCCGGCCGCGCACACGAACACCAGCACCCGCGCCAGCAGCGCCTGGCTCAGGCGCCAGAACTCCTCGACACGGCCTTTCGCCCGGTACCAGCTCAGCACCGGCACGAAGGCGCTGGTCACCGCCCCCTCCGCCACGAGGTCCCGCAGCAGGTTGGGCAGCCGGAACGCCACGACGAACGCCTGGGCCTGGGCCCCGGTGCCGAAGAGGCCGGCGAGGAGGATATCCCGGACGAAGCCGAGGAGGCGGCTGATCCCGGTGGCCAACGCCAGGACGCCGGTGGACCGCGCAATCCGTGTCGACGCCGAGGAGGTCATGTGCTACAATGGGGCCCTTGCGTGAAAGGAGGCTCGATGCCGATCAAGCACGCCGCCCTGAAGCAGATCCGGAAGGACCGCACGCGCCAGAGCCGCAATCAGGCCATCCGCGCGGAGCTGAAGACGCTCACGAAGCGGCTCCTGGCCTTGCTGAGCGAGCAGAAGCTTGAGGAAGCCCGCCAGCTCATCCGGCTCGTCTCGAAGAAATTCGACCGGGCGGCCTCAGCGCGGGTCATCCACCCCAACACCGCCGCCCGCTACAAATCCCGCCTGGCGCACCGGCTCACCCAAACGCCGAAGGCCTAGGCGTCCGCCAGGCAGAGCTCGACGACGAGCTGTTCGACGGCGAGCTCCGGGATATTCCGACTGCGCTTCGCATCCGCGTCCAGCCGCCAGCATCGCTCGAGCGCCTGCCGGAGCGAATCGAGCGACCGGTTGGCCACCTCGGCGCGCACCCGCTGCACCTGCCAGGGATGGAGGCCGGTCGCCGCGACCATGCGCTCGGCGCTGTAGCCGGCGTCGCTCAACCGTTTGACCGTCACCCACCGGTTGACCTGCCACGCGATCAGGCCCAGCAGCTCCAGGGGGTCCTTGCCGGTCAGCAGCTGCTCCCGCAGCGCCGTCAGCGCCTCCGCCGCCTCACGGCTCCCCAGCGCATCCGTCAGCGCGAACGGCTTCGCGGACGAGCCGCTCCGTCCCGGGAAGCGCTCGGTCGCGAGCCGCTCCCGCATCCCCGGGGCCTCCCCCCGGCCCTGCAGCGCCCTGGCCAGCGCATGGCGCAGGCCCAGCTCCAGCTCCACCAGCAGGACCACGCAGGCGCTCTGCGCGATGACCCCCGCATGCGCGAGGAGGGCGTCCACCGCGTCGGCGTCCAACCGGTGGGCCTGGTCGACCACGACGAGGCGGATGGGGCTCGCCGCCGGACGCTGACGGCAGACGGCCAGGAGCGCTCCTGCGGTCAGCGTCGAGGCGTCAAGCCGGTGGTGATCCAGGGGGTCGACCTGCAGCGCGCGGGCCAGCTCGTGGAGACGCTGGAGCTTCCGCGGCCGATCGGGACCGAGGAACAGGTGGATGCCGGGGCCAGCCATGCGGAGACCTGCGTCCGAGCGGGTTACCAGTCCTCCACGCTCCGCTCGACGATCCGGTGGGCGAGGTCCGTGAGCGCGCGGCTCAACGCCGCGGACTCCGACTCCGCGCTGGCGCCCAGCGCGAAGTAGGTGGTGTCGCCCGTGAAGCCGGTCTCTTCCCAGAGCGTGGTCTGGGTCTTCTGCTCGATGAAGCGCAGGTTCACGACGATGTTGAGGCGCCACTCCTCCACCTGCTGCGAGGCGTTGTAGCGGAGGGCGTCCCGGTGGAAGTCGACCAGTTCGCCCTCGAGCCGGGTGTCCGCCCGCTCAGGCGTAGCCGGCCGCAGAAGGCCGGTGAACTGGTAGCGCCGGATCACCTCGTTGGTGAGGTCCACCTCCATCTGGTGGCGGTAGATGGGAAACCGCTCGCGGTTGGACGTCAGCCGGGTGAGGTCGATCTTGTTGACGAACGGCTTGACGTAGATGGTCCGCAGATGGGAGGCGATGCCCGGGCGGGTGGTGTAGCCGCACCCGCACAGCAGCACGCAGGCCGCGACGAGCCACCGACGGACGACCGTCCGGCTGAAGGCTGAAGGCTGAAGGCTGACGGCTGACGTCGTCACAGTTGCTGCTGGAGGGCCTGGATCCGCGCGGCGGCCTGGGGCGCCAAGCTGGTGTGGCCGTACTGCGCCACGACCGTCTCGTAGGAGATGAGGGCGGAGGTGCTCCGCTTGCGCCGCTCGTAGAACTGGCCCACCTGGTACTCGTGCTGCGCGCGGCGCTCCTTGAGCGATTGGAGGCGGTCCGTCGCCTCCCCGGAGAGCTCGCTCTCCGGATAGCGCGTGAGGAAGGCCTGGAGCTCGCGGATCGCCGTGTCGGTCGGCGACTGGTCGTAGGCGGGCCTGAAGGTCCCCTTGAGGCTGGCCAGGGCGATCTGGTAGTGGGCGTCGTCCACCAGCGGCGAGTCCGGATACCGCGAGATCAGCTGCTCCAAGGCCGCCACCGCCGCTTCGTAATTCCCCAGCGCCGCGTGCGCGAGCCCCAGCTTGTACTGGGCGAGCTGCCCGTGCTCGCTGAACGGCCCGTCATCCGCAATGGCCTGGAAGATCTCCACCGCCTTGTCGCGGGCGGGGAGGATCGCCGCGGTGCCGAAGAGTTTGCGCTTCTTCCCGCTCAGGAAATGGTTCCCGAGACGGTACTCCCGTTCCAGGACCTCCGCAAAGCGCGCGCTCGACGGGTAGGTCTGGACGGTCTTGCGGTACGCCAGGAAGGCCTTGTAGTAATCCCCGTCCTCCTCCTCGCAGCGGCCGAGGTAGTACTGCGCCTCGGCGGCCTCCCGCGACTCCTTGTAGGCCTTGAGGAGCTTCTGGAACTCCCGCTTGGCCCGCTTGTAGTCCTGCCGCTCGAAGAACCCGACGGCGAAGGCGAGCTGCTCGTTGGGGCTGTCCTTCACCGCGCCCGTGGGCCCGATCCAGCCGGTCTGCGGCGACCAGATCCACGCGGCATGGGCGGGCGGCGCGCCGAACGCCACGCTCAGCAGGCTCGTCAGGACGAGGGGAAGAATGCTGGAAGGTTTCATCGACGCAGACACCTTACCAAACCAGGCGGGGAATGTCAAAAAGATCCGG
>JAHFGZ010000053.1 GCA_023247155.1 Candidatus Omnitrophota bacterium
GCCACGGAGGCGATCAAGCTCATCATCGGAAAGGGCGAGCCGCTCATCGGCCGGCTGCTCCTCTACAACGCGCTCAAGATGGAGTTCCGCGAGGTCCGGCTCAAGCGGGATCCCTCCTGCCCCGTCTGCGGGGATCACCCCACCATCACGGAGCTCATCGACTATGAGGCGTTCTGCGGGCTCGGCCGCGGCGAGGCGGCCGAGGCCGCGCATGGCGAGCACGACCTCGGGCCCGCCGAGGTCAAACGGCTGCTGGAGCAGGACCGGAAAGCGGTCCTCCTCGACGTCCGGGAGCCGCACGAGTATGAGATCGTCCGCATCGAGGGCTCGCGACTCATCCCGCTCTCGGAGCTGCACCTGCGCACGAACGAGCTCGACACGGCGGACACCATCGTGGCCTACTGCCATCACGGCCAGCGCAGCCTCCAGGCCCTCAAGACGCTGGAGCGTTTCGGCTTCAAGAAGCTGAGGCACCTGCGCGGCGGGATCGACGCCTGGGCCTGCGAGGTCGACCAGGAGATGGCGCGCTACTAATCGCCGGCGGCAGTTGCAGCGGGCCTGCGGGAGCAGGTACAGTTGAAGCGGTGGGCAGGGATGCCCGCCGCTTTCTTCTGGGAGGCCCATGCCATCCGTCCAGATCCTGCTGATCGAGGACCTCGCCGAAGACGCCCGGCACATCCGCGAGGCGCTGGCTGCGGAGCCGGGCGCCGGCTTCCAGCTCACCCATGCGGATCGGCTCGTGAGCGGCCTGCGGCACCTCGGCGCGCGCCCCGTGGACCTGATCCTCCTTGACCTGAAGCTGCCGGACAGCGAGGGGCTCGAGACGCTCGTGGCGGTGCGCGAGCGCGCGCCGCACGTGCCCATCGTGGTCCTCACGGCGTCGGACGACACGGCGCTGGCGGTGGAGGCGGTGCAGAAGGGGGCGGCGGACTACCTCGTCAAGGGCTACGTCCAGGTCTACCCCGCCCTCCTGGGGCGGGCCATCCGCTACGCCCTGGAGCGTCGGCGGGCGGAGGCGGAGCGGGGGCGCTTGCAGCGGCGCCTCGCGCAGGCCCAGAAGATGGAGACCGTCGGCCGCTTCGCCGGCGGGATCGCGCACGATTTCAAGAACATCCTGCAGATCATCCTCAGCCTGGCGTGGCTCATCCGCTCCCGCCGCCCGGACGATCCGGAGCTCCTGGCCTCCGTCGAGGAGATCGTGCATGCGGCCGAGAGCGGCTCCGGCATGGTGCAGCAGCTGCTGGCCTTCAGCCGGCAGCAGCCGCTCGAGCCGGCGCGCTTCGACCTGACCGAGGCGGTGCGGGAGCTCTCACGCCTGCTCCAGCAGTTGGTGGGGGGATCCGTCCGGCTCCAGCTGGAGCTCCTGCCCGATCCGCTCATGGTCCGCATGGACCGCACCGGCTTGGAGCAGATCCTGATGAACCTCTGCGCCAACGCCCGCGACTCGATGCCGCAGGGCGGTCCGCTGACCATCCGGACCGCGCGCCGGCGCGCGGATGAACCGTTCCTGGACGCGCATCCCAGCCTCTCGGGCGGCGACCCCTCGACTCGGGCCCCGGCCTTGGCCGGGGGGCCCTCGCTCGGGATGTCGCCCACAACGAGTCGAGGGGTCGTCCCGAGCGAAGTCGAGGGACGACGCAGTGGAACCCCGGGCTTGCCCGGGGGGCTCCACTACGTCTGGCTGTCGGTCCAGGACAGGGGGCAGGGGATGGACCCGGCGGTCGCGGCGCACCTGTTCGAGCCGTTCTTCACGACCAAGCACCTGGGGCAGGGGACCGGGCTTGGGCTGGCGGTGGTCTACGGGTTGGTGCAGCAGCACGGCGGCTGCATCGCGGTCGACACCGCCCCTGGCCTGGGGACGACGTTCCACCTGTATTTTCCGTGCCAGGACGGGGTATCCGCCGCGGATTAGGCGGAGGGAGAGGCGGCCTTCCGACGGCGCTTGGCCGGGGCGCCGCCGAGGAACTGGCCGAGGACGGCCGCGGCGATGTTGAGCGGGATGGCGATGGGATGCAGGTGGAGCCAGAGGCGCAGGGCGATGATGAGCGGGATGGAGGCGTGGACCCACAGGATCCATTGGAGCGAGAACTTGCGCGAGCGCTCGCGCATCGCCCCGAGCGGGATGTTGATGAGCAGGCAGATGAGGCTCACGAGCACGATCTTCACCCACATCAGTCAGTGAGGAGTGAGGTGAGCTGGTGCTCCGCGTAGCGCCGGTAGAGGCCGCCTTGGTCCTTGAGCAGCTCCTCGTGGCGTCCCTGCTCCACGATCTGGCCGCCGTCCAGGACGATGACGATGTCCGCGTGCTCAATCGTGGAGAGCCGATGGGCGATGATGAGCGCCGTCCGTCCTTCCAGCAGCCGGTTCAGCGCCTCCTTCACGAGCTCCTCCGACTCCGCATCGAGCGCTGAGGTCGGCTCATCAAGGATGAGGATCGGGGCGTCTTTCAAAAACGCCCGGGCGATCGCCACCCGCTGCTTCTGCCCGCCCGAGAGGCGCACCCCGCGCTCGCCGATCTCCGTCTGGTAGCCCTGCGGCAGCTGCCCGATGAACGTCTCCGCGAACGCCGCGCGGGCCGCCGCCCGGAGCTCCGCGTCGCTGGCCGTCGGTTTGCCGTACCGGAGGTTCTCCTCGATGGTCCCGCTGAAGAGGATCGGCTCCTGCGAGACGAGGGCCACCTGGTCCCGCAGGGAGGTCAGGGTGAGGTCGCGGATGTCCACGCCGTCGAGCGTGATGCGGCCGCCGGTCACGTCGTAGTGGCGGGGCAGGAGCTTGACGAGCGTCGATTTGCCCGCCCCGCTGGGCCCGACGAGCGCCGCCGTCGTGCCCGCGGGGATCGTCAGGTTCACGCGCTCCAGCACCGGCTCGCGGCCCTCGTACTGGAAGGTGACCTCCTCGAGCCGCAGCTCCCCCCGCGCGCGTCCCAGCGCGACCGCGTCCGGCCGTTCCCGCACCTCCGGCACGGTGTCGAACACCTCGAAGATCCGGTCCATGGCGGCCAGGCTGTTGGCGAGGATGAGGTTCAGCTCGGTCAGCCGCTGGATCGGCTGGTAGAGCATCCCGAGATAGCCGTAGAAGGCCATGAGCGTGCCCACCGTGAGCCGTCCCGACCAGACCTCGGTCACGCCGAACCACAGGACGAGGATCGGCCCGAGGGCGGTGAGGAAGCCGGTCGACCCCAGGGCGAGCGACTGCAGCCTCACGCTCCCCATCACCGTGTCAAAGTGCTGCTCGCTCTGCGCCCTGACCTGGCGCGCCGCTGACGCTTCCTGGGTGAAGGCCTGGATCGTGGAGATGCCGGCGAACTGCTCATGCAGCTCGCCGGAGATCTCCTGGAGCTGGTGGTGGATGGCGCGGCTCTTGGCCCGGATGCCCTTCTGGAGGCGGTGGCTGATGGCCGCGTAGCAGGGCAGGACCGCGAGGGAGACGAGGGCCAGTCTCGGGTTCATGACGCACAGCAGCGCGACGATGACCGCCAGGAGGGCGAGGTCCATCGCCGTGTTGATGAACGCGGCCCCGACGAAGTTCTGCGCCGAGGCGATATCGGTCGTCATGCGCGAGACCACGGCGCCGATCCGCTGCCGGTCGAAGAAGCTCAGGCTCATGCGCTGGACGTGGCGGTAGAGCGCCAGGCGCAGGTCGAAGATGGTCCGATGGCCGGCCCAGCCCGCGAGGTAGGAGCGCCAGTAGCTCGCCAGCGCGTACACCCCGTAGAGGGCGCAGAGCCCCGCCATGAGCAGGTGGAGATGAGCGTGGGATCGGGCGCCCTGCTGCGGGAGCAGGTCGTCGACGACGATCTTGACGCTCCACGGCAGGGCGAGCGGCACGAGGTAGCGCACGACGCCGAACGCGATGGCGCCGGCGATGAACCGGCGATGGGGCCGCACGTACCCCAGGAACCGTCTCAAACTGTGGTCGTGTCTGGAAGGTGCGCTCATGGGTTCCACCATCATAGCACATCCGTTGATTGTTGATTGTTGTTGACTTGAGCCGTCCTTGCGATACAATGCCAGATAGTGTCGCTTTGAGGTAGGATGGACGAGTGCAGTACCGACAACCCGTACGGCTGGCGATCCGCAATCCCCGACGAATCATCGTCGGGGTCTCTGTTTTTTCCTGCGGGCGGCAGGCGTGTGAGCCGAGGGAGGGGGATGGATGCCGCAGGTGTGTGAAGCGCCCGCTGCCGTGGAACCGAGCCGGTCGAAGCGGCGGCTTGCGCCGTTTGGGTTTCAGCTCCTGCTCGACCTGTACGACTGCAAGCCCGGCGCCTGCGACGACCTGGGGCTGTGCTACGACTTCCTCGAGGCGCTCGTCAAGGTCCTGAAGGTCGAGCCGCAGTCGCCGCCGTTCATCTTCCGCACCGATGGCAAGCGGTTTCCCGACAAGGCGGGCCTGAGCGGCTGGATCCCCCTGGTGGAAAGCGGCATCCAGCTCCACACGCTCACCCCCAAGGACTTCATCTCCATCGACATCTACAGCTGCCGCCAGTTCGACATCGAGCCGCTCAAGGCCTTCGTCCGGAGCACCTTCGCGCCGCGCCGCATGGACGAGCAGTTCCTCGAGCGGGGCCTCGACTACAACAAGTAGCCCTCCGGCCGGAGGGGTGCTATCATATCCCCGGCGGCCCTCCCGGCCATTTTTTAAACCCCAAGTTCGTGAAAAAAATCACAGTCTTCCTCCCATGGTCGAGTACGCAGGCCTCTTGATCCTCGCGGCCCTCGCCGCCGGCGTGGGGCTCGTCATGCTCTTCGCAAGCGCCTTCCTCGGCCCCAAGCGGCCCAACCCGGTCAAGGCCACGCCGTTTGAGTGCGGTGTTGTGCCGATCACGCTGCCCGCCGGGCGGTTGCCGGTCCACTTCTACGTCGTCGCCATGCTGTTCGTCGTCTTCGATGTCGAGCTGGTCTTCCTCTTCCCGTGGGCGGTCCTGGTGAAGGAGCTCGGATGGTTCGGCCTGCTCGAGATGGGCTGCTTCCTGCTCATCATCGTCGCCGGGTTCGTCTATGCGTGGCAGCACGACGCCTTGGAGTTCAAGTGAGATGGGCGCCGTGGACCTCTCCCGGCTGAACTGGATGACGACGCGCGTGGACGCGGCGCTGGGCTGGGCGCGGAAGTTCTCCATCTTCCAGTACCCCTTCGTCACCGCCTGCTGCGGGATGGAGTACATGGCGACGGCGACCGCCCACTACGACATGGATCGGTTCGGCGCCGGGTTCCCGCGCTTCTCCCCGCGCCAGGCGGACGTCCTCTTCGTCGTCGGCACGGTCAGCCACAAGCTCGCGCCCGTCCTGAAACGGGTCTACGACCAGATGGCCGACCCCAAATGGGTCGTGGCCTTCGGGGTGTGCACCTGCACCGGCGGCTTCTACGACAACTACGCGACGGTGATGGGCATCGACACCGTCATCCCGGTGGACGTCTACATCCCCGGCTGCCCTCCGCGGCCGGAGAACGTGCTGGACGGCCTCATCAAGCTCCAGGCGAAGATCGCGCAGGGCGCCAGCGCCGCGCCCGGCACCCTGCTCGCCCAAGGCCCCGCGTACCCCCACCTGAACACCGGCCAGCGGCCGCCGGAGCTCCAGGCCCCCCACCGCCCCGAGGCGCATCGTTGAGCCGTCGCCCCGATGCCTGCGCAGCCCACGCAAGAGGCCACGATCACCGCGACGCTGCAGCACCGTTTCCCCCGGCACGTCCTCGGGGCGCACCGCTACCGCGGGCAGGAGACCGTGCTGCTCAAGCGGGAAGGGCTGCTGGACGTCGCGCGCTCCCTGCGGGACGAACCGGATCTGCGGTTCGACTTCCTGATGGACCTCGCCTGCGCGGACTACCTCAGGTTCGGGACATCGCAGCGCAGCGCCCCGCGCCTCGCCACCCCGTCGCCGCTGCCCTACTACAGCGCCCCCAAGCCGACGCCGGAGCGCTGGGAGCGGTTGGTGCCGCACGAGGCGCACCGCTTTGAGCTGGTCTACCATTTCTATTCCTCCGCGCACAACCGCCGGCTGCGCCTGAAGGTGCCGCTCGCCGCGGCCGACCCCGTCGCGGATTCGCTCACCGGCTTGTGGCAGGCGGCCAACTGGTTCGAGCGCGAGGTGTGGGACCTGTTCGGGATCCGGTTCGCCGGCCACCCCAACCTGCGCCGCATCCTCCTCTATGAAGAGTTCCAGGGCCATCCGCTCCGGAAGGACTACCCGGCGAGCAAGCGGCAGCCGCTCATCGGCCCGATGTATTAGCCATGCGCTCATCCCGCATCCCGC
>JAHFGZ010000054.1 GCA_023247155.1 Candidatus Omnitrophota bacterium
GTGCGGGCCGACTCCCCGGCGGCCATCGCCACGGCCATGGCGCACCGCAGGTCCGACTGGAACCGTGGTTTGACGGCACGCTGGGCGATGCGGCACGCGGCCTGCACCCCCTGGGCGTGCTCGAAGACGCGGCAGGGCACCTCGGTCGCCGCCTGGAGCG
Organism: Candidatus Omnitrophota bacterium; assembly: GCA_023247155.1. Lineage (GTDB taxonomy): Bacteria > Omnitrophota > Gorgyraeia > Aquiviventales > Aquiviventaceae > JACPAY01. The sequence goes on from JAHFGZ010000054.1 coordinate 161, forward strand.
CGGCCCGGAACGCCCGCCGGTCCCTGCGCCGCGTCGTCCGGATGACGCGGGCAAAGGCTTCGGCGTCCCGCTCCAGCAGCGTCAGGCACTCCCGGCGCACCTCGCCAAGCCGCCGGGCGGCCCGGGGCTCATGGACGAGCTTCTCCAGGAGCGCGGCGGCGAGCGCCGCGCTGAACGCCGCGACACTCCCCCCGCCCACCCAGGACCCCCGCCGGGCGACCTGCTCTAAGAACTGCTCGATTGAACCTTGCAACCCACAGCCCTATCGGAAGATGGATACCGGGATACCCAAGCTCTCATTATATGTGAAATCTTTCACAGATTCAATGCGGTGAGAAGCGGTTAAATGGTGTCAGGCTGCTCCGTCGAACGCCGGGTGGGTGTTCGACGGAGCGGTGTCAGACACCATTTTTCCGGCCTCCGCGAGGATCGCGTCGGCCACCGGCCTGAAGCTCCGTCGGTGAAACAGGGATGGGCCGAGTGCGCGCAGCCGTTCGCTGTGCAGCGCGGTGCCGTAGCCTTTGTGGCGGTTGAAGGCGTAGCGGGGGGCGAGCCGGTGGTAGAACTCCATCAGGCCATCCCGCAGCACCTTCGCCATGATGGAGGCGCACCCGATGACGTAGCTGCGCTGATCGCCGCGGACGATCGGCCAGCAGGGGTGCGGAGGGGTCAGGGGGAAGCGGCCATCGACGAGGATGAGGTCCGGCGTCCGGGGCAGCTCGAGCACCGCTTGCTCCATGGCCGCGTGGGCGGCCCGGAGGATATTCTCGCGGTCGATCTCCTGGGCGCAGACAATCCCGAAGCCGACCTCCGCATGCTCCAGGATGACCTGAAAGGCCCGGGCCCGCTGGGCGCTGGTGAGCCGCTTGGAATCGTCGATCCGGACCGGGAGGCTGGGCGTGCGGAGGATGACCGCGGCGGCCACCACCGGGCCCGCCCAGGGGCCGCAGCCCGCTTCGTCCACCCCCGCGACCCGGCGGAACCCGGCGGCGCGGGCCAGCGCGTCAGGGCTGCGGGGCGGGCCGGCCGGTCGCGGCGGTGAGGCCTTCGGGCTTCTCGGCAGCGGGCTCGGCATTCACGGGGCTCGTCGAACCGTGGGCCGCCTGCCTTGCCTCGCGGGTCTCCTCCGCCGCGGCGATACGGCGCTTGCCGATCGCGGACCGCAGGAAGTAGAGGCGGCTGCGCCGCACCTTGCCCTGTCGGAGCACCTCGACCCTGGAGATGATCTTCGCATCGACGGGAAAAACCCGCTCGACCCCCTCGCCGTGCGCGACGCGTCGGACGGTGAACGTCCGCGACAGGCCGGCGCCTCGCACGCGGATCACCGTGCCTTCGAACTGCCCCAGCCGCTCCCTGCCCTGTTCCAGGATCCGGTACCACACCCGGACCTCATCGCCGGGACGGAACGCCGGCCGCGCGGGCGGTACGGCGCCGTGCACGAGTCGCTGCCAGTCCATGGTCACCCTCTCCGTTGACGCGGCCCGCGGCGGCGGTTGCCATTGGTCACGAGATCCGGCCGGGTCGCCAGCGTCCGGGCCGCCGCCTGAAGCGTCCGCCACCGCGCGATGCGCTCATGATCGCCCGACCGGAGCACCTCCGGAACCGCCTGCTTCCGGAAGGCCGGCGGCCGCGTGTACTGCGGGTACTCGAGCCACCCCGCGCTGAAGGACTCTTCCACCGTCGCCTGCCGGTGCCCGATCACGCCCGGGACAAAGCGGGCCACGCAGTCGATGAGCACCATCGCCGGCAGCTCCCCGCCCGTCAGCACATAATCGCCGATGGAGAGGCTGCGGTCGACGACCAGCTCCCTCACGCGCTCGTCGACGCCCTCGTAGTGGCCGCAGATCAGGATCAGGTGCGCGGCGCCGGAGAGCTCCTTCGCCACGCTCGACGTGAGCCGCTCGCCGGATGGCGTGAGCAGGATCGTCCGGCAGCTCCGGTGGCGGGCCTTCCGGCATCCGGCGCGGATGGCCTCGACCGCCTCGGCGATCGGTTCCACGCGCATCACCATGCCGGGGCCGCCGCCGTACGGGCGGTCATCGACCGTCCGGCGCCGATCATGCGTGTAGGCGCGCAGGTCGTGGACCGCGATCCGCAGGCGGCCGCTCGCCTGGGCGCGCTTGAGGATCGAGGCCCCCAGCACGCCCGGGAACATCTCCGGAAAGATCGTCACCACGTCAAGCTGCATGCGCCCGCGTACGCTTGAACCGCTTGACGAGGCTCGCCACCGCCTGGGACATCTGGGCGCCCGTCGAGACCCAGTAGCCCAGGCGCGCCTCATCCAACGAGAACAGCGGCGGCTCATCGGAGGGGTCGTAGTACCCCAGCGTCTCGAGCACCCGCCCGCGCTGGGCGTGGCGCCGGTCGGCCGCGACGATGCGATGGTGCGGGGCCTTCTTCGTGCCCCGCCGCTGCAAGCGAATGACGACCATGCCTCTCCTCTCCGGTATCAGACACCAGCTATCGATTCCGCTGGCTGGTCTCTGACACCGTTACGTGATGCGCTGGATGTCGGCGCCCAGGCGCACCAGCTGTTCCTCGAGGTTCTGATAGCCCCGCTTCAAATGTTCCACGCCGGTCAACTCCGTCTGGTTGTCCGCGGCCATCCCCGCCAGCAGGAGCGCGGCCGACGCGCGCAGGTCGGACCCGTTCACCGGCGCGCCGGAGAGCCGCCCCACCCCCTTCACGATGGCGCTCGACCCTTCGCGGGTGATGGACGCCCCCATCCGGTTGAGCTCCCCGATGTGCATGAAGCGCTCGGGGTAGACCTTCTCCGTCAGCACGCTCACCCCGCGGGAGACCGCCATCAGCGCCATCATCTGGGCCTGGAGATCCGTCGGGAATCCGGGGAACGGCAGCGTCGTGATCTCCACCGCCCGCGGCGGCTCGCCCGCGCGGACCCGCAGGGCGTTTTCCAGCTTCTCGACCGCGACCTCGGCCTCTGAGAGCTTGTCGATCAGCGCGCCCAGGTGCTCAGCCTGCGCCCCCTCAATGGTCAGCTCGCCTCCGACCATGGCGGCGGCGATCATCAGGGTGCCGGCCTCGATGCGGTCCGGGATGATCCGGTGGCGGGCCCCGCGCAGGCGCGGCACCCCCTCCACCCGGATGACCGGGCCGCCCTGCCCCTCGATGCAAGCCCCCATGCCGACGAGGCAGTTGGCCAGGTCCACCACTTCGGGCTCGCACGCGGCCTGCTCGATCGTCGTGACGCCCTCGGCCAGCGTCGCAGCCATCATCACGTTGGCCGTCGCGAGCACCGAGGAGCCGAAGGCGCCGCCGAGCTGCACCCGGCCGCCGCGCAATCCGTTCGCCGTGCCGACCACGTACCCGTGCTCGATCGCGAAGGCCGCCCCCAGCGCCTGCAGCCCCTTCAGGTGGAGGTCGATGGGGCGCGGGCCGATGACGCAGCCGCCCGGCATGGAGACCTGGGCCTTCCCTTGCCGGGCGAGCAGGGGGCCGAGCACGCAGACCGACGCCCGCATCCGGCTGACCAGGTCGTAGGGGGCCGCCGTGCCGGTGTACCGGCCCGGCGTGACCGACAGCCGCCCATCCGCGAACGAGACGGCCACGCCCAGGCGCCGGAGGATCTCGATCATCGTGACGACGTCGGTCACGTGCGGGACGCGCTCAATGAGCGACGGCTCGTCCGTCAGCAGGCACGCGGCCATGATCGGCAGCGCGGCGTTCTTGGCCCCGTTCACCGCCGCCGTCCCGCGCAGCGGGCCGCTGGGCCTGATGAGCAGCTTCTCGCTTGCGGCGGGGGCGATCGGGGAAGCCGACGAACTGGACGACCGGGTCACCCGAGAACCGGCTCCTTCCCTGCCTTAATGATCAGCACGCCGCGCGGCCGCTGCGCGAGATCGCGCAGCGGGCTCACCTCCTGCGCCCACCCCGCCGCGGCAGCCGAGGCGGCGAGCGGTGTTGCCTGCTCCTCGCCGCACTCGAGGGCGAGGAGCCCCCCGGGACAGAGCAGCCGCGGGGCCTGGGACATCAGCTCGCTCAGGTCCCGCATCCCGTCGTCGCCGCCGTCAAGGCTCGCCCGGGGCTCCTGGCGCACATCCAACGGGAGGTGGTCCACCTGAGCGCTGGGAATATAGGGGGGGTTGGCGATCACCCCGTCGAACGTGCCCCGCAGCGGCTGCGCCCAATGCCCTTGCACCACCTGCACCCGCGGGGCGAGTCCGTACCGCAGGATATTCTGGCGGGCGACGCAAAGCGCCTCCCATGATAGCTCAACCCCCACGACAACACAAGCCGGCAGCGCCCGCGCCAGGGTCACGGCGATGCAGCCGCTGCCCGTGCCCAGGTCGAGGAGCCGAAGCGGCTTTTCCACCCGCTCCTGCCGCGTGCGCAGCGCCCGCAGCGCATGCTCCACCACCGCTTCGGTTTCGGGGCGCGGGATGAACACGCCGGGCCGGATGAGGAACGGCTGCCCGCAGAAGTCCGCCTCGCCGAGCAGGTACTGGAACGGCGCGCCCGCGGCCCGCGCGTCGATCTGGGAAAGAAACCGCTCCGCGATACGCGACGGGGGCTCCTCCTCCCGCAGGTAGAGCTCAAGGGGCGACGTCCCCGCCAGGCGGCCGAGGAGCCACTCGGCCTCGTAGCGCGCGTGCGAAAGGCCCGCCGCCTGGAGCCGACGCGCTCCCTCCCGCACCAGCCGCCTGCTCATCGGCCCGCCTGGTCTTGGAGCGCCGCCGTCCGGTCCGCAGCGGCGAGCGCGTCCACGAGCTCCTGGAGATCCCCGTCCAGGATGAGGTCAAACTTATGGAGGGTCAGCCCGATGCGGTGGTCGGTCACGCGCCGGTCAGGGAAATTGTAGGTCCGGACCTTCTCGCTGCGCTCCCCCGTGCCCACCTGCCGGCGGCGGTCCAGGGCGGTCTGCTCCCGCTTGTCCTGCTGGAGCGCTTCGAGCAGCCGGGCCCGGAGCACGCGCATCGCCTTCTCCTTGTTCCGCAGCTGGCTCCGCTCGTCCTGGCAGGTCACGACCAGGCTGGTGGGGAGATGGCGGATGCGCACGGCGGAGTCCGTCGTGTTGACCCCCTGCCCCCCCGGACCGGATGACCGAAAGACGTCGATCTGGAGATCCTTCGCCGGGATCGCCGCCAGCTCCACCTCCTCGGGCTCCGGCAGGACCGCCACGGTCACCGTGGAGGTGTGGATGCGCCCCTGCGCCTCGGTGGCGGGCACGCGCTGCACGCGGTGCACGCCCCGCTCGTATTGAAACCGCCGCCAGGCGCCCGGGCCCTTCACCGAGAAGGCGATCTCCTTGAACCCGCCCGCCTCCGTGCGCTGCGACTCCAGCGGCTCCACCGTCAAGGCGCACCGCGCCGCGTACTTGGCGTACATGCGGTAGAGGTCGGCCACGAACAGGCTCGCTTCCTGGCCGCCGGTGCCGGCCCGGATCTCGACGATCAAGGGCCGCTCCGGCGCTTCGTGCCGCGAGCGCCAATCCCGTTCGAGCTCGGAGAGCAGCTCGGCCTGCTGTCGGCGCAGCGCCACCGCCTCTTCCTTGGCCAGCTCCCGCACCTCCAGGTCGCCCTGGGCGTGGAACAGCGCCTCCGCTTCGACCGCCTCGCGCTCGATCCGCAGGTAGGTCCGGTAGGCCCTCACGGGATCGCGCAGCTCGGAGAGCTCCTTGGAGAGCGCCTGGTAGGCCTGCGGGTCGATGCGGCTGCCGGCCAGCTCGGCGAGCCGGTGCTCCAGCTCGGTGTAGCGCCGCTCGAGCTGCGCAAGCTGGTCCAGGAGCTGTTGGCGAGGCAGCATCGCGCGGATTACTTGGCGGGCGTCTTGCGGCTGTACTTCCGCCTGAATTTCTCCACGCGGCCCGCCGTGTCCATCAGCTTCTGCTGGCCCGTGAAGAACGGGTGGCAGCTCGCGCAGATCTCCACGTGCAGCGCCTTCCGCGTCGAGCGGGTCTGGTAGGTGGCGCCGCAGGTGCAGGTGATCGTGC
>JAHFGZ010000055.1 GCA_023247155.1 Candidatus Omnitrophota bacterium
CGTGTTGTGGATCGGACGGATGGCGGGGTAGCGCTCCTGGAACGCGCGGACCACCGGCACCGTGGTATCGCCCGGATCATCGAACACGATGAGGATCTCGTGGGGGACCTCGATGAGGGCGTTGAGGATCTTGAGCGTGGCCGGGAGCGTCTTCTCCTCATTCTTGACCGTCATGAGGATCGACAGCTTGACCGCCGCGGTCGTCGGAGGACCGGCGGGGCGCGCCTGGACGTCGGGCTGCATTGCGCTCGTCGGGCTCATCGGACCGGCGCGCGCTCGAAGCACTCGCGCGCGGCGCGGCAGACGCTCGCCACATCCGCGTCAGTCATCCGGAGGCCGGAGGGCAGCCAGAACGCCTTGGGCGCCACCGCGGTGCTGTGCGGAAAATACTCGTCCGGCTGGCGGTACGGCGCCTGCCTATGAAGCGGGAACCAAAACCGCCGGCACTCAGCACCCCGGCTGGCCAGGAACTCGATGAGGCGATCCCGCTCCTCGCTCAGCGCATCCACCCACTGGGGCGACTCCCCCTCCTCGAGCCGGAATCCGACCAGCCGCACCCCCTCCACGTCCCGCAACCCCTCCGCATAGGCCTGGTAGGTCCGCCGCATCCGCGCCAGGCGCTCCGGCAGGCTCGCCAGCTGCCCGAGGCCCACCGCGGCCTGGAGATTGGTGAGCTTGAAGTTGTAACCGACGCGGTGATGGAGGTCGTCGCCGCCGGTCCCGCGGACGGGCCGCCCCTGATCCTTGAGCTCCCGCAAGCGCACCTCGAGCGCGTCGTCGTTCGTCAGCACCGCCCCGCCCTGCCCGGTCGTGATGAGCTTCGCCGGGGAAAAGGAGAGGCATCCGAGCCGCCCGAACGTCCCGAGGCACCGGCCGCCCCGTTTGGACAGGAACGCCTCTGCCGCGTCCTCCACCACGTGGAGGCCGCGCGCCTCGGCGATCCGCAGGATCTCCGGCAGGTGCCCGGAGCGGCCGCTGACATGGACCGGGATGACCGCCTTCGTCCGCGGGCCGATCGCGCGCCGAAACGCCTCGGGGTCCAGGGTGAGGGTCGCGGGGTCGATGTCCGCCAGGACCGGCGTGGCCCCGGCTAGGCGCACCGCGTTGGCGGTGGCGATGAAGGACACATCGGGCACGATGACCTCATCGCCCTGGCCCACCTCGAGGCTCGCCAGGGCGAGGAAGAGCGCCGCGGTGCCGCTGGTGACCCCCACGGCGTGCCGCACCCCGACGAGCTCGGCCAGGCGCGCCTCGAAGCGGGTCGTCACGTCCCCGTCGTTGAGGAACCCGCTCTCCAGGACGCCGCTGACAAGCGCGCGCTCCTCGGCGCCGAACTGGGGCGCCCACCACGGCAGACGCGCCTCAGGCATGCGCGCGCTGCCTGAGGCGCTGCTCGATCCGCTCCACCTGCCGCATCACGCTCTCGCGGTTGCGCGGCTTGATGAACCGGATCGGGACGCCGGCATAGACGGACCACGGCTCGAAGGAGAAGCCCGGCGGGACGAAGCTGACGGCGCCGATCACCGTGCCCTCCGGGATGTGGTTGCGCGGCATCACGACGGTGTTGGCCCCGACCGCCGTGAGCGGCTCGCAGGTGACGTCGCCCGTGATGAGGTGCTCCTTGATGGCCCCCCACTCCGGCGGCAGGATCGTCACGACATCGTTGACGAAATCGTCGCTCGCGCACCAGATCTTCACGCCGGAGGAGAGGCTGCTGTAATCGCCGAGGGTGAAGGTGTACTCGCCGCCGCCCGCGACGCTGCAGCCCGAGGCGATGTGGGCGAAGCGGCCGATGCGCACCTTGGTGGAGAAGTAACAGAAGTCGTCGACGATCGAGCCGTCACCGACGACCCAGGCCTCGGGATGCCTGACGCGGATGTTCGGCGAGATGATCGGCATGGCTGGTGCCCGACGGTTGCATGACGCCCCAGAGATCGATCAGCTCCACGCCGTCCGGGACGGCGAGGTTCCGGTAGGCCGAGTGAGGCACGCCGACGATGACGACCTGGCTGGACGCCAGCAGCTTCTCCTTGCTGATGAAGGAGGGGTCCTTGGCGTGCTCGTCTGAGTAGAGGACCGTGGCGCCGTGAAAGCGCAGGATCTTCCCCAGCTTGTACGAGAGGGAGTCGCGGATGTCATCGATATCCGCCTTGAAGGCCATGCCCAGGATGCCCACCGTCGTGCGGCTGAGGTCCCGGCGCTGGCGCAGGGCCTCCACGAGGAAGTGGGGCAGCCCCTCGTTGACCATCATCGCCGCATGGCCGAGGAGGAAGTTGTGGGTGTTGAAGGCGGCCAGCTGCATCGTGTCCTTGAGCAGGCAGGGCCCGGCCGCGAAGCCGGCGGTGGGCAGGGTCGCGGCGCGGCCGTAGCCATCCGTCAGCACCTCGCGCACCCGGTTGAAGTCCATCCCGAAGCGGCGCGCGATCATGTAGAACTGGTTGCTCACCGCGAACTGGATGTACCGCCAGGCGTTGGCGAACAGCTTGGCGAGCTCGGCCTCCTCAACGGACACCGGGATGATCTTGGGTGCGATGGGCGCAAACAGCGCGGTCGCGTCGGCGAGCGCCTGGTCGCTCAAGCCAGCCACGAGCTGCGGGAGCTCGGAGAGCTCCTTGATCGCATGGCCCTGCACGATGCGCTCAGGGCAGTAGGCGATGTGCGGCGTGCCGCCGCTGCCGGCCAGCAGCTGCTGCACCCGGCGGCAGGTGCCGGGATAGACCGTGCTGCGGATGATGATCGTGTGGTCAGGCCGGAGGTGGGGGCTGAGCTGGCTGAAGACCTCGACGATGGCGCGGAGGTTGGGATTCATGTAGTCATCGACCGGCGTGCCGACCGCGAGCATGACCAGCCGGGCGCGGGAGATGACGTCGCTGGAGGAGGACACCTCCAGGGTGCGGCCAAGGACCGCCTCGAGGATCGGCTGGGCCCCGTGCTCCAGGAACGGCATCGTGCCCCGTTTGACCAAGGCGACCTTCTCCGCATGGGTGTCGTAGAGGGCGACGCGCAGGCCCTGGTTGGCAAAGACCAGCCCCATCGGAAGCCCCACATGGCCCAGGCCCCCGATGATGGCCAGATCGAAGTCCGTCTTGGCCGGGCGGACCCGGCGGGCCGACGCGGCGCGGCGCGTCAGGGTCTCGGGGCTCATGCCGCCTCCCACACCCGCGGCGACGGCAGCGGGATGACGTACGCGCCCCGATACCCCTGCCGCGTGAGCTTGGGGATCAGCTCCTCGGCGATATGCCACGAGAGCACCAGGGCGCAGTCGGGCTGCTCCTCGAACAACCGGGATTCCTCCACGACCGGGATGAGGGTGCCCGGGATGTATCGCCCGATCTTGTGCGAGCCTTTGACTTCGACGACGTAGTCCAGGATCCCCTCATCCAGCCCCACGTAGTTGATCAAGGTGCTCGCGCGGGAGGGGGCGGCGATGCCGACGATCCGTTGCCCGCGCCGCTTGATCTCCAGCAGCACGCCGTACAGCTCCAGCTTCGCGCGGACCACCCGCTCCCGGAACGCCCTGAGGCTCCCCGCGTCCAGCGTCGTGCGCGCCTCGTGCGCGAGGAGCCCGGCCACCGTGTCACGAACCGGCAACGCGCCGGCCCGCGCCGCGTAGACCCGGATCGAGCCGCCGTGGGTGGGGATGCGCGTGGCATGGATCACCTCCAGCCCATGCGCCTGCAGGAGGTACCGGAGGCTGTGCAGCGAGTAGTAGCGCAGGTGCTCGTGGTAGATGGTGTCGTACTGCAGGGTCTCCATCAGCGATGGGAAGTAATGGGACTCGGACACGAAGACCCCGGTCTCGTCGAGGAGGGAGAGGATCCCCTCGACGACCTCATGGACCTGCTCGATGTGCGCGAAGACGTTCGTCGCGGTGACGACCCTGGCCGGCCCCTGCTCGGCCCGGACGCGCTGGGCGGTCTCCCGGTCGAAGAACGCCTGGAGGGTCGGGATGCCTCGCTCGGCCGCCAGGCGGCCGACATTGGTCGGCTCGATCCCCAGGACCCGGTGGCGGCCGGCGAAATTGCCGAGCAGCGTCCCGTCGTTCGAGCCGATGTCGACGACGAGATCCTCCGGCCCGAGCGCCACGATGGTGCGGCACTCCTGGGCCAGCTCCGCGAAGTTGTCCCGCAGGATCTTTGTCGTCCCGCTCGTGTACGGGTAGTCCGGCGGGAAGAGGATCCGCGGATCGACGATCAGCCCCAATTGCACCAGCTGGCAGCGGGGGCAGCGCAGGAGGCGGGCGGGAAAGCTCGGCTGCTCGCCGAGCGGTTGGCCGATCTCCGGCATGAGGTTCACGGGAGGCAGGTAGCCGAGGAACAGGATGGGCTCAAGGTCCTGGGCCTCGCACACCTGGCAGCGCTCGACGACGACGCTGGAGCCGGTGCCGAGCGCGACGAGGCTCTCGACGCCCATCCGCTCAGCTCCCCGCGCGGGAGAGCGCCGCCGGCGACGCCGGCGCGCGCGTGGCGTGCTCCCGGTACCACGCGGCGGTGACGGCCAGGCCCTCCTCGAAGGAGACGCGGGGGCGGTAGCCCAGCGCCGTCAGCCGGCGGATGTCCGGGCAGCGCCGCGGGGCGCTTCCCTGCCTCGGCTCGCCGGGCACCACCCGGATCCGGCGGCCGAACGCGGCTCCGACCATCTGGGCCACGGCTTCGATCGTCCGCTCCTCCATCGTCCCGACGTGGTAGATGCCAAGGTGGGCCCCGCGCGCGAGGAGCGCCATCAGCCCCTCCACGCAGTCGTCGATGAACACGAAGGCGCGGGTCTCCTGCCCGCTGCCCTGGATGGGGAACGGCACAGGGTCCGCCGGGTCCTCGCACCGCTCGCGCATCCGCAGGAGAAACTGGGGAATGACGTGCTCCGTCCCCATGTCCGGGCCGTACACGTTGTGCGGCCGGGCGATGAGCACGCGGTCGAAGCCGGTCCGGCCGTAGTTGATCGCCAGGAGCTCGCTGATGATCTTCCCCGCGGCATAGGAGTAACGGGGGTTGAGCGGGTCGGGGATCGAGAGCGGCGCCGTCTCGTCCGTCGGCACCGTCGGGGGGACTTGGTAGACCTCAGAGCTGGACACCAGGAGGAGCTCCCGCACGTGATGGGCGCGGCAGGCATCGAGGACGTTGACCATCCCCTTCACGCCGACCTCGAGGACCGCGTCCGGTTTGGTGTAGAAAAACTCGGTCCCGTTGATGAAGGCCAGGTGGCAGACGCACGCGACCCCCTCCACGGCGCGGGAGACCGTCGCGGCGTCTCGGACGTCGCCGGTGAGGAACTCGAGATCCCCCCTGACCTCGTTCAGGCGCCTGGCCGAGCCCCGGGTGAGGTCATCCAGGATCCGAACCCGGTGGCCCGCCTGCACCAGGCGACGTGTCAGGGCCGAGCCGACGAACCCGGCCCCCCCTGTCACAAGATACGTGCTCATCGTCGGCTGCGCGTGATGACGGAACGCCTTGGCTGAACGGCGAGGACCCTGCGGATGGCGCGGCTCGCGAGGGTCAGGCGAACGCCGTTCCCCCCGCCGCTTCGAGCGAGAGCTCGCCCGACTTGACCTGCCGGCTGGCTGACTGTCGGATGATCTTGATGCCGCGGTGTTTGTTCGGGGCGCGCCGGATGAGCCCCTTGCGCTCGATGGCGTTCAGGCGATCGAGGGCGGACTTGTACGAGGCGATCTGGCAGCCGGCCTGGATCTCCCGGATGAGGGGGGACTGGTGATGCTCGTTGACGTACCGCTGGATGAAGTCGAACACCACCGCCTGCTTGGGGGTCAGGGAGGTTTTGGCCACGATGGCTCCGGCGAGATGGAAATCTGGCTATAAGGTGGTAGCAAACGTTGCCATACTTTATCGAACTTTCAGCGGGCCGTCAAGCGAAAGATGC
>JAHFGZ010000056.1 GCA_023247155.1 Candidatus Omnitrophota bacterium
CTGCGTGTCCCACGCCCAGCCCGCCGCGTTGGGGACATGGCCCTCGCCGTAGGCCTTCGTGTCCACGTCCACCTCCACGATGCGGATCGCCGGATCGTTGAGGTGCTGGGCCACCCAGTCGGTGGAGACAAGGACGGCCGACTTGGTGCCGGTGGCCTGGGATGTTTGGGTTGCCATGCGCGCCTCCTTGTTATGGGGAAGCCATTGTATCGACGCTGACCTGGGGTGTCAAGGGAAACCCGCCCGCCCGGCCGTCTGGCGCGCCGGCCGGAGCGCCGTCGCCGCCGCGTAGCCGCCGAACAGCGCGGCCGAACAGACCAGATCTCCCACCACGCTGCTGCGGAAGAAGGGGAGCGCGGCGACGTAACACGACCAGAACCCGGCCGCCGTCCGCGGGTACAGGCCGCCGACCAGCCAGACACCGAAGTTGCTCACGAGGAAGAAGAGGACCGAGCCGGCCAGCGTCCCGGCCAGGACGCGGCCGGCGCTCGGGCGCGGGCGCAGCCACCAGCCGAGCAGGCTGATCAGCAGGACGGCCCCCCACGTGAAGGGCACCGTCGCGTGCCACCCGATGAGGGCGTCGCTGACGCCGACGATGGCCAGGGGCAGCCACAGCGACCAGCCTTTCGGCAGGGTGGCCCCTCCGAAGAGCGCGATCGCCATCACCGGGGTCACGTTCCAGGGATGCGGCACGAGCCGTGACAGGATCCCGAACACGAGGAACCCCACCACCATCCAGCGATCCGACCGACCAGCGGGAGACACCATCATCCGGCTTCCTCCTGTTGAGCCCGTATTATACCGCAGTACGCTCAAAACTGCACCGTCAGGCCGATGAGGAACGAGCGGGGGGGCGACGGGTTTTCCCCGGTGGAGATCACCGTCCCGTTGCTGGACTGGAAGCTCGTGTACTCCTCGTTCGTGGCGTTCTGGATTTTCAGGTATACGCTGCCCCAGTCGTACGCCAGCCGCACGCCGAGATCGAGCACCCCGTAGTTGTCCCCCGGGAGGCGGTTGTTGAAGTCGTTGATGCGGAAGAAATCCTGGATGAGCTCCCAGTCCAGCGCGAGGAACAGGCGGGGGACCGGCTCGTAGGAGAGGCTGGTCGTGAGCCGGTGCTCCGGCACGGACGGGATCGTCTTGCCGCGGAAGGGCCCCTTCCGGAACTTCGCGTCCAGGAAGGTGTAGGCCAGCCGGGCCGACAGGCCCGGGATCGGCAGGCGCGGCTCCAGGCTCGTTTCGACGCCGAGGCGCTCGGTGTCCATGTTCTGGTTCTGGAAGGCGCTCGCGTTGAAGAGGATCTCATCATCGATCCGGTTGTAGAACCACGCCACCGCGGCCTTGCCGAGCCGCGCCTCGCTCGCCCGGAGCCCGACCTCGTAGTCATCGGCCTGCTGGGGCTGCAGGTTGATGTTGCCGACGAAGTCGGTCACCACGGCGGAGAAATCATCGACATTCGGCGCCTTGAACGGCCGGGCGTAGCGTCCGTAGACCGTCAGGGGCTCCGCGACGTCCACGCTGAGCCCCACCATCGGGCTGAGGCCCTGGAAGCGCAGCGTGCCGATGAACACGGGGAAGGAGATATCCTCGGCGAACCGCGCCTTGTCATACCGAAGCCCCGCGGTGGCCGTGACGCGGTCCAGGAGCCGCAGCGTCTCCTCCGCCCACAGCCCGTAGCTGGCGCGGTTCGATTCGTCGAACCGCGGCGACCCCCGCGTGCCCACCGATGACTTCTCATCGAGCAGGTCGATGCTCGTGGTGAACTGGTGCCGCACGCCCGGCCGCTCCGCCTCGTGGCTCGCGCGCAGCGTCAGGCCCTGGGAGGGCGTGATGATGGCGAACCGGCTGTCCGAGGTCACCGAGTCGCTCTCCCGCAGGCGCCAGAATGCGTTCGCCCCCAGGGCGATGCCGGCGACGTCCGCCAGCCGAGTGTCGAGCGACACCTGCGTCGTCTCGTCATCGAAGAACCCCGGGAACGAGCCCCGTTGTCGCCGGCGTGCCTGAGAGGCCTCGGGGGTGATGCCGCCGGCGAAGGAGCTCGTGTCCTCGCTGTGGAGGACGTTCGCCTCCACGCGCAGCTCGGGCAGGACGTCCAGCCCCAGGTGGCTGGTCACCGTGGTCGTCCGGGAGTTGGTGCTCTCGCGGTAGCCGCTGACGTCGCGGCGGGTGAAGGTGGCGCCGTACGTCAGCGGGCCCTGCGCCCCGCGGGCGGCGGTGGCGAACATCCGCTGGCCGAAGCTGCCCCACTCGAGCCGCTGCTCGGTTTCGAGCGGCCGCTCGCCGCCCTTCTTCGTGATGATGTTGATCACGCCGCTCAGCGCCCCCTCGCCGTAGCCGATCCCGCCGCCTCCGCGGATGATCTCGATGCGCTCGATCTGATGCAGCGGGATGCTCTGCCAGTGGACCTCATCGCCCGTCGGGCGGTTCATCCGCACGCCGTCCACCAGCACGAGGGCGCCGGTGCGCGAGCTGTTGATGACGCCCCGGAGGTTGACGCTGCCGTCGGAGCCCAGGCCGAAGCCGTGGGTGTCCAGGCTCGTGACGCCCTCGAAGCGCCCCAGGTACTCCGGAAGCGACGCGGCCCCGCTGGCGGCGAGCATCTCACTGGTGATCACGGTGGCGTTGCCGGGGAACTCGTCCGCGTTCAGGGGCGAGCCGGGCGCGCGGGAGGCGGTGACGAGGACCTCCGAGAGCCGGCGGGAGGACCCGGCGTGCGATGCGGGATCATCCTGCGGGGGGTCGGCGCTGGCGCTTCGTGGCGGGCAGACGAGCACGCAGCAGAACACCCACACCGATCGAGCGACCGGACGAGCCATGACCCCCTCCTCGCCCCGACCGCGCGGGGCATGGGGCGAGCCATGGCGAACGAAAAGCCCCCTGGCCTGGAGGACAAGGGGGCTGCGCCTTCACCTTGACTCGCTCCACGAAGCGACAGTGAACATCCGTCCATTGGGCAGGTCTTCTGACTCCCCGGTGCCACCTTGCGCCTTCCCACCCCGCACATCCGGTGCGGGGCAGTGGCTCGGCAAGGGTCACGCCTTCCCGGGTCACAGCGGCGGGTCCGCGCCCGATTTCCACGGGCTTCCCTGCGCGCCCAATGACACTGATTAGATTGTCAACGTCACACCCTACCGCGCGCCCGCGCGGCTGTCAAGCGAAAATCAGCGGCTGTCCCCGATTTCCCCCTTGTGCCGCCCCATGCACACCGGGCAGTCGGTCGCAAAGTGCAGGTAGCGGTCCTGCACTTTCGGCGTCCAGAAGGTGAGCGCCTCTCCGACGCCGGCCAAGGTCCGCAGCACGCCTTGCCCCACGCCCTTCCCGATGCCGACCAGCACGTTGCCGCCGGCCTTCGCTTCCTGCGCCGGCTGGCGGATCAGCTCGGTCCATCCAAAGAGGGCGTTCGCGGCCCCGCGGCCCAGCGTGCTCACGGCTTTCGCCGGATAGGCGGCGGCTTCCTCGTTGGCGCGCGAGCAGATGGGACAGGCGGCGCGGGGGGCGTCGTCCGCCAACGCTGCGCCGGGCCAGCTCAGCCACGCCGCCGCGACCAGGGACAGAACCAGGTTACCGTAGGATGGACGCATCATCCGTTCCGAAACACACAAGCCCTTGCAGGGCTGCAAGGGCTCGGTGTGAAATGAGAGGAAGAAGCAAATGGAGGTGAACTGCTTACGCGCTGCCTCCCAGCACGTCCGTGCCGCCTTCGGGCAGCGGGATGTCGAGCTGCGGGATCGGGAACGTCACCAAGTGGACGATGCCGCCCACCGTCTGTCCGACTGCGTTCCACACCCCCCGGCCGATCCCGACGAAGACGTTCTCGCCCGCTTGGCTGGCCTGCATCGGGGTCCGGAAGAGCGAGGTCCACCCGAGCAGCGTGTTGGTCAGCCCATACTTGAGCTTGGCGGTCGCCTTGTCGCCGTAGGTCGTCTCGCTCGCCCACGGGCTCGCCGCGGAGGCCGTCAGCGGGGCCGTCAGCAACGCGGCACCCAAAACCATCCACCCGATTCGCTTCCCCATTCCCACCTCCTATGGTTGGGGGAAGTCTAGCACGGGCCCCCCGCCTTTGCAAGCACGTTTTTTTATGATAGCATTACAGCGATTGATTGATTGAAGGAGCCCGAATGAGCGAATCGACGCCTGAGCACACCAACGGCCTCGTGCAGATGGAGGTGAGCAAGATCCGCATCGACGAGCGCCGAGGGGAGCAGGTCGTGGTGCTGAAAGAGCGGGGCGGCAACCGGTTCCTGCCGATCATCATCGGCATCTCCGAGGTGACCGCCATCAAGATGAAGATCAGCGGCATCCAGCCGCCGCGGCCGTTGACGCACGACCTGTTCAAAGATACCATCGCGCAACTGGGCGCTCGGCTTGAGCGCATCGTCATCACGAAGCTGGAGTTCAACACGTTCTTCGCGAAGCTGATCCTGCGGACGAAGGAGGGGGAGCCGCGCGAGGTGGATGCGCGCCCCTCCGACAGCATCGCCGTGGCCCTGCGGCTGGACGCGCCCATCTTCGTCGCCGAAGAGGTCCTGAACCAGGTCGCGTCGAGTTACGGACTGTGATGACACGGTGCTACCTGGTGCGCCACGCCCAGACGGCGTGGAACGGCGAGAACCGGATCCAAGGCCACTCCGACATCCCGCTCAGCCCCCTCGGAGAGCAACAGGCCGAGCGCTTGGGGCAGTGGTTCGCCTCCCGGCACCTGTGCGGCATCTTCACCAGCGCCCTCCAACGCAGCCGGCAGACCGCCCAGGCCATCGCTGCGGGCAACGGCCACGGCGCGAGGCCGGTCGTCGAGCCGCACCTGGCCGAGATCCATCTGGGGGCCTGGGAGGGGCTGACCCCGGTGGAGGTCGATGCGCGCTTTGCGAACGCGTATCAGCAGTGGCGGGTGCGCCCGTCGTCGGTGGTGATCCCTGGCGGCGAGCCGCTCGGGACGTTCCGGGAGCGGGTGCGCGGGGCCCTGGCGCGGATGCTGGGCGGGATGGGGGAGGGCGAATACGTTCTGGTGTCCCACGGCGGGGTCATCGCCGCCCTGCTCGCCGACCTGCTGGGCGCGGATTACGACCAGCTCATGCGCCGCCTGCGGCTCGACAACGCCGGCGTCACGGCGGTGGAGTTCGGGGGGCTGCCGCACGTCCTCTGGATCAACGCGACGACCCACCTCGGCGCGCTCGCGCCGGCCGACGAGGCCGGCGGCTGGTGGTGAGCGTCAGCGGCGGCGCGCCGCCCGCGCGGAGGTCCGCCGGCGGCCGGCCGACCGTCGTCCCTTTCTCGTGGGGGGCTTCCCCCC
>JAHFGZ010000013.1:0-6148 GCA_023247155.1 Candidatus Omnitrophota bacterium
GTGGAGAGCGATATCCGGGAGATCGCCGGAACGCTTGGCGAGGAGGCCAAGGCGTTCAGCGGGTCCACCATCCTGCTCTGCGGCGGCGCCGGGTTCCTGGGGCGGTACTTCACGGCGCTCTTCGCCCATCTCAACGACCACGTGCTCAGGCGCCCGTGCCGCGTCATCGTGTGCGACAACCTCATCACGAGCGGACGAGCAGGCGCCACGGCCCCGAAGCTGGACGGGTTCCGGTTCCTCACGCACGACATCATCAAGCCCCTGAAGATCACCGAGCGCATCGATTACGTGATCCAGGCGGCCGGCATCGCCAGCCCCTACTATTACCGGAAATATCCCTTGGAAACGCTGGAGGTGGCGACGCTCGGCACCAAGCAGGTCCTGACGCTGGGGGTCAGGCATCCGCTCAAGGGCTTCCTCTTCTTCAGCTCGAGCGAGATCTACGGGGATCCCGACCCCCGGCACGTGCCGACGCCCGAGTCCTACCGGGGCAACATCTCCTGCCTCGGCCCGCGGGCCTGCTACGACGAGTCGAAGCGCCTCGGGGAGACGCTCTGCGCCGTCTTCCACGAGCGCCACGGGGTGCCGACCCGGATGGTCCGGCCGTTCAATGTCTACGGGCCGGGCATGCAGGAGACCGACTACCGGGTGCTGCCGAACTTCGCCAGCCGGGTCGTCGCGGGCAAGCCGCTGCACGTCTACGGCAGCGGGAAGCAGACCCGCACCTTCTGCTACGTGACGGACGCGATCGCCGGGTTCATCAAGGTGCTCCTCCGCGGCAGCCCCGGCCAGGCCTACAACATCGGCAACCCGGTGCCGGAGCTGTCCATGCTGGAGCTGGCACGTGTCCTCGAGCGCGTCGTCGGCCGGAAGCTCGACGTGCAGGTGGTGGAGTACCCCGACACCTACCCGGCCGATGAGCCCAAGCGGCGCTGTCCCGACATCGCCAAGGCCGCCCTCCAGCTGAACTATAAGCCGGCGGTCAGCCTCGAGGAGGGGCTGAAGCGGTTCATGCGGTGGGCCTCCGCCACCTACAGCGGATCCCAATTCTGATGGCGGAACCGGTTCGACTTGGCCTGATCGGCGCCGGCCGGTGGGGACGCGTCCATCTCCGGACGCTCCTCTCACTCGGCGACCGCGTCCGGCTCACGCATCTGTGCACCACCAACCCGGCCAACGCCGAGCTCCTGCCGTACCCGGTGAGCGTCGTGCCCGAGTGGCGCGAGCTTCTGCAGGCGCCGTGCGATGCGCTGATCATCGCGACGCCGCCCGCGTACCATCCCGAGATGCTCGAGGCCTGCCTGGCAGCCGCCAAACCGTGCCTCGTGGAGAAGCCGCTGTGCCTCGATGTCGCCACGGCGCAGCGGTTGCACGAGCGCATCCGGGCCTCCGGCGTCCCGGTGCTGGTCAACCACACCCATCTCTTCGCGCCGGCGTATGGCGCCCTGAAACGGGTGGTGGCGGAGGGCGGGGAGCCGGTCCGGGTCCTCCTCTCGGAGGGGATGGGCTTCGGTCCGTTCCGGACCCACACCGCCGCCCTCTGGGACTGGGGCCCGCATGACGTGAGCCTCTGCCTCGACCTCCTGGGGGAATCTCCCCGCGGGGTGGAGGCGCTGGGCGGCCCGCGCAGCCCGGAAGGCGACCCGGAGCTCGTCAGCCTGCGCCTCGACTTCCCTGGGGGTGCGTGCGCATGGATTCAGACCGGGCGGCTCGCCGCCAAGAAGCGGCGGAGCCTGACGGTCATCACCAACAGCCGGCTGTATCTCCTCGACGACCTGGCGGCCGAGCCGCTGACGGTCGCCTCCGTCCGGTTCCCCGAGCGGTACACCGAGGGCGTCCCCGAGCCACCGGCCTATGTGCCGCTACAAATGAGGAGACCGCTTCCCGCTTTCCCATCGGAACACTCTGGGAAACCGGGAAGCGGTCCCGGGACTATCGCAGGAACCGGACCCGGGACTGGCATGTCCACCATGGCCCATGTCCTGACCTACTTTCTGGACGGGCTCTCCGGCGGCGACCGCAGCCGGTTCGGGGCCGGTCTCGCGCTGGAGGTGACACGCGTCCTGGCCGCCTGCGAAGCGGCCATCGCCGGCAGGTGACGAGGCGCCATGGCGCCGTTTCGTGACCGGCGGATGGAGGCGGGCTTCCCGTCGTGGGGGGCGCCGGGGGGCCGTGCCGCTCGGCTGGTCTTCGGGGATCTGGCCGCCTACCTCCGGCTGCCGCTCGAAACGATCGCGGAGGCGTACTGGCGCCATCGGGACGGCGACGACCTGGCCGCGCAGCGGCGGGTCGGCGAGGCGACGGATGCGGGCGACGTCCTGGCCTACTACGCGGCGACGCCCCACTACCTCTATGAGCTGAGCTACTGGGAGGCCTCGCCCGACAAGCAGACGTGGTTCCGCGTCGTCGAGCGGGCCTGCCGGCGGCACCGACTGCGGCGCGTCCTGGATTTCGGAGGGGGGGTGGGGGGCTTGAGCCTGTTCCTCAACGCCCGGGGCATCCGCTGCGACCACCTCGACGTGGGCGGCAAGACGTTCGAGTATGCGGCCTGGCGGTTCGCGCGGCACCGGCTGGACGTGGCGATGCATGACGCGACGGCTGACGGCGGCCCGCCGCCCGGCTCGTACGATGCCGTGATCGCCTGGGATGTCCTGGAGCACCTCTTCGACCTGGAGGGGGCCCTCCGGCGCATCGCCGGCCTCCTGCGCCGCCAGGGCTGGTGCATCAGCAAGTCGACCTTTGCGGTGTCCGGCGGGTACCATGAGGCGATCCACCTGGCGCAGCATGCCCGGTATGCGGATGTGGCTGAGCTCAACCGGTTGATGGCCCGCTGCGGGTTCCGGTTCGTCGGCCAGCTCAAGCCGAATCGGCTCTCGCGGCTGCTGCGGGCCTGCGGGTTCCGGCAGGCGGTCGCCGGGATCCGGGTCGCGCCGCGCCTGAAACATGGCGGGAACTTCCTCGTCCACGAGCGAAACGGGGCCGCGAGCGGCTGATGCATAAGACAGTCAGGAAGGTCCTGCGGGCGGTGGCGGATTACGACCCCGACTACTTCGACATGTACGCGGACCAGGCCGAGGCGATGTTCGCCCGGCTCTACGTGGAGCGGATCCTGCGGCATGCCTCCGCCGCCGGCATCCGCCCCCCCGCCAGCCTGCTTGAGGCGGGGTGCCAGGCGGGGCGCCTCGTGGTGCCGTTCGCGAAGGCGGGCTTCCGGGTGACCGGCATCGACACCTCGGGCTTCGCCCTGCGGCGCGCCCGCGAGCACGCGAAGGCCGCCGGCGTGGAGGCCGCGTTCGTCCAAGGCGACCTGCTCACGGTGCTGCGCCGCCGGCCGGCGTCGCAGTTCGACCTGGTGGTCTGCGCCGAGGTGGTCTACCTGTCGCCGCAGCACCGCCAGATGCTCGAGGCGCTCGCCGCGGCGGTCCGGCCGGGCGGGCTCTTGTGCGTCTCGCACCGGCCGAAAATGTACTATCTCCTCGAGGCGCTTCGGCAGTATGATGGAGCAAGCGCGGCCGAGGTCCTGCGGCGCGGCGAGGGGCCGTTCCGGGACAGCGCCTATTACAACTGGCAGACGCAGGACGAGCTGCGCGCCCTGTACCGGTCGCTTGGGCTGCGGTGCATCGCCCTGCACCCCATCGACCGCCTGGCGTGGCTCGGGCAAGTGGATGTGAAGCGGTTGAGCCAGGCGCAGCGCGCGCAGTGGGTGCAATGGGAGCTGGAGCTGCCGGATGAGGCCGCCGGGGGCTTTGCCCGCTACCTCCTCGTCGTGGCGCAGCGTCCGGCAGCGGCACACACATGAGTCGCTGGTCGTACCAGTTCCCCATCCTGGCCTACCACCGGGTGGGGCCGTTCCGGGCGGATCACGTCCCCACCGTGTCGGCGGCGGCCTTCGAGCGGCAGCTCGCCTTCCTGGCGCGGTTCCGGTGCCGCGTCCTGCCGCTGGATGACCTCGTCGGGTGGTTCGATCGCGGCGAGCGGCTCCCGCGCCGCAGCGTCGTCATCACGTTCGACGACGGCTACGAGGAGACCCACACCGTGGCCTGGCCCATCCTGAAACGGTTCGGCTACCCGGCGGCCGTCTTCGTCGCGCCGGGGGAGGTGGGCCGGACGGGCTTTGCGACGTGGGAGCAGCTCACGGAGCTGGCGCGGGACGCGGTCACGATCGGCAGCCACACGATGCACCACAGCTACGTCCCCCTGCTGAGCGCGGAGCGCCTCCAGGACGAACTGCAGCAGTCGAAGGCGGTCATCGAGTCGCGCATCGGCCGTCCGGTGCAGTGCCTCAGCTATCCCAGCGGCGGGTTCACGCCCCAGGCGCAGGCGGCCGCACGAGCTGCGGGCTACCGCGTGGCCTGCACGACCAACCGGGCGCTCCCCGGCGCGGGATTGGATCGCTACGCGCTGCGCCGAATCAAGATGACGGAGCGCGATGCCCACCCGCTGCTCCTCCTTGCCAAGGTCTCCGGGCACTATGATTGTTTTCGCCGGCTGAAGCGGCCCAGCTAGCGCAACCTTCCACGCCGATCCGCATCCTCGTCACCTACGTCACCGCCGGCGCGGGCCACCGCCGGGCCGCCGAAGCGGTCACGCAGGCGGCGCGCACCCAATTGCCTGAGGCGGAGATCCGCTGCGTGGACGCGCTCACGCACACCTCGCGGCGGTTCCACGCGTTCTACGCGTCGACCTACCTCTTCCTCGTCCGGCACGCGCCATGGGTGTGGCGGGCGAGCTACGCCCTGCTGGACTGGGCCCCGGTGTACCGGCTGGTCCAGCCGCTCCGCCGGCGGTGGAACCTCTGGATCTGCCGCCCGTTGACGGCATGGCTGCGGGAGCTCCAGCCCGACGTGATCGTCACGACACATTTCCTGGCCGCCGACGTCTGCGGCGCCGGGAAGGCCGCCGGCTGGCTCACCAGCGCATTGGTCGTCGTGGTGACCGACCTCTTTCCGCATCGCTTCTGGATCGCCACCGAAGCGGAGGCGTTCGTCGTGAGCACGTCGGAGGGACGGGAGGTGCTCCAGCGGCGTGGGATCGCGCCCGAGCGCATCCATGTGCAGGGCATCCCCATCGCGCGCGCCTTCGTGACGGCCGCCGGCGACCGCGACACGCTGCGTGAGCGGCTCCGGCTGGCCCCGGACCGCCTGGCGGTGCTGGTGACGAGCGGGGGGACGACGGTGGGGCAGTTCGAGCGCGTCGTGGAATCGCTGGTGGGGCTGGAGGCGGCGCTCCCCCGGCGGCTCCAGCTGCTCGTGGTCTGCGGGGAAGACGGCCGCACCCGCCGCCGCCTGGCCGAGCGGGCGGGAACGTTCGCGATGCCCGTCTCCGTGTTCGGGTTCACCGACCACATGGCCGAGCTGATGGCGGTGAGCGATCTGATCGTCACGAAGGCCGGCGGGCTGACGGTGAGCGAGGCGCTGGGCCGCGGCATCCCCATCGTCCTCTACCACGTGATCCCGGGGCAGGAGCGGCTGAACGCGCACTACCTCGCCCTGCACGGGGCGGGGATCATCGCGAAGCGCCCGCGCGCCGTCGCGCAGGCGGTGGAGCGGCTCGTGGGGAATCCTGAGCTGCTGGCGCGGATGCGGGCCACCGCCCTGGCGTTGAGCCGGCCGGACGCCGCGGAACAGATCGTGTCGCAGGTCGTCAGGCCGCTCGTGCGCCGATGAAGCCGTTGGTGCGGGCGCTGCGGCAGCACGTCGAGGGGCTGCGCGCGCTCGGCGTCACCGCGGTGCCCAGGGCCTCCGAGCGGTCGAAGGAAGAGCGGCTGGCGCGGCTTGCGCGCGAGGTCGAGCGCTGCCGGCGCTGCGCGCTCCACCGCACGCGCACCCATGCCGTGGTCAGCGACGGCTCCCCGCACGCCCGGCTCGTCTTTGTCGGCGAGGCGCCGGGGCGGGACGAGGACCTCCAGGGCAAGCCGTTTGTCGGCGCCGCCGGCCGGCTCCTCACGAAGATGATCGAGGCCATGGGGTTGCGGCGCGAGGCGGTGTACATCTGCAACGTCCTCAAGGACCGGCCCCCCGGCAACCGGATCCCGCTGCCGGAGGAGGTCGAGGCGTGCCTGCCGTTCCTGCGGGAGCAGCTCGCCATCCTCCAGCCGGCGGTCATCTGCACGCTGGGGGCGGTCGCGGCCAAGGCGCTCCTCGGGCCG
>JAHFGZ010000013.1:6248-8193 GCA_023247155.1 Candidatus Omnitrophota bacterium
TCCCGGAGGCGATGCGCGGGGCGCTGGCGCCGGGGATGCGGGTGGCGGCCCCGTTCGGCCCTCGCGAGCGCATCGGGTTCGTCCTCAAGGTCCTGGCCGAGAGCCCCATCAAGGAGCTGAAGGCCATCCGCCGCATCCTCGACCCCGTGCCCGTCATCGCCGACGAGCGGTGGGCGCTGGCGTCGTGGCTGTCCGACTACTACTGCTGCAGCCTGGGCGAGGCGCTGGCCGCGATGGTGCCCAGCGGCCTGCGCATCCGGGCGGGGGCGGGTCCTGCCGCCTCCGGCACCCCGCCGTCCGTCCTCGTCCCGCCGATGGCGGGACTGCGGCCGGCGGCAGGGGTCCCCCCTCCGGCGTCACCCGCCCCCGCCTTGACCCCGCACCAGCGCCGCGCGCTGCAACCCATCGTCGACGCGCTGGAGGCCAAACGCTCCGCATCCGTTCTGCTCTTCGGGGTCACCGGGTCAGGGAAGACCGAGCTCTACCTCCAGGCGATCGACTGCGCGCTGCGCCAGGGGCGCTCCGCCATCTGCCTCATCCCGGAGATCGCGCTCACCCCGCAGACGACGGACCGCTTCACCGAGCGCTTCGGCGGCCTGGTCGCGGTGTGGCACAGCCGCTTGGGCGCGCGGCAGCGGGCCGATGACTGGGGGCGGCTGGCCCAGGGAAGGCGCCGGATCGTGGTCGGGGCCCGCTCGGCGGTCTTCGCCCCCGTGCGGGACCTCGGCCTCGTCCTCATCGACGAGGAGCACGAGCCGACCTACAAGCAGGGAGACACCCCCCGTTACCACGCCCGCGAGGTCGCCGCAGCCCGCGCGCGGCTCACCGGCGCCACCGTGGTGCTGGGGAGCGCCACCCCGTCCGTGGAGAGCTACCATGCCGCGACGCGGCGGCCGGGGGGCCTCGCGACGCTGCCGGAGCGCATCGCGGGGCGGGAGCTGCCGAAGGCGGAGGTCATCGACATGCGGGAGGAGCTGGCGAGCCGGCATCGCGCCGGGCCCCTCTCCCATCGCTTGCAGCGCGCGCTGCAGCAGGCCGTGGAGCGCGGGGAGCAGGCGATGCTCCTGCTCAACCGGCGGGGGTTCGCGCGGGTGGCGCAGTGCAACACGTGCGGGGCGGTCGAGCGGTGCGCGCGCTGCTCCGTCCCCCTGGTCTACCACGCCGGCCGCCGGGAGCTGGTCTGCCACTACTGCAATTTCCACGAGCCACCGCAGGAGCTCTGCCGCCAGTGCCGGAAGGGCTACCTCCGGTTCCGGGGGGCCGGGACGGAGCGGGTGGAGTCCGAGCTGCACCGGCTCTTTCCTGTCGCGCCAATCGCCCGGATGGATCGGGACACCACGGCGCGCCGCGGCAGCCACCGCGACCTCTACGAGGCGGTCAAGACGCGGCAGGTGAGCCTCCTCGTCGGCACGCAGATGATCGCCAAGGGGTTCGACTTCCCGCAGGTGACCCTCGTCGGCGTGGTCTCGGCGGACACCGCGCTCAACCTGCCGGATTTTCGGGCCGGCGAGCGGACGTTCGACCTCCTGACGCAGATGGCGGGACGGGCGGGGCGCGGGGAGAGCCGCGGGCGGGTGCTGATCCAAACCTTCTGTCCGGGCCACTACGCCATCCAGGCCGCCAAGGAGCACGATTACCTGGGATTCTATGCGCAGGAGATCCGGATGCGCCGTGCGCTGAGGCTGCCGCCCTTCGTCCACCTGATCGAGCTGACGGTGCTCGGGTCCTCGCTGCCGCGCGTGAACGAAGCGGCGCAGTGGCTGGCGGGCCGCCTGCGGCGGGCGCTGGCCCGCCGTGTCACGCTGCTGGGGCCGGCCCCGCACCGCATCCCGCGGCTGCGCCGGACCTACCGGGTGCGCCTCCTGCTCAAGACGCGGTCGGTTGAGGCGGTGATCCCCACCCTGCGGCGCATCCTGCAGCCGGGGCGGAAGGCCAAGGGGCTGCC
>JAHFGZ010000013.1:8293-10098 GCA_023247155.1 Candidatus Omnitrophota bacterium
GCGTCCAGGTTGCGCAGGCTCTGCTGGGCCTCGATGTCGCCGGGGTGGAGCTGGAGGATCCGCTCAAAACAGTGGCGGGCCTTCGGGTCGTCGCCGCGCTTCATGGCCAGGCGGGAGAGCTTGCGCAGCGCCCCCAGGTGGTTGGGATCGGCGGCGAGCAGCTCCTCGTAGGTCTGCAGCCCGGCATCGTCCAGCCCGCTCTGGGCGAGCGTGGTCGCCAGGCGCATCAGGAGCGAGCGGGAGCGCGGGGTGAGGCTCAAGAGCCACTCGTAGAGGTTGATCGCCTGGCGGGTTTGCCCCCGCAGCTGGGACAGGATGGCCCACCCGCGGAGGGGGAGGGTGGCGAGCAGCACTCCCGCCTGCGTCAGCGCCGAGGGCGGGTGCTGGCTGAACTGCTTCTGCACCGCGAGGCGCAGGTAGCGGCGCGCCTCGGTGGCGTCCGGCGCGTGCTTGACGACGAACGTCAGCAGGTCGACGGCGTACGCGTAGCTGCCCTGCGTGTAGGCCTGGATGCCCTTGTCGAAATACGGCTGGAAATCGGTCGGGACCGCGGCGGCGCCGGCCATGACGCCCTATCATACCACACGTGATTGCAATTTCGCCCCCCATCGTTAGAATACATTCAATGGGCATCCCCTCCCTCTGCATGGCCCCGCATCCCGCGCTCCGCGTGGTGGCGCGACCGGTGGACGCGTTCGCCGACGAGGTGCGTCGCCTCGCGCGCGACCTCATCGAAACGATGCACGCCCACGAGGGCATCGGGCTGGCGGCGCCGCAGATCGGCCGCGACACCCAGGTCTTCGTGGCCAATCCCTCGCAGCGGCGCGGGGGGGAGCTCGTCGTCGTCAACCCCGTCTTGCGCGGCGCGCGCGGACGCGCCTCCGTCGTGGAAGGCTGCCTGAGCGTGCCCAACGTCTGGGGGCGGGTCAGGCGCGCGGCGGCCGTTCGCCTGGAGGGACGGGACCTGGCCGGGAAGCCGCTGGTCATCGAGGCGGAGGGGCTGCTCGCCGTCGTGCTCCAGCATGAGTTCGATCACCTGCAGGGCCGCCTGTTCATCGACCGCCTGCCGTGGTTCCAGCGCTGGCGGGCGGAGGCGCGGCTGCGCCTTGCCGCATGCGCGTGATGTTTTTTGGCACAGCGGCATTCGCGGTGCCGACCCTGGAACAGCTCGTCGCCAACCGCCATACGATCGTGCAGTGCCTCACGCAGCCCGACCGGCCCCAGGGCCGCGGCCTGACGCGCGAGCCGTCCCCGGTGAAGGAGGCGGCGCTGCGGCTTGGCCTGCCGCTCGCCCAGCCGGAACGGCTGGAGCCGGCGCAGGTTGAGGGGTTGGGCGCGGAGGTCGGGGTGGTGGCGGCCTACGGGCAGCTGATCCGCCGGGACGTCCTGACCGCGGCCCCGCACGGGATGTTGGGCATCCACCCGTCGCTCCTGCCGAAGTACCGCGGAGCCGCGCCCGTCGCCTGGGCGCTCCTGACCGGCGAGACGGTGACCGGGATCACGGTGTTCCGGCTCAATGAGCGCTTGGACGCTGGGGACATCCTGCTGCAGCGGCAGGTGGCGATCGAGCCGCACGAGGACGCGCGCACGCTCACGGACCGGCTCGCGCAGGCGGGCGCCCAGGCGCTGGTTGAGGCGCTGGCGGCGCTGGCGCAGGGCCGGGCGCAGTGCAGACCGCAGGACGAGTCGCAGGCGAGCCTGGCCCCGAAGCTGACCAAGGCGCAGGGCCGGATTGACTGGCGCGCGCCGGCCGAGGAGATCGAGCGGCTCGTGCGCGCGACCGTGCCGTGGCCGGGTGCCTCCAC
>JAHFGZ010000013.1:10198-12272 GCA_023247155.1 Candidatus Omnitrophota bacterium
GATGCCTGAGCTGCGCAAGGATCCCTTGATCGGCCGGTGGGTGATCATCGCCACCGAGCGGGCCAAGCGGCCGGTGGATTTCATCGCCTTCCATGAGGAGCCGGCGCCGCAGGCCGACTGCCCGTTCTGCGCCGGGAACGAGGGGCGCACGCCCAAGGAGATCCTCGTCCTCCGCGACGCCGGCTCGGGGACCCACCCATCGAACTGGCAGATCCGGGTCATCCCGAGCATCAACCCGGTGCTGCGCATTGAGGGGGCGCTCAACCGACGGGGCAAAGGGATGTACGACGTCATGGACGGCATCGGCGCGCACGAGGTCATCGTGGAGAGCCCGCAGCACATCGCCAACGCCTCGGACCTGCCGGTGGACCAGGTGCACGCCGCGCTCCAGGCGTCGATGGCGCGCATCGCGGACCTGGAGCGCGACCCCCGGTTCCGCTACGCGCTGTGGTTCAAGAACTACGGGTCGATCGCCGGGGCCGGCCGGATCGAGCACACCCGGTCCCAGCTGATCGCCACCCCCGTCACGCCCCTCCGGGTCAAGGAAGAGCTCGTCGGCGCCCGGCGGTACTTCGCAGACAAGGAGCGCTGCCTCATCTGCGACCTGCTCCACCAGGAGCGGGAGTCCACAGTCCGCGTGGTCATCGACTCGGCCCACATCATCGCCCTGTGCCCCTTCGCGTCCCGGTTCCCCTTCGAGCTGTGGCTCGTCCCGAAGCGGCACAACTGCGACTTCGCGAAGATGCAGCCCGAGGAGCTTGGCGATCTTGCCACGGTCTTCAAGCAAGTCCTCAGCCGCCTCAAGACGGTGCTGGACGACCCGCCCTACAACGCCCTCCTGCACACCGCGCCCTTCCGACGGCAGCGGGGGAAGGTGGGCCACTGGAAGACGATCGAGGAGGACTACCACTGGCACCTCGAGCTGATCCCCCGGCTGACGCGGGTGGCCGGCTTCGAGTGGGGCAGCGGGTTCTACATCAACCCCACCCCGCCGGAGGAGTCGGCGAAGTACCTGCGCGAGGCCGGGATCGAAGAACCGACCACCACTGAGGTGAAACCGTGACGGCGGATGTCTGAGCTGCGGCGCGATCCCGTGATGGGGCGGTGGAACATCATCGAGGCCGAGGGGCCGCTCGGCCCGGAGGCGTTCGAGGTGGCGGTGCACAGCCCGACCGGCGGCCGCTGCCCCTTCTGCGCCGGGAACGAGGGGATGACCCCGCCGGAGATCTACGCGGTGCGGCCCGCCGGCGGGGTGCCCAACGGTCCGGGGTGGCAGCTGCGCGTCGTGTCGAACAAGTTTCCCGCCCTCAAGATCGAGGGGGACCTGGACCGCCGGGGGATCGGCGTCTTCGACTTCTGCAACGGGGTCGGCGCGCACGAGGTGATCATCGAGACGCCCGACCACCAGCGGCAGATGAGCGACCTCTCCCTGGAGGAGTGCTCGAACGTCATCACGGCGTTCAAGGCGCGGTCGCTGGACCTCCGGGGCGACCGCCGGTTCCGGTACACGCTCATCTTCAAGAACTTCGGGCTCTCCGCGGGGGCGTCGCTTGAGCACGCGCATTCGCAGCTCATCGCGCTGCCCATCGTCCCGAAACGGGTTCAGGAGGAGCTGAATGGGGCGGAGCGGTACTTCGAGTTCCGCGAGCGCTGCCCCTACTGCGACATGCTCCACCAGGACCTGCAGGAGGATGAGCGGCTCGTCTGCGAGAACCGCTCCTTCGTGGCCCTCTGCCCGTTCATGTCGGGGTTCCCGTTCGAGGTCTGGATCCTCCCGAAAGAGCACCGGGCCGATTTCGCCCAGATCGGCCCCGAGGCCGTCGCCGACTTCGCGCGGGTCCTCAAGGAGGTCCTGCAGCGCATCCGGATGGCCCTCTCGAACCCCTCGTACAACTTCATCATCCACACCGCCCCGATCGAGACGCGGGAGCGGGAGGAATACCACTGGCACCTGGAGCTCATCCCCAAGCTCACCAAGATCGCCGGCTTCGAGTGGGGGACCGGCTTCTACATCAACCCCACCTCCCCGGAGCTCGCCGCCAAGGTCCTCCGGGAGACCGCCCTTCCATCCTGA
>JAHFGZ010000013.1:12372-19211 GCA_023247155.1 Candidatus Omnitrophota bacterium
CCATGACGGTTCGCATCGGCATCAACGGGTTCGGGCGGATTGGACGGAACATCTTCCGCGCCGGGTTCAACCGGCCGGGCCTGGAATTCGTCGCGACGAACGACCTGCCGACGCCGCCGGAAACGCTGGCCCATCTGCTCAAGCACGATTCCATCCTGGGGACGTTCAGCGCGTCCGTCTCCGCCACCAAGGACGCGGTGGTCGTGAACGGCAAGCCGCTCCGGCTGTTCACGAGCAAAGCCCCCGCCGAGATCCCCTGGAACGAGCTGGGCGTCGAGCTCGTCGTGGAGTCCACCGGTGCCTTCACCGACAAGGAGCAGGCCGCGGGCCACCTGGCCCATGGGGTCAAGAAGGTCATCATCACCGCGCCTGCCAGAAATGAGGACCTCACGATCGTGCTCGGCGTCAACGAGCGCTCGTACGACCCGGCCACGCACCACGTCGTCTCCAACGCCTCCTGCACGACGAACTGCGTGGTGCCCATGGCCAAGCTCATCCACGAGCGCTTCACGATCGTGCGCGGGTTCATGACGACGATCCACTCCTACACCAACGACCAGCGGCTGCTCGACCTCACGCACAAGGACCTGCGGCGCGCGCGGGCGGCCGCGCTCTCCCTGATCCCCAGCACGACGGGGGCGGCCCGCACGGTGGGGGTGGTGTTCCCGGAGCTGAAGGGGCGCATCGACGGCCTCTCGATCCGCGTGCCCACGCCGAACGTCTCCCTCGTCGACCTCTCCTGCCAGGTGGAGCAGGCGGCGACGGTGGAGGAGGTCAACCAGGCGTTCCAGGCGGCCGCGGAGGGCCCGATGAAGGGGATCCTGCAGCACTGCACCGACCCGCTCGTCTCGCGGGACTTCAACGGCAACCCGCACTCGTGCATCTTCGATGCGACGTTGACCTGCGTGATCGACCAGCACCTCGTCAAGGCGTTCGGGTGGTACGACAACGAGTGGGGCTACTCGAACCGGGTGGTGGACCTCATCGAGTACATGGCGGAGCGCCGGTTGGGTGCCTCGTGAAACAAACTGTCAGGGACATTGACGTCAGGGGCAAGCGGGTCCTGATCCGCGTGGACTTCAACGTCCCGCTCGACACGGCGAGCGGCCGGGTGACCGATGACACCCGCATCCGGGAGAGCCTCCCCACCATCCGCTACGTCCTGGAGCGGGGGGGCGCGGCGGTGCTGATGAGCCATCTTGGGCGGCCCGACGGGACGCGCGTCCCGTCGCTGTCGCTCCAGCCGGTGGCCGGGCGGCTCGGCGAGCTGCTGGGGCGGCCGGTGAGCTTTCTCCCGGACTGCGTCGGCCCCGAGGTGGAAGCGCGCGTGCAGCGGCTTGGGCCCGGCGAGGCGGCGCTCCTCGAAAACCTCCGCTTCCATGCGGAGGAGGAGCGCAACGAGCCGGCGTTCGCGGCGGGCCTCGCGCGCCTGGGCGATGTCTACGTCAACGACGCGTTCGGCACCGCCCATCGGGCCCACGCCTCGACCGAGGGGATCGCGCGGCGTCTGCCCGCCGTGGCCGGCTTCCTGATGGAGAAGGAGATCCGCTACCTGGATGGGGCGCTGGCGAACCCGGCGCGGCCGTATGTCGCGATCCTCGGCGGGGCCAAGGTGTCGGACAAGATCGGGGTGCTGACGAGGCTCCTCGCGCGCGTCGACCGGGTGCTGATCGGGGGCGGGATGGCCTACACCTTCTTGAAGGCGCAGGGCCACGCGATCGGCGGCTCGAAGCTGGAGGCGGACAAGCTGGGGCTGGCGACACAGCTCCTGGCTCAAGCGGCCCAACGCAAGGTCCCCGTGCTCCTGCCGTTTGACCACGTCATCACCACGTCGCTCGACCCCGGCAGCCAGCACCGCACGATCACCACCGTGAACATCCCGGAGGGCTGGCTCGGCGCCGACATCGGTCCCTCCACGGTTGACGCGTTCGAGAAGGCGCTGGCCAACGCCAAGACCGTTGTCTGGAACGGGCCGCTCGGGGTGTTTGAGCAGGCGCGCTTCGCCGAGGGCAGCCGCCGCATCGCCGAGGCGCTGGCGGACCTCAAGGGCGCGACGACGGTGATCGGCGGCGGCGACACCGCCGCGTGCGTCCACCGGTTCAAGCTGGGCGATCGCATGAGCCACCTCTCCACCGGCGGGGGGGCGTCGCTTGAGTTCCTCGAGGGCAAGACGCTGCCCGGCATCGCGGCGCTCCGCGAGGCGGCGTGAGCGCGCCCGCTTGCATGCGCAAGCCCATCATCGCGGGGAACTGGAAGGCGAACCTGACGCTGCGGGAGGCCGCCACCCTCATCCACCAGTTGAAAGGATCGTGTGACACGGACGCCGCGGACGTCGTCGTCTGCCCCCCGTTCACGGCGCTGGCGGCGGTCGCGCCGCTCCTGAAGGGCTCGCGGATCGCCCTCGGCGCCCAGGACGTCTTCTGGGAAGCCGCCGGCGCGTTCACCGGCGAGGTGACCCCGCCGATGCTGGTCGATGTCGGGTGCCGGTATGCGATCGTCGGCCACTCGGAGCGCCGGACGCAGTTCGGCGAGTCGGACGAGGTCGTCAGGCGCAAGCTGCAGGCGGCACTGGCCCACGGCCTGACGCCGATCGTGTGCATCGGCGAGACGCTGGCCCAGCGGGAGGCAGCGCAGACCCTCGACGTCCTGACCCGACAGCTGGACGGGGCGCTGGGCGGCAGCCCGCCGGACATCTGCCGCCGCCTCATCCTGGCCTACGAACCGGTCTGGGCGATCGGCACCGGCAAGCACGCGACGCCAGAGCAGGCGCAGGAGGCCCATCGCGCCATCCGCCAATGGGTGGCGGACCGTTGCGGACCGGAAGCGGGAGCGGCGATCCGGATTCAGTACGGGGGCAGCGTGACGGCCGCCAACGCCGCCGGGTTGCTCCAGCAGCCGGACGTGGACGGCGCGCTCGTGGGCGGGGCGAGCCTGAAGGCGGAGGCGTTTGGCGCGATCATCAAGGCGGCAGCGGGGACAGGGGCGGCGTCCCCGCCATGACAGGGTGGTGAGATGCTCTACGCGCTCGTGCTGGTGATCCACGTCGTGGTGTCGTGCTTCCTCGTCATCGTCATCCTGCTGCAGGGCGGGCGCGGAGGCCTCGGCGAAGCGCTGGGCGGGTCCGGGACGCAATCGCTCTTCGGCGGCGGGGCGAATCTCGTCATGACGAAAATCACCGCGGTGGTCGGGACGCTGTTCATGGTGACGTGCCTCTCCCTGGCGGCGCTCTCCACCGCTCAAGGGCGGTCGGTGATCGACCGCCTGCCGGCCTCAATCGACCAGCTCCCGTTCTCACTGCCGCAGACAGGCGGCCTCCCGCCGGTTGAACCACAGCCCGGCCCGGAGGAGGCCGCCCCGTCGCAGCCGAGCCAACCGAGTCCCGCAGCACCGCTCTCCCCCGACACCTCGCAGACGACTCCATAACCGGAGGCCCCTGTGCGCCGGCGCTTCGTGCGGTACGCGGCAGCGCTCGTGGCGGGGCTTGCGGCCCCCGCGCTCCTCGCCGCGCAATCTCAGCCGGTGTCGGGTGACGCCCTCGTCGTCAGCTCCATCGGGGACGCCAGCCGCCTCTTGCCCCTCCTCGCCACCGACAGCGCCTCGGGCGACATCGTCGGGCTGCTCTTCAACGGCCTCCTGAAGTACAACGAGCGGCTGGAGATCGTGGGCGATCTGGCCGAGTCATGGACCGTCAGCCCGGACGGCCTCACCATCACGTTCGTGCTGCGTCCTAACATCCGCTGGCACGACGGGGCCCCGGTTACAGCGGAGGACGTCCGGTTCACCTACGAGAAGCTCATCGACCCCAGCGTCCTGACCCCCTACTCGAGCAGCTATCAGCTCGTCGAATCCGTGGAAGCGCTCGATCCGAGGACCGTCCGCGTGCGCTACCGCGAGCCGTTCGCGCCGGCGCTGGAGAGCTGGATGATGGGCATCATCCCCAAGCACCTGCTCGAGCGCGAGGACCTGAACACGACGCCGTTCCTGCGCCGGCCCGTGGGGATGGGGCCCTACCGCTTCCGGCGGTGGAACACGGGCGAGCTGATCGAGCTCGCGGCCAACCCCGACTACTTCGAGCATCGGCCCTACATCGACCGCTACCTCTACCGCATCATCCCGGACCAGGCCACGTCGTTCCTGGAGCTGCTCACCGGCCAGGTGGACCTGGCCGGGTTGACGCCGCTGCAGTACCGACGGCAGACCGACACGCCCTACATCCGGCGGGCCTACCGGAAGTTCCGCTACCCCTCCTTCGGCTTCACGTACGTGGGCTACAACCTGCAGGATGCGCGGTTTGCGGACCGGCGGGTGCGGCAGGCGTTCAACCTGGCGATCGACAAGCCAGCACTCATCGACGGGGTGCTGTTCGGCCTCGGGACAGCCGCCAGCGGGCCGTACCCGCAGGAGTCCTGGGCCTCTGACCCGTCGATCCGGCCCTCGGCCCCGGACCGGGAGGCGGCCCGGGCGCTGCTGGCGGAGGCGGGGTGGACGGACCATGACGGCGACGGCGTGCTCGATCGGGACGGGCGGCCGTTCCAGTTCACCCTCATCACCAACCAGGGCAACGAGGTGCGCCGGCAGGTGGCCGAGCTCGTCCAGCAGCAGCTCCGGGCGCTCGGGGTGGACGTGAAGATCCGGATCATCGAATGGAGCTCGTTCGTCCATGAGTTCATCGACAAGCGCCGCTTCGAGGCGGTCCTGCTCGGCTGGAGCCTCTCGCGCGACCCGGACCTCTACGACCTCTTCCACTCCTCGAAGACCCGGGAGGGCGAGTACAACTTCGTGGGCTACGCCAACCCGGAGGTGGACCGGCTCCTCGAGCGGGGCCGCCGGGTGTTCGAACAGGAGGAGCGGCAGCGCATCTACCGCGAGGTCCACCGCCACCTGGCGGAGGACCAGCCCTACACGTTCCTGTTCGTCCCGGATGCGCTGCCCATCCTCCACGCGCGGTTCCGCAACGTCGCCGCCACCCCCATCGGCATCGCCTACAACCTCATCGACTGGCACGTGCCTCCGGAGGAGCAGCGCTACCGCCGGATGAGCCCCTGACGCCATGACCGCCTACCTGCTCCGGCGGCTGCTCGGCCTCATCCCGGTCCTCCTCGGTATCACCCTGATCTCGTTCGGCGTCATGAAGCTCGCCCCCGGTGAGCCGACCGATGCGAGCTTGCAGTTCAATCCGAAGGCCTCGCTCGAGGCGCGCGAGCGGATGGAGCGGCTCCTGGGCCTCGACCAGCCGCTCCACCGCCAGTACCTCCGGTGGCTGGGCCGCGTGGCCCGGCTGGACTTCGACCGCTCCTTCCGCGACGGCCGGCTCGTCACGGACCAGGTCCTCGAGCGGCTGCCGGTCACCGTGACGATCAACCTCGCGGCGCTCCTCCTCGTCTTCGGCATCGCGGTGCCGCTCGGGGTGTTCGCCGCGGTGCGGCCCGGAGGCGTCTTCGACCGGCTGACCACCGTGCTCGTCTTCATCGGCTACTCCGCGCCGGGCTTCTGGCTCGCGCTCCTGGCGATCGCCTCTTTCGGGGTGACGCTGCGCTGGTTTCCGGTCTCCGGGCTCCACGCGATCGACCACGAGGCGCTGGGGCTCCTCCGGCGCGGGCTGGATACCGCGTGGCACCTCGTCCTGCCGGTGGGGGTCATGACGTTCGTGGGGCTGGCCGGGCTCTCGCGGTACGCCCGCTCCGGGATGATCGAGGTGCTGCGGCAGGACTACATCCGGACGGCGCGCGCCAAGGGGCTGTCGGAGCGCCGGATCCTGTTCCACCATGGGTTGCGCAACGCGCTGCTGCCGATCATCACGATCCTGGGCCTCGCGCTCCCCGACCTCATCGCGGGCAGCGTGGTCATGGAGACGATCTTCTCCATCCCGGGGATGGGGCGGCTGTTCTACGACGCGGTGATGGCGCGCGACCAGAACGTGGTCATGGCGCTGGTGACCGTCGGGGCGCTGCTGACGCTGCTCGGCAACCTGCTCGCCGACCTCGCGTACGCCTACGCCGACCCGCGCATCCGCGTCGGAAGGCGCTGACCGATGGCCGCCGTCTTCCGCAACCGCCTGGCGGCGACCGGGGCCGCGGTGCTGCTCGTCCTGGCGGTCGTCGCCGTCTGCGCCCCGTGGCTCGCCCCGTACGATCCCCTGGCCGTCAACCTGCCGGACGCGCTCCTTCCGCCGTCGCCGGCCCATTGGCTGGGGACGGACCCGCTCGGCCGGGACGTCCTCAGCCGGCTCATCTGGGGCACGCGCATCTCGCTGCTCATCGGCTTCATCGCGGTCGGCGTGGCGGTGGTCGTCGGGACGGCGGTGGGGCTCCTGGCCGGCTACGCCGGCGGCCGGCTCGATGCGGCGCTGATGCGCCTCGTGGACACGATGCTCGCGTTCCCGTCCATCTTCCTCCTCCTCGCGGTGATCGCGATCCTGGAGCCGAACATCTACAACATCATGGCGGTCATCGGGCTGACGAGCTGGATGGGGGTGGCCCGCCTCGTGCGCGCCGAGATCCTCAGCCTCAAGGAGCGCGACTTCGTGCTGGCGGCGCGCGCCCTCGGCGCCTCGCCCGTCCGGCTGATGACCCGCCACCTGCTGCCCAACGCCATAGGACCGGTGCTGGTGGCGGCGACGCTGGGCGTGGGAGGGGCGATCCTCACCGAGTCGGTGCTGAGCTACCTCGGCCTCGGCGTCCAGCCCCCGACGCCGAGCTGGGGAAACATCCTGAACGAGGGACGGGTGGCGCTGGGGATCGCCTGGTGGCTGACGCTCACCCCGGGGCTGTGCATCCTGGTGACCGTGCTCGCGTTCAATCTGTTAGGAGAAGGCATTCGGGATGGCCTCAAATGAGGAG
>JAHFGZ010000013.1:19311-22136 GCA_023247155.1 Candidatus Omnitrophota bacterium
GGACGATCGCCTCGCCATGGCGCTATTGACGGTTGAAGAGCTTTCAGTCACCTATCATGGGCGCGACGCCGACGTGCGCGCGGTGGACGGGGTGAGCTTCTCGGTGGAGCCCGGCGAGGTGGTGGCGGTCGTCGGGGAGTCCGGCTCAGGGAAGTCCACGCTGGCGCTGGCGCTCACCCGTCTGCTGCCGTCTCCGCCGGCGCAGCTGTCCGCCCGGCACGTGCGCTTTGAAGGCATGGACCTGTTCACCGCCTCCGAGGGGCAGCTCCAGCGCCTGCGGGGCGGCCGGATCGCCTACGTGTTCCAGGATCCCGCGGGCTCGCTCAACCCCGTCCTGACGATCGGGGAGCAGCTCCGGGAGACCGTCGAGCGGCACACCGACCGCCGCGGCCGCGACGCGGAGACCGTGGCGCTGACGTGGCTGGAGCGCGTCGGCATCCCGCCCGCGCAGCGCCGCCTCGGTGCCTACCCGCACGAGTTTTCCGGCGGGATGCAGCAGCGCGTCATGATCGCGATGGCGATGGCCTCGCAGCCCGCCCTCCTCATCGCCGATGAGCCGACCTCGGCGCTCGACGTGACGGTCCAGGTCCAGATCCTCCGGCTGCTGCGCGACCTCCAGCGGCGATTCGGCCTGTCGCTCCTCCTCATCTCCCACGACCTGCTCGTCGTGCAGCGCCTGGCGCACCGCACGGTGGTGCTCTCCCGAGGCGCCGTCGTGGAGTCGGGGCCGACCGAGCAAGTCCTGCAGCGGCCGGCGCATCCCTACACGAAGAGCCTGCTCGACGCGCGCGCGTCGATGACCTGGCGGGCGCAGGAGCCGCCTGGCGATGGCTGACCCCATCCTGGCGGTCCGGTCGCTGGGGAAGTCGTTCCCCATCCACGGCGGATGGCTGCGCCGTCAGACGGGACGCATCGAGGCGGTGCGGGACGTGACCTGGTCGCTGGCGAAGGGCCAGACGCTCGGCCTGGTGGGGGAGTCCGGCTGCGGCAAGTCGACGCTGGCGAAGCTGTGCGTGGGGTTGCTGTCGCCGACGGCCGGCGAGGTGCTCCTCGCCGGGGCGCGCCTCTCCGGGCTGCGGGGCGGACGAGCCCGCGCGGCGCGCCGGCTGGTCCAGATGGTCTTTCAGGACCCGATGGGCAGCCTCAACCCGCGGATGACGGCCGGCGAGCTGCTCGGCGAGCCGCTGGCCATCCACCGCCTCGCGCCCGGCCGGGCCGCGCGCCGCCGGCGGGTGGCGGAGCTGCTGGAGACGGTGCAGCTCCCCGCAGCGTATGCGGGGCGCCTGCCGAGGGAGCTGAGCGGCGGCGAGCGCCAGCGCGTCGGCATCGCCCGGGCGCTCGCCGTCGAGCCCGCCGCGCTGATCTGCGACGAGCCGGTGGCGTCGCTGGATGTCTCGGTGGGCTCCAAGATCCTGGAGCTGCTGCGCTCGCTGCGCAAGCACCTCGGCATGGCGGTGCTCTTCATCTCGCACGACCTGGGCATGGTGGCCTCGCTCTGCGAGCGGATGGCGGTCATGCGCGAGGGGCGCCTGGTGGAGCTCGCCCCGACCCGGCAGCTCCTGACCCGTCCGGAAGACCCCTATACCCGGTTGCTCATCCGCTCCTCCGCGC
The DNA here is from genome assembly GCA_023247155.1 of Candidatus Omnitrophota bacterium. Lineage (GTDB taxonomy): Bacteria > Omnitrophota > Gorgyraeia > Aquiviventales > Aquiviventaceae > JACPAY01. The sequence goes on from JAHFGZ010000013.1 coordinate 20,923, forward strand.
TCGACCTCGACGCTGTGTTATAATAAGCGGTTACAGCGGAGGGTCGCACGGTGGAACAGTTCTGGTATGCGTTCATCCCCCTGTTTGTGGCCTTTGACGCCGTCGGGCTCCTGCCGCTCTTCTGGGGGCTCTCCCAGCGCTTGAAGCCGCTCGAGCGCAGGCGGGCGGTGACCGAAGCGGTTGCCACCGCCTGCCTTGTCGGGTTCGGGTTTCTCCTGGTCAGCCGCTTCGTCTTCGCCCTGATGGGGCTGGAGCTGGCCGACATCATGGTCGCCGGCGGCGCGATCCTCATCGTCCTCTCGCTGCGGGACCTGCTGCTGCCGGATCAGCCTCCCCGAGGGCCGCTCCAGAGCCCGGGGGTGGTCCCCCTGGGGGTGCCGCTGTTGGCCGGCCCGGCGGTCTTGACCACGCTGCTGCTCGTCCGGGACCGGCACGGGTGGGCCGTCACCATCGCGGCACTCCTCGCGAACATGGCGGTGGTGTGGGTGGTGCTGCGCGGGGCCGAAGGGCTGATGCGGCGGCTCGGCCAGGAGGGGGCGCAGGTCATCTCGAAGATCGCCAGCCTCATCCTCACCGCGTACGGGGTGATGCTGATTCGGCACGGCCTGGCCGCGTTCATGACGGGATGAAGGGGTGAGGCGATGCGACGGGTGGTGACGTTCATCATGGCCGGGGGCAAAGGGGAGCGGTTGCTGCCCCTGACGAAGGACCGCGCCAAACCGGCGGTGCCGTTCGGCGGGACCTACCGGATCATCGACTTCCCCCTGTCCAACTGCATCAACTCAGGTGTCCGGAAGATCCACGTGCTCACCCAGTACAAGTCGGTCTCGCTCCAGCACCACCTGCAGATGGGGTGGAGTGTCTTCAACAGCGAGCTCGGCGAGTACATCGACGTGATGCCGGCGCAGCAGCGCACCGGCGAGCACTGGTACCTGGGCACGGCCGACGCCGTGTACCAGAACCTCCACGCGCTGGCGCAGGAGCGGCCGGACCTGATCCTCATCCTGGCGGGCGACCATGTCTACAGGATGAACTACGCCGACATGGTCGCGTTCCACCAGGCCCAGCAGGCCGCCGTCACGGTGGGGGTCATCGAGATGGAGCAGGAGCGCGCCAAGGGCTTCGGCATCGTCGAGGTGGATGCGCAGGGCCGGATCGTCGGGTTCGAGGAAAAGCCGGCGCGGCCCAAGACGATCCCCGGACGAGCAGGCCGG
>JAHFGZ010000057.1 GCA_023247155.1 Candidatus Omnitrophota bacterium
GGGTGCTGACGGACGGGCGCATCGTCTATGCCGACTACGGCGACGAGCTGAAGTGCTTCGATGTCCAGGACGGGGCCGGGCTGGTGTTCTGGAACCGGGTGGGCCTGCGCTCCGCCATCATCACCTCCAGGAGCTCGCGGCTGCTGAAGCGCCGCGCGAAGGAGCTGCGGGTCGATTTCCTGGCCCAGAAGCGCCTGCTGAAGCTCCCCACCTACGAGCAGCTGCTCAAGCGGCTGCGCGTCAGCGGGGAGCAGGTCTGCGCGATCGGGGACGACCTCATGGACCTGCCGCTGCTGCGGCGGGCGGGCCTCGCGGTGGCGGTGTCCAACGCGGTCGACGAGGTCAAGTCCATCGCCCACTACGTCACGCGGCGCGCCGGGGGCCGGGGCGCTGTCCGCGAGATCGTCGATATCATTCTCAGGGCAAAAGGGTTATGGGATGAGGTGCTGCAGCGTTATCAGTGAAAATCGCTTAAAGGACTTGAAACTTTCTGCGCGGATATGGCATACTTTGACCATCTCATGAAGAAAAACGGCGCAGGAAAGACAACGCAGATCATGACCCTCCGTGAAGTCGCCAAGTACCTGGGGCTTCACGCCATGACCGTCTACAAGCTGACGCGGGAGGGGCGGGTGCCGGCGGCGAAGATCGGCGGCCAGTGGCGCTTCAAGCGGGACGTCCTGGACGAGTGGCTTGAAGCCCAGATGCACCAGCGCTCCGCATAACTCCGTACGGTGTCAGATACCATGTGAGATGGCGTCTGACACCGTTTTCATTTGCTCCCCCGTCTTACCTTGACGCTCACATCCTTGAGGCGTATCATATATTATTTGTGAGCATGAAGCACCCCCTCCGCCGTCGTCTCATGTATTTGGGCTTCCAAGGGTTGCGCGCAGCCGCCGCGTGGCTGCCGCTCAGAGCGGCCCAGGCGCTCGGGCGAGGAGCGGGCCTTGCCGCCTACGGGCTGCTGGGCGCCCAGCGCCGCCTGGCGCTGCGCCACCTTGACGGCGCGTTCGGGTCGTCGCTGGCGCCCGATCAGCGTCGGCGCGTGGCGCGCGGGGTGTTCCGCAACCTGGGGCAGAGCGTGCTGGAGTGGTTCGTGCTCTCCCGGTGGTCGCTGGAACAGGTTCAGCGGCTCATCACCGCTGATGGCGTGGAGCATCTGCGCGGCGCCCTCGCGCAAGGCCGCGGGGTCATCCTCGTCACCGCGCATTTCGGCAACTGGGAGCTCATCCCGCTCTACCTCAGGAGCCTGGGGTTTGAGGGCGGGGTGCTCGCGCGCCGGCTGCGCTACCCCGAGTACGAGTCGTGCCTCATCGCGATGCGGCGCTCCCGGGGCGTCCGGACGGTTGCGCGGGGGTCGCTCCGGGACGTGGCGGCGCTCCTGCGGGCCAACCAGGTCGTCGGGATGCTGCCCGACCAGGACGTGGACAGCCTTGAGGGGATCTTCGTGGAGTTCTTCGGACGAGCTGCCCACACCCCGATCGGGCCCGCCGCGCTCTCGGTCATGACGGGCGCGCCGATCATCCCCTGCTTCCTCATCCGCGAGGGCGGGCGCTTCCGTCTCGTCGTGGAGCCGCCGCTCGCCGCCCCCCAGGGCGTGGACCGGGCGCAGGCCATGAGCTCGCTGACCCGCGCCTGGAGCCGGGCCGTGGAGTCGTACATCCGGCGCTACCCCGACCACTGGGTCTGGATGCACCGGCGGTGGAAGACGCAGCCATTCAGCTCGGTGCCTGGTCCCATCTCGCCATCGAAAGCGAAATGGAACCTGGTCCCGGGACTGTTGTGCGTGTCGCTGGCGGCGCTGACGGCGGTCCTGCACGGCTGCGGCAGGCCCGCCAAGCCCGCGACGGCGGCGCCGACGGAGGGCCCGCAGGCCGATGCGGACCAGCACATGAGCGCGTTCACCATGACCGGGTACAAACCGGACGGCAGCAAGCGCTGGGTCCTGCACGGGCAGGGGGCGAGCGCCGAGGACGCCGTCGTGACGATCCTCCGCCCGGATGCCGTGGGTTACGATCCCGAGCGGACCGCCTACCTCACCGCCGCGGTCGCCCAGGTCAATCAGGCCAACCGCCGCATCCGGCTGGAGCAGGAGGTGACCATCCACACCTCCGACGGCCTGTGGCTGACGACGCCGCTGCTCCACTGGCTGCCCGACCAGAGCGAGATGGCGACCGACTCGCCGGTGCGGATTGAGACCGACCACATGTCGATCCGGGGCCGCGGGCTGGTGGGCCACTCCCAGCTCAAGCGCGCGACGATCGCGCGCGACATCGAGCTGGTGCTCAACCCGAGCGACCACGAGGTGGGCCCTGCCGCGTCCCTCGCGGGGGGGGACGCCCGCCGGCAGGTCATCATCACCTGCGACGGGCCGCTGGTCTTCGACTACGAGCAGGACATCGCCACGTTCGAGCAGAACGTCCATGTCCAGGACCCCAACGGGGATCTCTACTCCGACCGGCTCATCGCGTACCTGGACCGGAAGACGCACACGATCCGCTACGCCGAGGCGATCGGGCAGGTGCGCATCCACCAGCAGCAGAACACGGCGCTGAGCGAGCGCGCAGTCTACGAGCCGGCCGCCGGCAAGATCACGCTGGTGGGCAAGCCCTCGCTGCTGCTCTATCCCTCCGAGGAGGGCAGGCAGAACGCGCAGCTCTCCTGGGGACCGTGATGGAGCAGCTCTATACCGAGCGCCTCGTCAAGGGCTACAACGGCCGCCCCGTCGTGGACGGGGTGGACCTCCGCGTCCGGCGGGGAGAGATCGTCGGGTTGCTGGGCCCCAACGGGGCGGGCAAGACCACGACCTTCGCGATGATGGTGGGCTACGTCACGCCCGACGGGGGGCGCATCCTCCTGGATGAGCGCGACCTCACGGCCATTCCGATGTACCAGCGGGCCCGGTTCGGGATCGGGTACCTCGCGCAGGAGCCGTCGATCTTCCGCAAGCTGACCGTGGAGCAAAACATCCTGGCCGTCCTGGAGACGCTGGACCTCTCGCGCGCCGAGCGCCGCCAGCGCCTGGACCGCCTCCTCAACGAGCTGGGGATTACCCATCTGGCGCGCCAGAGAGCGTTCACGCTCTCGGGCGGCGAGAAGCGGCGCCTGGAGATCACGCGGGCCCTGGTGACCAACCCGCAGTTCATCCTGCTCGATGAGCCGTTCTCCGGGATCGACCCGATCACCGTCTTCGAGGCCCAGGAGATCATCCGCGAGCTGAAGAAGCGCGGCCTGGGGATCCTGCTCACCGACCACAACGTGCGCGAGACGCTGGAGATCACGGACCGGGCCTACATCATGGCGGAAGGCCGCGTGCTGATCGCCGGGACCGCCCACGAGCTCATCACCGATCCCCGCGCCCGGGAGATCTACCTCGGAGAAAAATTCCGCTTGTGATGTTCCGCAAGCCGACCGCGGCGGCCGCGCAGGACCCCGACGCCTCCATCACCGACGCTGCTCCGTGCCAGAAGGCGCTCCGCCTCCACGTGCGCCGGGACGCCATCGCCCCGGTGCGGGGCGTGGTCCTCGCCGAGTTCCAGCGGCAGGCCGCGTTGCCCGGGTTCCGGAAGGGGAAGGCGCCGGCCGGGCTCGTGGAACGGCAGTACGCCAAGGACATCCAGGACGAGACGCTGCAGCGCGTGACGCGGCAGGCCTTCGAGCAGGTCGCGCAGGCGCACGGCTTGAAGCCGGTGGGGCCCTTTGAGGTGCGCACGATGGCGTTCAGCGAGACCGACGGCCTGACGCTCGAGGCGACGGTTGAGGTCGAGCCGTCGTTCGCGCTGGGGAGCTACAAGGGCCTCCCGCTCACGCGGCCATCGGCGGAGGTGGCGCCGCAGGAGATGGAGCGGGCGCTGGCGGCGCTGCAGGACTCCATGGCACAGCTCGCGCCCGCCAAGGCGGGGGAGGGGAAGGAGCGGCAGGTGCCGGCCCTCGACGAGGAGCTCGCGAAAGACCTCGGCTATCAGAGCCTGGCGGCGCTGCGGGAGCATGTCGCCGCGAAGCTGCGGGAGCAGAAGCGCGCAGCACGGGCCCAGGCGCTGGAGGCCGCCCTCTGCGACGAGCTGCTGAGACGCCATCCCTTCGAGGTGCCGCCCCGGCTCGTCGCGCACCAGACGGAGCGGCTCACCCGCGACTTCAGGGTCCGGCTGCTGCTCTCGGGCGTGCCGGAGGACCAAGTGGACGGGAAGGTCACGCAGTTCGCCGAGCAGCTGCGCACGAGCGCCGCCCGGCACGTGAAGCTCGCCTTCATCCTGGACCGCATCGCCGCGCAGGAATCGGTGACGGCGACCCAGGACGAGCTGGTGAAGCGGCTCTGGCAGCTGGCCCAGCGCTGGAAGAAGGACCCCGCCCAGGTGCGCCAGTTCTTCGACGCCCAGGGGCTCTGGCCGTCCGTCGTCTCGGCGATCCGCCAAGAGAAGACGATCGCCTTCTTGTTGTCCGTCGCTCAGCTTGAGGGGACAGGTCAGGAGTCTGCGCTCGCGTGAGTCGCCAAAGGAGGGAAGCATGAGTGAGCAGGGGCAGGTGCTGGTGCCGATCGTCGTCGAGCAGTCGCCGCGCGGGGAGCGCGCCTACGATATCTATTCGCGGCTGCTGAAGGACCGCGTCATCTTCATCGGCACGCCGGTGGATGACCTCGTCTCCAACCTCATCATCGCGCAGCTCCTCTTCCTGCAGAACGAGGATCCCGAGCGGGAGATCAGCGTCTACATCAACTCGCCGGGCGGGTCGGTGACGGCGGGGCTGGCCATCTACGACACGATGCAGTTCATCAAGCCTCCGGTCGCGACCTACTGCGTCGGGCAGGCCGCGAGCATGGGGGCGCTCCTGCTCTCCGCGGGCGCCAAGGGCAAGCGCTTCGCCCTGCCGGGCGCGCGCATCATGATCCACCAGCCGTGGGGCGGGGTGCAGGGCGCCGCGGCCGACATCTCGATCCAGGCGCGGGAGATCCTGCGGCTGCGCGAGAAGATCAACGAGCTGCTCGGCAAGCACACCGGCCAGTCCCTGGAGAAGATCCAGAAGGACACCGACCGCGACTACTTCATGTCGGCGGAAGAGGCGAAGGAGTACGGCATCATCGATGAAGTCATCTACAGCAA
>JAHFGZ010000058.1 GCA_023247155.1 Candidatus Omnitrophota bacterium
TCGGCGGCCGACGCGGCCGCCGCTTTCATCGCCTCCATCGCCTCCGCCACGTCCGCGCGATCCTTCGGGACAGACGCCTCAAGGGCCGCGATCGCCGCGTCAGGACCTGCGAGCTGCACGAGCTCCAGGAACTCCTCGAACGTCGGCTCATCGGCCGTCACGCTCGCGAACCGGCTCGCCCACCCCAGCCGCAGCCCGTGCAGCCGCAGCCGCCCGTCGTGCCGCAGCCTGGTCCGCTCGAGGCTCGTCGCCTCCGGCAGGTCGAACAGCGTCTCATCGAGGAGCGGACGAATCCCGGAGAGCCGTCCCGTCGCTGGCGCGCGGCCATCCCCTCGCTGCCCGGAGACCGCAGTCCCGCCGGCGGCGGCCGATGGATCGAACAGTTGCCGGAAGAGCGCCTCCGCCGCCTGGTCGTCCTGCACGAGATCCCGGAGGTAGCCCTTCAGCTCGGCGAGCGACGCCTGATAGGCGCTCAGGTGCGCCATGTACCTGCCGGCCAGCTCCGCCAGGTGCGTCATCTGCCGGTCGAATCCGTGGTCGGGGATCCCGGCCCGCATCGCCGAAAACGCCGCATCCGCCGCCTCCCGCTGCCGCCCGATCTCCTCCTCGAGCGCCCACAGGCGCTTGACGGAGGTGTTGATGTCCCGCTCGATCCGTTCGAGGAAGCGGGCGGTGTCGTCGGCGAACCGCTCCACGGCGCCATCGGCCAGCTCGCGGTCCACCGCGACCACGCGCGCGTTGGTCCGGCGGTCCGGCATGAAGAGCGGCGCCTGCGCGTGTGCGCCGTGCACGAACCGGCGGCCCTTCTTGAGCTGTCCGAGGTCCACCTGCTCAAGCCGCGTGACCGCCGAGCCCAGTGTCAGCTCGATCCGGTCCAGCGGCGCGCGCGCAGCGCCCAGCGCCACCTCCTGGAGCTGCAGCGAGCCGAAGACCGCCTTGTAGCCGGACAACTGCGCCAGCCCCTGGAGCAGCCGGCCGGACACCTGCTGACGCAGGCCGCCGCGCCTTCCCTCGGCAAGTTGCAGCTCGTCCGTCAGCCCCAGCCCCTCCGCCAGCGCGCTGATCGAGACCGCGACCGCCTGCGGGATGTCGAGGAGCGTGCGCAGATCACCCTCCGCCTGTTGGCGCTCGCGCTCCGCCTGCGCAAGACGCGCCTGCGCGTCTTCCCGGCCGCGGGCGCGCCGCTCAAGGTCCACCGTGCCCAGGCGGCCGGCGCCTTCCTGCCGGATGGCCTCGTCGAGGCCCTGCGTCTGGCGCGCGTCGAGGTCCAGCCGGAAGCGCTCGACGTCGGCCTGCGCCGCCACGTACCGCGCCACCGCCTGGAAGATCTCCAGCGCCGCCGCCGTCTTCGCCTGATCCTCATTCGCGCGCAGCGTCAGGACCTCCCCGGCGCGCCGCTGGATCGACGCCTGGCGGTTGGGGTCGAAGTAGAACGTCGCCTTCACCCCGAGGCCCTTGTCGAGGATGGAGAACCTCCCATCCGGGCTGATGAAGAAGGGCGAGCGCTGGAACCCAATGGTGAGCCCCTCGCCGCCCAACGACGCCCCGCGCTTCTTCAGCTCCTGCCCCAGCGCCTGCTCCGCGCCGGAAAGCCGCTGCGACGCCGCCCGCACCTTCGGATGCCGCCGCACCGCCTCGGCGATGCGGTCCAGCGTCACCTCCTCGGTCCCCGTCGCCTCCGGCGGAGTCCGCGGCGCGTCCAGCGCGCCCGGATCATACCGGAGGACCTCAAGCCGCGCCGCGGCCAGCTCATCGAGCGCATCGTCGAGCCGCCGGCGCGCCTGCTCGCGCGCATCCAGCGCCGTGTTGAGGTCCTGGGCGAAGCTCGCCTCCTTGCGCTCGGCGCCGCTCTGGAGCCGGCTCACGGCCGCATCCCATGAGACCAGCGCCTTCCTGGCCGCGTCCGCCTCGCGCCCGGCCTTCGCCAGGCGCGCGCGGGCTTCGCCGCGCTGCCGCTCGGTCCGCGTCGCCAGATCCGTCCGCTCCTCGCGGCTGGAGACCGCCTCGCCGCGCGTGCGCTCCCTCTCCGCGTGATCCACCTGGGTGCCGACGAAGGACCGGAACACGCCCATCCCCACGTTGAGGAACCCGAGCGGCCACTGGTTCGGCAGGAACCCGATCCGGAACCGGATGTCCCGGTCGCCCTCCTCGATCGCCTTCACCTTGGCATCGAGCATCGTGGTGTAGGCGTCGGCCGCCTCCAGCCTCCGCTCAACGGAGAGCGCCGATCCGCCCTGCGGATCGCGGACCGCATCGGCAAGCGGCGTGGAGGCGCCGCGCGCGTCCTGCAGCGTCAGCGCCTGCTCGATCGCTTCGCGCGACCACTCCCCGGCGAGCGTCGTGTCCGTTTCGGTCGGAAGCCCCATCAGCGCGTTGAACCGGGCGCGCGCGGCCAGGCGGTCGCGACGCGCCGCGGCCAGCACATCCTGCGCACGCAGCAGTCGCTGCCCGGCGTTGAGCGCATCGACCGACGTCGCCAGCCCCTCGCGGGCCTGCTGCCGGATGGTCTCTGCGGCGGCCTCGGCGAGGCGCAGGTCCGCCTCGCCATCCCGGAGGCGGCCCTGCGCCTTCAACAGCTCAAGGGCGCTGTCGATGACGTCGCTGATGACCCGGCCCTCGGTCACGTCGCGGCTCCTCTCGGTGAAGCTGAGCAGCGTGCGCTGGAAGGCCTTGGTGTCCTTGCCGCGCTCGATCTTCACGTCCGCCCCGATCGTCAGGACGTTGTACACGAAGTCCATCCCGGAGCGGCTGCCGGCGTTGGCGCGGTGGAGCTGCACGAACGCCTCCGCGCTGTCCAGCAGCCGGGAGGCCGTTCTGCCTTGCGCGATCGCCTCGGGCAGCGTCGCAGGCGCCGTGGCGCCTGGCTTCAGGGGTTTCAGCACGTCGGCCGTCCGCGGATCCGCTTCGCCGAGCCGAAGCTCGGTGATCAGCGCGTCGGTGTAGCGTCCCGCCGGCTCCTCGAGGCTGCCCACCACGAGCGCATCGAGCGCGTCCAGCGACTCCAGCACCTGCTCAAGCGAGCCCGCCTGCCCTTCGTTGTAGAGGCGCAGCCCCTGCGCGAGCGCGTCCTCCTGGTTGGCGCGAAGCTGCGGCAGCCGGATGCCGAAGTAGCCCTCGCCGTAGCGGCGCTCCTCCTGCGCCCGCGCGCGCTCGGCGGCCTGCGCCTGAAGCTCCGCCTCGTGGTCGGCCCGCTTGACGTCGGCAAAGGCGTCGGCCATCTTCCACTGCCGCCGCGCGTCGAGGTTCAGCCCGGACCAGCGCGCCCCGAACCCGGCGAGGCGGCCGCCCGGCAGCGCGTAGCCGACCGTCGCCTGGTCGGCGCCCGGAGAGAGCCACTTCGCCAGCAGGTACGCCCGCTGGGCGTCGGCCTCCCGCCGCTGGGCGTCGGCGAGCAGCGCATCCACGCTGACCTGCTGGGCATACCGGTCCCGCAGCTGCCCGAGGCGCACCCACAGCTCGTTGAGGCTCTGCACCCCCGCCGTGAGGCGCCCGATCGCCGCGCGGTCCTGCGGGTCAAGGCCGATGAGCTGCGCCACCCGGGCCTGCGCCTTCGGACGTTCCGTCTCCTCCAGGTCGCGCAACTGCTCCCGGTAGAGCGCCCGCTTGCGCGCGAGCATGTCCAGGCCCGCCTGCGTCTCAAGGCCCCGCGCGGCCCGGTCAGCCGCCGCGCGCTCAATCGGGCCCAGCTCGCCGAGCTGCCGTTCGACGGCGGCGATCCGCAGCTCGATGAGCCCAAGGCCGCGGTACGCGTCGAGCGTCTCTTCGACCCGCGCCACCCAGGCCGCGGCGAGGTTCCGCTCCGCCCGCTCGAGGATGAGGCCCGCGTCCTTGTTCTGGAGCAGCTCGGCCGGGGAGAACTCGTAGCGCTGCTGCAGGCCGATCGTCGTGATGATCCGGCCGCCGCCCGCGTTCGCCAGCGACTGGTAGCCGGTCGTCACGTTGAGATTCGGCAGCAGGAAGCGCTGTGTGATGCCCTTGGCGGCGGCGAGCGCCGCTGCCCGGTCCACCTCCAGCATCGCGGTGCGCAGCGATTGGCCCTTGTCGAGCCCGCGGGTCATGCTGCGCTGCAGCAGCTCAAGCGGCAGCGTGGCGATCTCCTCCTTGCGCGCCGCTTCCTCGCGCTGCCGCCGGCCGCTCGGCTCGAAGGGCTGCTCCTCGCCGCGGCCGCGCGCGATCTCGGCCAGGTCGACCGTGATCCCTCCGCGCGGCTCATGGAGCGTGCCCAACCCTCTGCGCTGGCGCGTCATCCGGTCGCCCACCTCGGCATGGAGCCCCGGCAGCCCGAGGAAGTTCGTGACCCGCGTCCCGAACGCCAGGATGTCCCGCTCGTTGAAGTTCGAGCGGCCGTCCACCCACACGACCGGCCCGCCCCGCCCGAACTCGAAGTCCATCCGCAGCGCCCCGACGTTGGCCTCGCGGCCCTTCTCGGCGCTGGCGCGCGCCGCCGCGCGCACCGGCCCGAACGCGAAGCGTTTCGCGACCGCGACCCCGCCCGACGTCTGCGAGGGATGCAACCCCTCCTGGCTGCGCGCATCGCCCCGCACGTCGCTGACGAAGAGCTCCAGCGTGAACTCCTCCTGAGGCGCCTGGCCGCCCTTCCCGCGGCCCAGCCGCCCGAGGTCCAGCTCCACGCCCAGCTTGTTGAAGGCCCGCCAGAACTTCGCGCCCTCCGCGCCGAAGGTGAGCGTCCTGGGCCCGTCCGGGAAGGCGCCGCTGGCATCCGCCCCGAACTCGCCCGAGGCCACGTGGTTGAAGAAGTCCAGCGCCCCGACCGCCCCGCCGTCGAACTTGAGCTTCGCCGCATCGAAGAGGCGCAGGTTCGTCTGGACCCGGCCACCGGTCAGGAGGATCTCGTTGTAATCGCGCAGATCCGTGAGCGCGAAGTCCGCGAAGCCCGCGAAGCCGATGTAGACCTTCTCCTGGCCGTTCTCGTTGAGCTTCACGAGGGCGAAGCGGTCGAATAGGAGCATCCGCGGCGGGTTGCCGTGGCGCGCGATGAAGTCGCCGGTGGTGGGATTCTCCTCGTAGCGCGCGACCTCGATGCGGTCGGCGCTG
>JAHFGZ010000014.1:0-19429 GCA_023247155.1 Candidatus Omnitrophota bacterium
AATTCATGGAGGTCCGTGATCACGGTCGTGTCATCGGACGGCTGCCAGAGGTGGCGCCACAGGACGCGGTAGCGCCGGTCGGAGGCCCCCTTCACCAGCGCGTCCTCCGGCACCCGGAGGTACCGCTCATCATTGTAGTAGATCCGCAACAGCGCCTTCCCCAACCGCTCGGTGTGGAACTTATGGTCGAGCCCGACCGCCCAGCCGAAGGCGCGGCGCCAGTCCAGGCGGATGGTCCCGTCGTGGCCTTCCGGCCATTCGTAGCGGTAGCCCATCAGCGCGAACTGCTCCCAGGGCTTCTTCTTGCCCGGGATGATGAAGAACGGCGTCTGCCGGTCCGCGACCGAGAGCCACGGCAGGTAGATGACGGGGAACTGCTCGACGACGAAGGTGGCGTGGCGCGATTGGACCAGCTTGTCCTCCGCGAAGACGATCGCCCGGCGGCCGTAAAACCTGAAGTGGGGCGGATCGTGGTCGCAGGAGGTGAGGTAGCCGGGCGTGACCTGGAGGATCCCCTCGGCGAGGTGCTCCACCGACCGGCCGTGCTCGTACCAGGGGGGCGAGGCCACCGTCCCCTGGAGGAACCGGCCCTTCTTCGTCTCGAAGTTGTAGTGGACCATCTCACCGTGGAACACCTGCCCCCCGTCCTCCAGCCGGACGCGCCCCTCGGCGTACACGTCCTTGGTATCCGTGAACAACGTGAGGCGGTCGCTCGTCAGGACGGCGTTCTGGTACACCACCTCCACGTTGCCCTCCGCGACGGCGAGCTTCCGCTCAGGCGAGACGCTCATCTGGTCCGCGTTGATCTGCACCGCGCCCGGCGGAGGCAGCGTGCGCGCGACGCTGCGCGGCCGTTCCGCGGCCGGTCCACCTTCCGGGCGCGCGGCCGGCACCGTCACCGGCGCCAGCTCAATCCCGCGCCGCGGGGGCCCGAGCGGCGGCAGGGGTGCTGCAGGGACGAGAGGCGCAGGAGGCGGGATGGCTTCACCCGAAGAAGCCTCAGGGAGCGGCGCGGCTGGTTCACGAGGGGCGCTGGGGGCGATCGGCCTCGCGCGCGCCAGCGCTTCCTCCCGCTTCGCCTGCTGCGCCAGCACGTCCAGCTCCCTGTCCCATCGGTCCTGCTCTTTCTTGACCGCGCGCTCCAGCGCCTTCATCTGCGCGTGGGCGCGCCGCTGGGCGCGTTCTTCCTGCTGGAGCCGCTCAGCCAGGGAGGTCAGTTGGCCGCGGGTGATCTTGGGGAATGGGGGCGGTGATTCGATGCGCGCCTGGCACAGCGATCGGTAGAGCTGGACGCGGGGGTCGTCTGGCGTGGCGGCCGCCAGGCGGTCCAGGAGGCCCAGCGCCTCCTGATAGGCGCCCTGTCGGGTGAGCGCTTTCACCCGATCCCAGTCGCGCGCCCGATCTGCGCCCGCCCTCCGCTCGCCCTCAGGGGACGTCTGCGCGGTGGCAGTGGGCTGGGACTGGGCGTCTGAGCGGCCCGCGGCGCCGGTGGAGGCGCTGAGGCCTGCCACGCACCAGGCCGCGAGCAAAAAACGGAAGAGGCGCTTCACGAACAACCCTGAGAGGCGCGCGTGTTGACCGTGTGCGGTTACCGTGTATCCCTGGCGCTCGGCTCGGCGGTCTTCCACGTCTTCGCGCTCGCCGGCAGCCGTTCCCAGTCCTGGAGGAACCGGTCCAGGCCCGCCGCCGTCAGGGGATGTGTCACGAGCGCGTCGAGGACGGCAAACGGCATCGTGGCGATGTCCGCGCCGAGCTTGGCCGCCTCCACCACGTGCATCGGGTGGCGGACGCTGGCCACGAGGATCTGGGTGGAGAAGGCGTAGTTGGCGTAGATGGCCTTGATGTCGCGGATGAGGCCCATCCCGTCGCCGCTGATGTCATCGAGCCGCCCGACAAACGGCGAGACGAAACAGGCGCCCGCCTTGGCGGCCAGCAGCGCCTGCGACGCCGAGAAGCAGAGGGTCACGTTGACCCGGATCTGCTCGTTCGTCAGCTGCCGGGTCGCCCGCAGCCCCTCTTTCGTGAGGGGGCACTTCACGACGATGTGGGGGTCGAGCGCCGCGAAGACACGTCCCTCCCGGATCATGCCCTCGGCGTCGCGGCAGGTCGTCTCCATGCTCACCGGGCCCTGCACCACCCCGCAGATCTCCTTCAGCAGCGGGAAGAACTCACGCCCCTCTTTGGCGACCAGGGTGGGGTTCGTCGTCACCCCGTCAATCGCCCCCCACGCCTTCGCCTCCCTGATCTCCGTCAGGTTCGCCGAGTCCAGGAAGATCTTCATGCCGGTTTCCCTCCCTTCGCCCCCCAGATTAACACGGCGGCCCCGACAATGCCAGCGCGGGTCCCGAGGCGCGCCCGGACGATGCGGACCGACCGGGCCGCCGTCGCCAGCGCCTGGGCGCGGACGGTGCCGCTCAGGCTCGGGTAGAACAACGACCAGGCGCCGGCCACGCCGCCGCCGAGGATCACCCGGTCCGGGTTGAGCAGGTTGGCGAGGTTGGCCACCCCGATGCCAAGCCAATGGCCGAACGCCGCCCAGATCCGCTGCGCCCGCGCGTCGCCCAGCCTGGCCGCGCGGGAGAGCACCGCCGGCGTCAGGCGCCCCCCGGCCTCCCGCGTGAGCCGGCGCAGCGGCCCCGCGCCCTCCCGGAGCGCCTGCCGGCCCATGCGGAGCAGCGCCGCGGTCCCCACGTGCGCCTCCAGGCACCCGCGCGCGCCGCAGCCGCAGCGGGGTCCGCGCGGATCGATCACCATGTGCCCGACCTCGCCGGCGGAGCCGCTGGCCCCATGCACCAGCGACCCGTCGAGGATCAGCCCGCCGCCCACCCCGGTCCCGAGCGTCAGGCACACGAGGCCCCGCGCCCCGCGCCCCGCACCGAAGGCGAACTCCCCGAGCGCGGCCAGGTTCGCGTCGTTGTCCACGGCGCAGCGGCAGCGCAGCCGCCGCTCAAGCCACCGCCGCAGCGGCACCCGGCGCCACCCCGGCACGTTGACCAGGAACTCCACGACCTCGCGCCGGACATCCACGGGCCCGGGCACGCCGACGCCCACCCCTCGCAGCGTTGCAGGACGCTCGCCGACGGACCGCGCCAGCCGCTCGGCCGCCTCGCTGACCGCCTCAACGAACCGCCCGGGCCGTCCGACGTCCCGGGACTCAAGCGCCTGTGCGGCCGCGACATGCCCGGTCGGGCTGACCAGCCCGACCTTGACGTTTGTCGCCCCGAAATCGACCCCGACCGTCCATCGCCGCGTCATGCCGCCAGCGACTCCGACCAGACGACGACGCGGTTGCGCCCCGCCCGCTTGGCCGCGTAGAGCGCCTGGTCGGCCCGCTCGATCAGCGCCTCGAGCGTCTGGGCGTGCGCGGGAAACCCCGCCAGGCCGATGCTGACCGTCTGCGTCAGCAGCTCATCGTAGGCGCGGATCGGATGGATGTCCACGAGCTGCCGCAGCCGCTCCGCGATCGGCAGCGCCTGCTCAGGCGCCGTCTCGATGAGCAGGAGGAGGAACTCCTCCCCGCCGAACCGCGCGATCATGTCGATCTCGCGGAGGTTCCGCGCCAGGAGCCGGGCGACCTCTCGCAGGACGACGTCGCCGACGAGGTGCCCGAAGGTGTCGTTCTTCTGCTTGAAGCCGTCGAGGTCCGCCATCAGGAGCGTGCAGGCCAGGCCGTGGCGGGCCGACCGGTCGAGCTCCTGCCGCGCCCGCTCCAGGAAGTGCCCGCGGACCGAGACCCCGGTGAGCGCATCGGTCACGGCCAGCGCCTCCACCTGCTGGTAGAGGTGGACGCGGGCGAGCTGCAGCGAGAGCTGGTGGGAGATGATCGTCAGCGTCTTGAGCTGGTCCTCGGGGAGCTCATCCGCCACCAGCACCCCGACGGGCTGCTGCTCACGCCACAGCGGCGCCCAGGCGATGCGCCCGAGCCCCGGGAGGGGGCCGGCGAGCTCCGACGCGGCCGCGCTGGACGACGCGGGGGCGGTCCTGACCCGCTGGAGGATGTCTGCTTCCATCTCCAGGAGGTCGTGGCCGTCGACCGAGGCCATCCGGCCATCCGGCGCCCGCACCGCGCGCAGCACCTGCGGGGCCGGCCCGGAGCAGTCGATGAGGCGCAGCCCCCGCGCATTCAGCAGCCGGGGCGCGATGGCGAGCGAGGCCGCGAAGAGCTCCCTGACGTGGAGCGCACGAGCCGTCTCCTTCGTGACGTGGTAGAGGTCGGTGATCTGCGCGATCTGGGCGTCCGCCTGCTGCATCGCATCCTGGAGCGACAAGAGCGAGCGGGCCGATTCGGAGAGCCGCATGACCTCCACCGCCTCCTCTGCGTGGAGCCGCCGCACCTCGTCCTCGTAGCGCCAGCGCTGGGCGGCCAGCAGCCACGGCGTCGCGCCCAGCGTCATCAGCTGCAACCAGCCGGTCGCATGGCCCAGCGCGGCACCCTGTGTCCCTGCGAACACGAGCAGCGTCGCCGCGGTGGCCAGCGCGACGTAGAGGCGGGCCCAGCAGAGCCCGGACGCCATCGCGAGGAGCCAACAGGCGAGGACGGTCATGAGGAGACGACGACGTTGCGGCCGGCGTGTTTGGCCTGGTAGAGCCGCTGGTCCGCGATCCGGATGAGCTCCAGGTCCACCTTGGCGTCGTCCGGGAACACGGCGAGCCCGACCGAGACGGTGACCCCCTCTTCGAGCTCGGCCGGCTGCGCCGTCCGGACGGCCTGCAGGGCGCGCCGCTCCCCCTCGCGCGGGACGCCCTGCAGCTGGCGCCCGACGGTCCGGCGGACCTGCTCCGCGACCTCGCCCGCCTGGTGGCGCGCGAGGCCCGGCAACAGCACGACGAACTCCTCCCCGCCGTAGCGGCCGATGGCCCCGCCCGGCGGCACCACGGCGCGGAGGACGTCCGCCACCCGCCTCAGGATCACGTCGCCCGCCGTGTGCCCGAAGGTGTCGTTGTAGGCCTTGAAGTGGTCGACGTCGAGCATCAGCACCGACACGGGCTCGCGGCTGCGCCATGCCCGGGTGAGCTCGCGCGTCAGCTGCTCCAGGAACGGCCGGCGGAGCGTGAGGTCGGTCAGGCTGTCGGTGACGGCCAGCTGCTGCGTCTTCGCGAAGAGCCGGGCATTGGTCAGGGCCGTGGCGACCAGGTCCAGCAGGATGTCCAGAAAGCGGAGGTCGTCCTGGGTGTAGGCCCCCGCGCTCGCGCTGTCCAGGCGCAGGACCCCGGCGGGGCTCTCACCCGCCATCAGGGGACAGGCGATGACGGAGCCGATCTCCCGCTCCCGGGCCACCGCCACGGTGAAGCGGAAATCCCGCCGCGTGTCGCTGACGAGCAGCGGGCGATGGCTGCGCAGGACGTGGCGGTCGAACTGATCCCCGTGCTTGGCGCGGATGCTCGGCATCCCCTCGCGCCGCTGCGAGGCGAAGAGCGACAGCTCCTGCTGGTCGGGGTCCACCACAAAGAGGAGGCAGACGTCCGATTTGCCGATCAGGTCGAAGGCACGCTCGACCGCCAGGGTGGCGATCGCGGTGAGGTCGGTGAGGTTGCTGAGCGCCTCCGCGATGGCCTGGAGCTGCGTGTAGCGGGCGAGCTTCTTCTGGAGCGCGTCGGCGGTCTGGCCGGCCAGCGCGATCGCCTGGCGCTTCACCGTCTGCTGCCCCCGCAGCTCTTCCAGCGTCCGCCGCAGCCGATGGAGCCGCCCGTCCCTGAGCCGCCGCTGCCAGACCGCCGTGCCCGCCAGGACGCCGAAGGCCGCCAGCGCCCATCCGAGCCCGGCCATCTGCAGGACCGCCCAGGCCCACGCGAGGCACACGAGCGCGCCGGCACTCACCCCCAGGCTGCCGGCGACGGGGTAGAGCCCCCAGGCGTAGGTCGCCAGCGCAACGAGCATGGCGGCGAGGGTGGGGGCGGTCCGCGCGGCCGCCTCGGCGTGGCCGAGGAGCGACTGGCCGAGGACGACGCACGCGAAGACCACCGTGAGGGCGACAAGCCAGCGGATGGCCGAGGCGGGCATGTCCGTACGGGACAAGAGCCATGTCCCGGCCTGTCTCATCTTAGACGATGGCCGCCTGCGTCTCCGGGTCGAAGAAGTGCGCCTTGCCCATATCGAAGACGAGGTCGATGTCCTGATTGATCTCCGGCCGGTCGTGCGGCCCGACGCGGGCCACGAGCGCATGGTGCCCCGCCCGGAGGTGGAGGTACACCTCGGCGCCCAGCGGCTCCACCAGCTCCACGGAGGAGGTGACGATGCAGTCGGTGGGGGCGTCGGTGATGAAGAGCTTGTCGTACAGGTCTTCCGGCCGGATCCCGAAGAGGACCGGCTTGTCCTCGTACGCGAGCAGCCGCGCGGCCATCTCGTCCACGATGCGCAGCCGCAGCGTCCCGTCGCTGAAGAACAGCCCTTGGCCGGACCGGACGACCTGGCCCGTGAGGAAGTTCATGGGCGGTGAGCCGATGAAGCTGGCGATGAAGCGGTTGGCGGGGTGGTCGTAGATCGTCAGGGGGTCGGCCATCTGCTGGATGAGCGCCTGGTTCATGACGACGATCCGGTCGCCCATGGTCATCGCCTCGGTCTGGTCGTGCGTGACGTAGATCATCGTCGTCTGCAGCCGCAGGTGGAGCTTGCGGATCTCGGTGCGCATCTGGACCCGCATCTTGGCGTCCAGATTCGAGAGCGGCTCATCGAAGAGGAACACGAGCGGCTTGCGGACGATGGCCCGGCCCACGGCGACCCGCTGGCGCTCCCCGCCGGAGAGCTCCTTGGGCCGCCGCCCGAGCAGCGGCTCGATGCTCAGGATGCCGGCGGCCTCTCGCACCCGCTGGTCGATCTCCCGCTTGCTGTAGCTCCGCAGCCGGAGGCCGAAGGCCATGTTGTCATAGACCGTCATGTGCGGGTAGAGCGCGTAGTTCTGGAAGACCATCGCGATGTCGCGGTCCTTCGGGGGGATGTGGTTCACGATCTTGTCGGCGATGCGGATCTCGCCGCTCGTCGCCTCCTCCAGCCCCGCCACCATGCGCAGCAGGGTCGACTTCCCGCAGCCGGAGGGGCCCACGATGACGAGGAACTCGCGGTTCTCGACCGTCAGGGTCGCGTCCTTGACGGCCAGGACGCCGGCCGGGTACACCTTGGACACGTTCTTCAGCGCCACCTGGGCCATGGGTGAGGTCGGCTAGGGCCGGGAATGCCTCAGGAGCCTTGCGAGGGTCTGCTTCAGCTCGCGCCGGTGCGTGATGAGATCGATGAGGCCGTGCTCGAGCAGGAATTCCGAGCGCTGGAACCCCTCCGGGAGCTTCTGCCGGATGGTCTGCTCGATCACCCGCGGGCCGGTGAAGCCGATCAGCGCCCGGGGCTCGGCGATGATGATGTCGCCCAGCGTGGCGAAGCTCGCCAGGACGCCGGCCATCGTCGGGTGGGTCAGGACCGAGAGGAAGAACCCGCCGTGCTCGTCGAGCCGCATCAGGGCGCTGGCGGTCTTCGCCATCTGCATCAGGCTCAGCAGGCCCTCCTGCATCCGGGCGCCGCCCCCGGAGCCGGACACGATGATGAGCGGCAACCGCCGCTCGATCGCCCGCTCGATCGCCCGCGTCAGCCGCTCCCCCACCACCGACCCCATCGACCCCATCATGAAGCGCGAGTCGGTCACGCCCAGCACGACCTCGCGGCCCTCGAGCACCCCCTTGCCGGTCAGGCAGGCGTCGGACATCCCGCAGGCCTGCTGCTCTTCCCGCACCTTCTCGGCGTACGGCTTGGGCACGCTGAACTGGAGCGGGTCAAGCGGCGCTAAGTCCTCGTCCCACGGCTCGAAGGTCCCCTCATCGAGGAGCAGCTGGATCCGCTGGGGCGCCGTGAGGGAGAAATGAAACTCGCACTTGGGGCAGACGCGCAGGTTCTCCTCCAGCGCCTTGTTGTAGATGAGCTGGCCGCAGGACTCGCATTTGGTCCACAGCCCGGCGGGGAAGTCGCGCTTGGACCTGCGCGCGACGGCCGATTGGCGCCTGCTGAACAGCTTCATTCGCTCACGGATGCGGGGGATGGCATGGGGGGGATCATGGTATCTTGCCACACGTTGATCGTCAAGCCGGACGGGACCTTCGGATAGAAGTACGTCGATTTCGGCGGAAGCGCCAACCCCTGGGCGGCCAGCGCGTACACCTGGGGCAGCGGAATCCCGCGGAGCAGCCAGGCGCAGCACCCCTCCCCGCGGTCTACGGCCTGCAGCGCCTCGGCGGCGTCGGCGGCATAGGTACAGCGGATGGGGCCGGCGGTTGGGACGAGCTGCGGCAGGATGAGCTCATGCAGGAGCGACACGTCAAGGCCGGCGACCGGCTGCGGGACCGAGGGCGAGCGCAGCCACCGGGCCAGACGCTCGGGGGTCACGGCGGCCTGGGACAGCGTCCGGCCGTCATAGTAGCCGAAGCGCCCTGCCTCCCCCGCGTCCCCCAGCCACCGGAGGCAAGCGGCGAGGTCGGCCGCCGGCTCAACGCGGCAGAGCGCCTGGAGCGCGTGCGCCGCTCCGCTTCCCTCGTGCTGGACAATCCGGTGGATCGGCCGCACCACCAGCGCCGGGTCCGCCATCGAGACGAAGCACGTCATCAGCGCGCCGTAGCGGTCCCGGTGGGCGCAGGCGACCTCGAACCGGTGGTGGCCGTCGGCGATCAGCACCGAGACGGAGGCGAGGTGGCGCGCCGCCTCCTCGATGACCGTCGGATCGGTGAGCGCCCAACAGCGGATGGTCTCCCCGGGAAGCGCCGCCTGCATCGTCGGCGCGGCCGCCGTCAGCCGGCGCAGCCGCTCCTGCAGCCGTCCCCCCGCATCCGGGTAGACGCAGAAGATGGGCTCCAGATTGGCCGGGAGCGCCTCCAGCAGCCGCGTGCGGTCCTGCTTGGGCGCAGCCAGGGTCGCTTCGTGCCGGAAGACCTGGCGCTCCATCGGCCCGTCCAGCGCGAGGAGCGCGATGAACCCCAGGCGGGACCGCTCGGCGCCGCCGTCACGGAAGGCCTGCTCGACGAGATAGAGCGCCGGGACCGGGTCCGGCTGCAGCGCCCGGCGCTCGCGCCAGGCCGCAAACTCGCGCTGCGCCCGGGTGTAGCGGTTCTCCGCATCGGTGTCGGTCGGGTAGGACTTGCCGAGGATGAGCCGGACGACGTTGTAGGGCGAGGCCTGGTAGAGGCGGTCCTGCTCCTCCGGACTGATGACGTCGTAGGGCGGCGAGAGGACCGCGTCCAACTGGCCGGCGACGTCCGGGTTATAGCGCCACGCGCGGAACGGATGAATGGCTACCATAGTCCCGGGTCCGGTTCCCTGTTTCCCATCGGAGACCCTAGAGGAAAGAGGGAACCGGACTCCTCATGTGTGTTCGTGGGCGGCGGCCGCGGGCACCACGATGTCGCTGATGCAGCAGGGCACCCACACCGCCAGCACGATCGTCACGAACGCGGGGAAGACGAACCGCACGTCCGTCAGCCACGCCGTGAACCCGAAGGAGATGAGGTACAGCAGCGAGGCGGCGCTGCTGACGAAGATGTGCGCGCCGTGCGAGAAGAGGTGGCTGCCCGTCACCCGCTCCTCCGCCCAGAAGCCGCCCACGATCCCCAGCGCGAGGAACGGGAAGAAGAGCTGCGGGTGATCCACGATGCACATGTGGAGCTCCATCGTCTGCCCCAGCAGGAGGCCGCCCCAGTACGGGAACACGTAGTCGCTCAGGCCGCACGGGATAATCGTGCCAAGCGCCCCGACCACCAGCGCCCGCAGGACGTGGCGCTCGTGCCGCCAGAAGAGCGAGGTCGTCGCGATGGCCGAGAGGCAGATGTGGAGCGGGTGGAAGAGGTGAAAACTGGCGCGCGCCTGCGCGAATAACATGTCGGCGCGGCCGCCGTTGAGGTGCTGGGTGGCGAACCACCAGACCGCCGCCATCGCCACGAGCGACCCGACGATGGTGTACGGCAGATGGTGGGCGAACTCTTCAGCCAACAGGCTCCATCGTCTCTTGGTCATGACCGCCTCAGCGGACGCCGCCCCAGCCAGACCCCCGCCGCGGCGCCCAGGGCGTTGGCCGCGGCGTCCAGCAGGTCCGCGGAGCGCCAGGGCAGCAGGATCTGCAGCAGCTCGATGAGCAGCCCGTAGCTCGTCGCCTCGATCCAGGCCAGCCATAGGCAGGGCCGATCCTCCAGGCGGCCTGCCCTGAGGGCCTGCACGAGCAGCCAGGCGAGGGCCAGGTACTGGACGGCGTGCACCGCTTTGTCCAGCCAGGGGATCTCCGGCCCCTCGGGAACCTGGATGACGGAGAGGTAGAGGATGGCCGCGGCGCACAGCCCGGCGGCGGACCACCAGGCCGCCCGGGGCGATCCGGGACGGCGCGGGGAGCGCGGCTCACGCGCTCGCGCAGGAATCGCCGCTCCCGCCGCAGGCCCCGGACTTGCACCCGCCTGATGCCGACGGCTTCTTCGGAGCAGCAGCCTGTTCGTCTTTCTTCTTGGCGTCGGTGTAGCGCTTGCTGCGGTAGTCGGTGATGTAAAACCCGCTCCCTTTGAACAGGAACCCGCTGCCGCTGCCCAGCAGCCGCTTGAGCCGCCCGCCGCACGCCGGGCACTTCGTGAGCGGCTTGGCGGTGATGGACTGGAACGCCTCGTGGCGCCGCCGGCACTTCCCGCACTCGTACTCGTACGTCGGCATCTCGCTAGGTCCTCAACAGGTCCTTCAGCTTCGCGAGGAAGGAGCGGCGCGCGGGGTGCGCCTCCTCCCCCAGCGACCGGCCCAGCTCCTCGACCAGGCGCCGCTGGCCGGCGTTCAAATGCGTCGGCGTCTCCACGACGACCCGCACCAGGAGGTCGCCCTGGCGCCCCTCGTGCACATCCGGCAGCCCTTTGCCCCGGACCCGGAACACGGTGCCGCTCTGCGTGCCCGACGGGATCTTCATCGACACCCGCCCGTTCATCGTCGGCACGTCCACCTCCGCGCCCAGCGCCGCCTGGGCGAGGTGCACCGGGTACTCGACGAGCAGGTGCGGCCCGTCCCGCTGGAAGATGGGGTGCGGGTTGATCCTGAGGTGGACGTACAGGTCGCCCCGTCCCCGCGTCCCGCCCTCCCCTTCGCCGGAGAGCCGCAGGCGCATGCCGGACTCCACCCCCGCGGGCACCTTGACTTCGATCCGCCGCTCCACCGCAACGCGTCCCTCGCCCCGGCACTTCGGGCAACCCTTCTTCACCTGGCTGCCCTGCCCGCCGCACCGATGGCAGGTCCGCGCGATGACCATGAAGCCGGCCGACTGGCGAATCTGCCCGCTGCCGTGGCAGGTGGAGCAGGTGGCGCGCTCGCCCCCTTCCCCGCGGCACTCCGGGCAGAGCTCGCGCCGCGGCACCGTCACCGTCTTCGTGACCCCCTTGGCCGCCTCCTCGAAGGAGAGTGAGAGCTCAAACTCCAGGTCCGACCCGCGCCCGCCGCCGCGACGCCGGCCGCCGCCCCCGCCGAAGAGGTCGAAGCCGCCGAAGAGGTCCTCGAAGATCGAGCCGCCGACGCCGAGGTCCCGGAAGATGCTGGAGAAGTCGGCCCCGCGGAAGATGTCCTCGGTCGAGTAGCGCTGGTCGAACCCGGCGTGGCCGTACTGGTCGTAGACCGACCGCTTCTGCGGGTCCGTCAGCACCGCGTACGCCTCGGAGATCTCCTTGAACCGCTCCTCCGCGTCCTTCTTGTGCTCCGCGCCGACGCGGTCCGGGTGGTGCTTCAGCGCGAGCGCCCGGTAGGCCCGCTTGATGTCCTCGGTCGTCGCGGACTTCGGGACGCCCAGGATCTCGTAGTAATCCCGCTTCGTCGTCGGCATCAGCTCACACCAAACCCGCAAGGGATAACAGCGCAGCCGACTGTCGCTCCGCCTCGATCTGCATGGTGGGAACCTCGACACCCTTGAGCCAACGACGTTCCCACAACGCCAGCGTCACCTGAAGCTCGGCCAGGACGGCCTGGGTCTCCAACGGAGCATCGGGGGCAATCCACTCCGCAAAATACTTGCTCTCCTCAAGGAGGCTGGCGACGGCCTGACGGTTCGCGGGATTCCCCCCGAACGACGCGACCCGAGCCAAATCCGCCGCCAACCCTCCAAGCCTGATGTGCAGCGGATCTCGCGAGAAGCGCTCGCGCACCCCAGCAGCAATCATCACCCTTCCAGGCGCTCCCGCACGACCCCCTCGATCTGTTGGCGCAACGCCGCATCCTCAATCGTCAACTTTCGATTGCCCTGTTTGGGGCGGATATTAATCAGCGATTCAAAACGGACTTCACGGCTGTCAGGGATCCAATCCGCTCCCCACACGTCCCCCTGCTGGCTGCCATCTTCCAACAGGGTCGCCTCGCAATCCGCGTGCAGCGCCCCGCCGCCGGCGACCACGCCACGGCGAACATCCACGGCCAACTTGATATAGGTCTGTAACACCTCCGCCATCTCACGAAGTTGCTGATCCGTCGCGCGCTCTCGAATGATATACATCATCGGCATCGCTCAAAAAGTGTCAGACACTTCACAACGCGCGGGAAGTGTCTGACGCTTATGTGTCGTCCTCGACCTTGAACTCGGCGTCCACGACCTTGTCGTCCTTCCCGGCGGGCCTCTCCGCCGGCGCTTCCTCCGCTGTCCCCTGTCCCCTGTCCCCTGTCCCCTGTCCCGGACGAGCGCCCTGCGCCTTCTTGTACACTTCCTCCGCCAGCTTGTGCGAGGCCTGCTGGAGCGCGTCCATGCCGCGCTTGATCTTGGCGACGTCATCGGACTTGACGGCGTCCTTGAGGTCGCGCGCGGCCTGCTCGATGGCGAGCCGGTCCGACTGGCCGACCTTGTCGCCGAGGTCCTTCAGGCTCTTCTCCACGGTGTAGACCAGCTGGTCCGCCTGGTTCTTGGCCTCGGCGAGCTCCTTGCGGCTTTTATCCGCCTCGGCGAACTGCTCGGCCTGCTTGACCATCTGCGCGATCTCATCCTTGTCGAGCTTCCGCGGCGCGCTGATCTTGATGGACTGCTCCTTGCCCGTCCCCTTGTCCTTCGCCGCGACGTGGACGATCCCGTTGGCGTCGATATCGAAGGTCACCTCGACCTGCGGCACGCCCCGTGGCGCCGGCGGAATCCCGACCAGGTCGAAGCGCCCCAGCTCCGTGTTGTCCGCCGCCATCGGCCGCTCGCCCTGCAGCACGCGGATCGTCACCGCCGACTGGTTGTCGTCCGCGGTGGAGAAGACCTGGCTCTTGCGCGTCGGGATCGTCGTGTTGCGCTCGATGAGCTTCGTGAAGACGCCGCCGAGCGTCTCGATCCCCAGCGAGAGCGGGGTCACGTCGAGGAGCAGCACGTCCTTCACCTCGCCCTTGATGACCCCCGCCTGGATCGCGGCGCCCATCGCCACGCACTCCATGGGGTCCACCCCGCGCTCGACCTTCTTGCCGACCATCTCCTCCACGAACCGCTGGACGATGGGCATCCGCGTGGGGCCGCCCACGAGGATGACGCGGTCGATCTCCGCGGCCTTGAGCTTCGCGTCGCGCAGGGCGTTCTCCACCGGCGCCCGGCAGCGGCTGATGATGGGCTCGATGAGCCGCTCCAGCGTCGCGCGCGTGAACGTCGTCGTGAGGTGCTTCGGCCCGGAGGCGTCCGCCGTGATGAAGGGGAGGTTGATGTCCGTCTCCAGGACGTTCGAGAGCTCGATCTTCGCCTTCTCCGCCGCCTCGCGGATGCGCTGGGCCGCCATCTTGTCGCTGCGCACGTCGATGCCGGATTCCTTCTTGAGCTCCGTCGCGATATAGTCCACGAGCGCGGAGTCCATGTCGGTCCCGCCGAGCTGGGTGTCGCCGCTCGTCGCCTTGACCTCGAAGACCCCCTGCGCCATGTCCATGATCGTCACATCCAGCGTCCCGCCGCCCAGGTCGAAGACGAGGATCTTCTGCTCCTTGCCCGCCTTGTCGAGGCCGTAGGCGAGGCACGCCGCCGTCGGCTCGTTGATGATGCGCAGCACCTCAAGCCCCGCGATGGCGCCGGCGTCCTTCGTGGCCTGCCGCTGGTTGTCGTTGAAGTAGGCCGGCACCGTGATGACCGCCTCCCGCACCGGCTCGCCGAGGTGCGACTCGGCGTCCCGCTTGACCTTCTGCAGGATGAACGCGGAGATCTGCTGCGGGGTGTACTCCTTGCCGTGGATGCGGTAGACGTGGTCGGTCCCCATCTTGCGCTTGGCCGCCTGGACCGTCCCCTCCGGGTTCGTCGCGGCCTGGCGCCGCGCGGGCTCGCCCACGAGGAGCTGCCCGTCCTTGGTGAACGCCACGTACGACGGGAACGCCTTGCCGCCGACGCTGGTGCCCTCGGCGGAGGGCACGATGGCGGGCCGCCCGTGCTCCATGACGGCGCACGCGCTGTTCGATGTCCCCAAATCAATGCCAATGACTTTAGCCATGGTGCGCCCCTTTATCTTCTCTCGCTGTCCTCCGCTCCTCGTCCTCGATCTTCCGATCGTTTCGTTTCGCCACTTTCACAATCGCCGGGCGGATCACCTTGCCGTGCATCGTGTAGCCGACCTGGACCTCTTCCGCGACGGTGTCGTCCGCGACCCCGTCGCCGGCCTCGACCTGCGCGACCGCCTCGTGCCTGTGCGGGTCGAACGGTTCGCCCACCGTCGGGATCCGCTTGACCCCCTCCTTGTCGAGGAGGCCGAGCAGCTGCCGGTAAATCAGATGGACCCCTTTGATGATCGCCTCAATGTCCGACTGCTTGCGAAGCCCCACGGGCGTACATGGTTCTCCTTCTCCCGCTGCCCGTGGGGCGGAGTCCCGAGCGAGCCCCGCGTTGGCGGGGCGAGCCGAGGGATCCACGGCGAGGAGCGCCTGGTCCAGGCTGTCCACGATGGGCAACAGCGCCCGCACGACCGACTCGGCCGCGTAGCGGAGGAACTCTTCCTTCTCGCGGTGGAGCCGCTTCGTCGCGTTGTCCGCCTCGGCGAGGGTGCGCAGGTATTGGTCCTTGGCCTGCTGCACCTCCCGCTTCAGCCGCTCGAACTCCTCGGCCGCGCCGGATGGCCCGCCCGCCCCGGCCTTGGGGGGCGGCTCGTGCCCGCCCTTACCGCTCATCCCAGCGGGTGAGCAGCTCGGTGACGCAGCGGCTCACGCCCTCCACCAGCGCGCGCAGGCGCGGGTAGTCCATCCGCTTCGGCCCCAACACGCCGATGCCGCCCACGACCGCGTCTCCCGCGGCCACCGGAGCGGTCAGGTAGCTGCACGCCTCCAGCCCCGCCACCTGCACCTCGCGCCCGATGCGCACCCGGACGCCGTCCGGCGCGATGTCCTGCCGGATGCGCGCGAGCAGCGCCTCTTCCGCGTCGAGCCCCTTCAGCAGGGCGTGCGCCTTGCGCGGGTCGTTGGCGAACTCCGGCTGCGAGACGAGGGCGCTCGTCCCTTCCAGGACGAACCGCTCCTCCGGCTCGGTCGACAGCGCCTGCTGGAGGATATCCAGCGAGCGCTTCACGACATGGTAGAACGAATCGCGCTCGGCGAGCATCCGCCGCTCCAGCGACTCCATGAGCTCGCGGCACGAGAGCCCGCCCAGCTCCGTGTTGATGAAGCGCGCCAGCGCCACCGCCTCGTCGCGCGTCATCGGCTCGACGATCTCGACGACGTGCGAGGCGATCATCTCGTCGTTCGCGATGAGGACGCAGAGGATCTTCCGCACCCCGAGCGGCACGAACTCGACCTGCCGCACGCGGCTCTGCTTCACGGTCGGGACGACCGCGAACCCGGCCTGCTGGCTCAACGCGGCCAGGGCGGCGCTGGCCCGCTCGAGCAGCAGCTCCAGATCCACCTCCGCGGGCCGGATGAGCAATTCGATCTGGCGCAGCTCATCGAGCGAGATTCGCCGGACGTCCATCACCGAATCCACGTAGAACCGGTAGCCCCGGTCGGTGGGAACCCGGCCCGCCGAGGTGTGCGGCTGCGAAAGGTACCCGTCCCCCTCCAGCTCCCCCATGATGTTGCGGATGGTCGCCGGGCTGAGGCTGGAGCGCAGCTTCCGGGCCACGAACTCGGAACCCACCGGAGAGGCGCTCGCAATGTGCGCCTCGATGATGAGCTCGAGGATCTTATTTCTCCTTTGCTCAAAATCAGTTACGCTCATCAGGCATCCTCTTATTAGCACTCATTAGATTAGAGTGCTAACAAGTAGTGTAGTCAAACCGCCCGGCCTTGTCAAGAGCGAAACGAGCCGAGCTCCGCCATGAGCTTGGCGGGCACCCGGGCGAGGAGCTCGATCATCCCCCCATCCTCCTGGCGCCGCAGGACATGCCCTGACCGGTAGACGGAGGCCACCACGTCCGAGCGCTCGGCCGGCACGCGCAGCCGGACCGGCTCAACCAACAGCAGCCCGAGCTGCTGGTTGAGCGCCTCGGTGAGCCGCTCCATCCCCGACCCGGTCTTCGCCGAGAGGACGACCGACGGGCCGTAGGCCCGCTCGAGCGACGCCAGCCGGCCGGGGTGGTCCACGCGGTCGGACTTGTTGAGGAGGGTGATCCGCGGCTTGGCCTCGAGCCCCAACTGGCGCAGGACCTCCTCCACCGCCTCGGCCTGCTCCGCCGCGAGCGGGTGGCTGGCATCCAAGACATGGAGGAGCACATCGGCATCCCGCGCCTCTTCGAGCGTGGCCTGGAACGATTCGATGAGGTGGTGCGGCAGGTGGTGGAGGAAGCCCACCGTGTCGGTCAGGACGATCGTTTCGCCTCCAGAGAGGCGGACCCGCCGCGCCAGCGGGTCGAGCGTCGTGAAGAGCTGGTCCCGGGTCGTGCTCGAGCCGCCGCTCAAGCGGTTGAGCAGCGTCGTCTTGCCCGCGTTCGTGTAGCCCACGAGCGCCGCCACCGGGATCTCGCTCTCCTTGCGCCGGGACCGCGTCGCCTCGCGGCGGCGCGCCAATCGCTCCAGCTCCTCCCCCAGCCGCGTGAGCCGCGCGCGGATGCGGCGGCGGTCCACCTCCAGCTTCTGCTCACCCGGGCCCCGGGTGCCGATCCCGCCCCCGAGCCGCGAGAGCATGACGCCCTTGCCCGCCAGCCGCGGGAGGAGGTAGCGCAGCTGGGCCAGCTCCACCTGCACCTTCCCCTCCTGCGACGTGGCGTGCTGGGCGAAGATGTCCAGGATGAGCTGCGTGCGGTCGATGGTCTTCACGCCCAGCCGCTCCTCGATGGTGCGCTGCTGGGCGGGCGAGAGCTCCTGGTTGAAGATGACGACCTGCGCCTGCGTGTCGGCCGCCGTGCGGGCGATCTCCTCCAGCTTGCCCAGGCCCAGGAACGTGCCCGCGATGGGCCGGTGGCGCCGCGCGATGACCGCGGCGGCGACCTGGCAGCCGGCCGAGCGCGTGAGCTCTTCGAGCTCCCGCGCCTCATCCTCCGCCGGCCAGCGCGCGCGAGCCGCCGAGAAGCGCGGGTCAAGCTGGACGGTCACCAGGACGGCGCGTTCGGCTGGCATGCGGACGGCCCCGCCGGTTGGCGGGGCGCAGGCAGGCGGATAAGAGGCGGGCGGAGCGCGAGCAGCAAACCGTCAGGTCTCGAGTGCGGCCTCAGCGCCGGCGGCCGGCCGGGCCTCTCGCGCGCGGCGGATGAAGCCCATGAGGCGCGCCGTCGTTTCCCAGGGATGCTCATCGCGGGGCACGGTGACCCACTGGATGTTCGGGGTCTGCCGGAACCAGATGAGCTGGCGCCTGGCGTAGTGGCGCACCCGCTGCTGCCACAGGGTGATCGCGTCCTTCAGGCTCGCCCGGCCCGCGAGGTACTGCTCGAGATCGGAGAGCCCGTGCACCTGCCGCGTGGAGCGGGCCAGCGGCAGCCGCAGGAGCAGGCGGGCCTCGTTGATCACCCCCTGCTCGTAGACCATGTGCAGGATCCGGTCGTTGATGCGCTGGTAGAGCTCCTCCCGGTCGCGGTCAAGGCCGAGCACCGTCACCTGGCCGTGCAGGAGCTCGGCGCTGGCCTCCCGCCACCAGGAGGAGATGGGCTTGCCGGTGAGGGCGTAGACTTCCAGCGCCCGGATGATGCGCCGCGCGTCGTTGGGATGGATGCGCGAGGCCGCCACCGCGTCGATGCCCTGGAGCCGATGGTACAGCACCGGGCTGCCGATGCCGTGGCACTCGCCCCAGAGCTGCTCCCGGATCCGGATGTCGGCGGGCGGGGCGTCGCAGAGCCCCTCGGTCAGCGCCTTGAGGTAGAGGCCGGTGCCGCCGACGATGAGCGCCCGCTTGCCGTGCGCGAGGATGCGGTCGATGGCGGGGGCCGCCATCCGGCGGTACTCCCCGACGCTGAAGCCGTGGGTGGGGTCGATGCAGGAGACGAGGTGGTGCTGGACCTGCGCGCGCTGGGCGTGGGTCGGCGCCTGGGTGAGGACCGTCATCTCCTGGTAGACCTGCATCGAATCGCAGGAGACGATCTCGGCCCCGAGCGCCTGGGCCAGTTCCACGGCGATGGCCGACTTGCCGACCGCGGTGGGGCCGACTAATGCGATGACGCGATGCATCCTCCTCCCCCAAGCAGGTATGTTCTGTACCCCTGGGTGCCCTCTGGAGTGCTGAGAGGTATTTTCTCACAAGCGGTCGGCCCGCTCAACTAAAAACTCTGAGGGCGCGCCCGAAGAGCGTGTGCAGGCCGGCGCGCTCCACCGTCACCTCCAGCTGCTGTCCAGCGAGGGGCTCCTCGCTCTCCACGATGACGCCGTGGTTGCCCCGGGTGCGCCCGAACCACTGGCCCGGCGACTTCCCCGGCCCCTCGAAGAGCACCTCCACCGCCTGCCCTTCCAGGGCGCGGAGCCGCTCCTGCGCGATCTCGGCCTGGAGCGCGAGCAGCCGCTGGTTGCGCACCCCCTTGACCTCCTGGGGCACGTCGTCCTCACGTGCCGCCGCGTCGGTCCCGGGACGGGGCGAGTACTTGAAGATGTAGGCGTGGTCGTAGCGCACCTCGCGCATCAGGCGGACGGTGGCCTCGAACGCCTCCTCCGTCTCGCCCGGGAACCCCACGATGATGTCGGTTGAGAGGCTGACCTCGGGCACGAGGCGCCGCAGCGCGTCGAGCTTCTTCACGTACGCTTCGGCGGTGTAGCCGCGGCGCATCGCGCGCAGGACGCGGTTCGATCCCGACTGGACGGGCAGGTGCAGCGATTCGCAGACCGAGGGGCAGTCCCGCATCGCCTCGAAGAGCCGTTCGGTCGCATCGAAGGGATGGCTCGTCGTGAAGCGTATCCGGAGACCTGGCGGGTCCTGCCGCTGCGCCACCCCGCCGTCCGTCCTCGCTGCGCTGCGGGCGGGCGGCGGGGGCCCCGGCCCCGCGTCACCCGCCAGGCCGCGAATCGACGTATCGATCATTCGCAAGAGCGCAGGGAAATCGAGCAGCGCTTCCGGGTCGGTTTCCAGCAGCTTGAGCCGCCCGAGCGGCCCCTTGTAGCCCGAGCCGTCCGGGAACC
>JAHFGZ010000014.1:19439-20869 GCA_023247155.1 Candidatus Omnitrophota bacterium
GAGGGGCAGTCCCGCATCGCCTCGAAGAGCCGTTCGGTCGCATCGAAGGGATGGCTCGTCGTGAAGCGTATCCGGAGACCTGGCGGGTCCTGCCGCTGCGCCACCCCGCCGTCCGTCCTCCCCCCGATGCTTGGCTTTGCGCCAAGCAAAGCCTCGGGGGTGCGGGCGGGCGGCGGGGGCCCCGGCCCCGCGTCACCCGCCAGGCCGCGAATCGACGCATCGATCATTCGCAAGAGCGCCGGGAAATCGAGCAGCGCTTCCGGGTCGGTTTCCAGCAGCTTGAGCCGCCCGAGCGGCCCCTTGTAGCCCGAGCCGTCCGGGAACCGCTTGCCGTAGGAGTTGACGTTCTGCCCGAGCAGCGTCACCTCCCGGTACCCCGCCGCGACCAACCGGCCGATTTCCTCGAGAATCTCGTGGGCGGGGCGCGACACCTCCTGCCCGCGCGTCTTGGGCACGATGCAGTAGGTGCACGCCTTGTCGCATCCCTCCATGATGGTCACGAACGCCGTGACGCCCGGCGTCCGATAGTCGCCGGCGGGCCGCCGCTCCAGCGGCCTGACCGTGCGCCCGACCGCCATCACCCTTCTGGAAAAAGTGCCTGGCTCTTTGCCATTCGGATGTCCTGCAGGCAAAGTGCCTGGCACTTTTTCCATCTGCCGCTTCTCCTGGATCTCCGCGAGCAGGTACGGCAGGTCATACAGCTCAGCGGGACCTGCCACCAGATCGATGCGGGGCAGCCGCTTGAAGATGTCGCCCTGGTGCAGCTTCGCCATGCAGCCGATGATCCCCAGCACGAGGTCCGGCCGCTCCCGCTTCAGCTCGGAGAGCTCGCCCATCTTCCCGTAGGCCCGCTCCTCCGCATGCTGCCGCACCGAGCAGGTGTTGAGCAGGATGACGTCGGCCCCCTCCGGCGTCCCGGCGATCTCGTAGCCCTGCGCCATGAGCATGCCCAGGACCTCCTCCGAGTCCCGCTCATTCATCTGACAGCCGTAAGTAACCAAGTAGAGACGTTTGTTCATCTCAGAACTTGTCCGTCCATCAAGAATTCCTGTGCCACATGACTATTTCCGCTTCACGCTATTCTACTCCTCCCAAGCCGAGCCAGGACACAAAAACGGCCCGCCGGGAGTCCGACGGGCCTCGCTGGAATGTTTGTCCTGACTTGCTAAGAGGTCGTGGCCAGCAATACCTGGGTTGTGGCGAACTTCTCCTCTTTGGTTTTTGGCTTGATGATGATTTCCACGTCTCGGTCTAGCGCGTTGAGGAGCTCAAAGAGGTGCTCCAAGGAAAACATGCTGAGTTTGCCACCCATCAAACACGACACTTTCGACTGAGGAAGATCGAGCAATTCTCCAGCTTCTTTCTGAGTGAGGCCGCGTTCCCTGATCAGCTCTGCGATGCGGGACATAACCTGAGCGCGCGCTAGAACT
>JAHFGZ010000015.1:0-14556 GCA_023247155.1 Candidatus Omnitrophota bacterium
CGCTCGAGCACCTCACCGACGACTCGCCGGTGCGGGAGTACCTCATCCACGTCAAGGAGGGGCTCGACCGCATGGTGCGGGCGGTGCGGACGTTCCTCGAGTTCTCCCGCCAGGTGACGACGCCGGTCCACCGGGTCGCCGATCTGCACCAGCTCATCGAGGATGCGCTCCTCCTCGTGCACCACCGGGCCAAGTTCCAGCAGGTGCGCGTCATCAAGCAGTTCACCGAGCAGCTGCCCGCGGTCCTGGACGGCGGGCTCCAGCACGCCATCGTGAACCTCCTCAAGAACGCCTTCGACGCCATGCCGCACGGCGGGACGCTGACCATCACGACCCGGCACAGCGACGGCCAGGTGCACGTCGAGGTCGAGGACACCGGCGCCGGCATCCCGTCGGACATCCGCCCGCGGATCTTCGAGCCCTTCTTCTCCACCAAGCCGATCCACAAGGGGAGCGGGCTCGGGTTGATCATCGCCAAGGAGGTCGTCGAGCGCTCGGGCGGCACCATCGACTTCACGAGCCGGGAGAAGGTCGGCACCACCTTCCGGATCCGCGTCCCCATGGCCCCGGCCGAGGCGAACGAGAATGGAACGTAACCGCATCCTCGTGGTGGATGACGACCCGCTGATCCGCGGGTCGCTCTATGAGATGCTCCGCGGCCAGCGCTACGACGTGGAGATGGCCTCCGACGGCTCCGAGGCCATGGACCACCTGCGTCGGCGGACGTTCCAGCTGGTCATCACCGATTGGAAGATGCCGCAGGTGAACGGGCTGAGCCTCCTCGCCCACGTCAAGTCCCAGTACCCCGACGTCAACGTCATCCTCATCACCGGGTTCGGGAACATCAGCTCAGCCGTGGAGGCGATCCGCCAGGGGGCGTTCGACTACCTCACCAAGCCCATCCAGCCGGAAGAGCTGGAGGACACGATCAAGCGGGCGCTGACCCAGTACATCGTCCCCGCCGACACGGCGGAGGACCCCTTCGCCGGCATCATCACCCAGGACCCCGAGGTCCAGAAGCTCTTCTCGATCGTCCGCTCCGTGGCCGCCACCCCCGCGACGGTGCTCCTGGAGGGGGAGAGCGGGACGGGCAAGCGGCTCATCGCGCAGGCGATCCACCGCGCGGACCCCAAGCGGCGCCAGCACCCCTTCATCGAGATCAGCTGCGGCGCGCTGCCCGAGACGCTCCTCGAGAGCGAGCTGTTCGGCCACGTGAAGGGGGCGTTCACCGGCGCGATCCGCGACCGGCAGGGGCGCTTCGAGGTCGCCGAGGGCGGCACGATCCTCCTCGATGAGATCGACGCCTTCACCCCGGCCCTGCAGGTCAAGCTGCTGCGGGTCATCCAGGACCGGCTCTACGAGCGGGTCGGCGACACGCGGACGCTGCGGGCGGACGTGCGCCTCATCGCGGCGACCAACCGGCGGCTCGCGGACCTCGTCAAGCAGGGCGCGTTCCGCGAGGACCTCTACTACCGGATCAACGTCATCGCGATGCGGCTGCCCCCGCTGCGCGAGCGGCCGGGCGACCTGCCGCTCCTCATCGACGAGTTCATCGCGCGCACCTCGCGGGCGATGGGGAAGACGATCAGCGGGGTGAGTGAGGCCGCGATGGAGGTGCTCCGCCGCTACCCCTGGCCGGGCAACATCCGGGAGCTCGAGAACGTCATCGAGCGGGCCATCATCCTCGCCCAGCACGCGAAGCTCGACGTGGACGATCTGCCCGAAGAGATGCGCTTTCGGTCCGACGCCCCGGCCATGGCCGTGGACGATCAGGAGGAAGCGGCGAAGGCGACGCAGGCCGACGCGCGGCCGGACGAGGCCGCGGCGCTGAAGGATGCGCTGAAAACGCCGGAGCGGGACATCATCCTGAAGGTGCTGGCTGAGGTGCGGTGGAACCGCTCGGAGGCCGCCAAGCGGCTGGGGATCCACCGCTCCACGCTCTACCATAAAATCCGACAACTCGGGATTCAGACCTCCTCTCAGGATTGACTGATACCGTGTCGTGAATGACCGCGGGACAGGCCGCAGTGCAGCGACCCGCGCTGCCGGAGCTCGTTGAGCCGCAGCGCTGGCAGCAGCTGCAAGACCATTTTGCAGCCGTCCTTGGCGTCGTCCTCCGAACCGTCAACCCCTCCCACGAGCTCCTCAGCACGCCGAGCTGGCCGCCGGGCCTGCACGCGGAGTCGGTGGTCCGGCTGCTGAAGATGGGCGATGAGCTGGAGCCGCTCATCCCCCTCGCGGAAGCCCCGCACGAGACCTCGAGCCTCACCACCGCCCTCGGCGTGACCTATGCCGCCGTCCCCATCCGCATCACGCCCGACCAGGTCATCGCCTACTTCATCGTGGGGCCGCTCGTCGTCGGCCCGCGCGAAGACCGGCTCCAGTTCCGCCAGCGGCTGGGCGCATCCGGCGAGGACGCCGGCGCGATCTGGAGCCTCATCCTGACCCTGAAGCCCTATACCTTCTCCGGCATCCACTCGCTGCTCAACCTCCTTGAAGCGGTCGGCACCTCGCTGGTGCAGTTCGCCTACCAGGCGCATCGCCTCGCTGCCATCCTCCCGGCGACCGGGCCGGCGGACGAGGCGGTGGTGAGCTACTACACCGACCGGCTCCTCAGCGCCCTGCTGGAGGTCGCCACGATGGTGACGCGGGCCGAGGGCGGCTCGGTGATGCTCTATGACCGGAAGGAGGATGCCTTGCGGATTCGGGCCGCGCAGGGATTGAGCGACGCCGTGGTGGTCGAGACGCGCCAGAAGCGGGATGAGGGGCTGGCCGGGGTGGCGGCCGCCCGGCGGGACGTCCTGTTCGTCGACCATCAGACGGCTGACCCGGCCGTCACGGAGCGGATGCGGCGGCGGGACCTCGCCTCATCCCTCATCGCCCCGCTCACGCTGGAATCCGAGCAGGAGCCGGTCGGGATCTTAAGCCTCCGCACCACCAACCGGGAGCGGCGCTTCACCCCGGAGCACGCCGAGATGGTGCGCCGCCTGCTCGAGCTTACGGGGATCGCCCTCAGCAATCTCCGCTCCGCCTTCTCCAAGCCCCGCTAGACAATTGGGACCGGGTCTATGTTCCAGCCGATTGGCTGCAGGGAACATAGACCCGGTCCCGTTTTTCCTGGCGAGCTAGAGTCTACGTCTTCGCAGGTGCGCGGGCAGGATCCTGAGCGCGGTGCGGTACTTGGCCACGGTGCGTCTGGCCACCGTGAGGTGGCGCTCGGCCAGCCGACGGGCCAGCGCCTCGTCGCTGAAGGGCCGGTGCGCATCCTCTTCGGCGATGAGGCGCCGGATCTCCTCCTTGATCATCGCATCCGAGACCTGGCCGGAGCCCTTGGGTTGCGGCGCGCCGTTGGCGCGGGCATCCGCTCCCTCGGGATGGCCCACCCGGCCCTGGGGGATGCCGCTGGGGAAGAGCTGCTCGAGCCGGAAGATGCCGTAGGGGGTATCGATGGTCTTGCCGGCGATGGCGCGGCTCACCGTCGAGGCGTGGCGGCCGATGAGCGAGGCGACCTGCGCCTGGGTCAGCGGCTTGAGCGCTTTGGGGCCGTGGACGACGAACTCCCGCTGGAGGCTGATGAGGCAGCGGCCGATGGCCAGGAGCGTCGTGTTGCGCTCCTCGATCGCTTTGATGAGCCAGGTGGCCTGCCGGAACTTGGCGGCCAGGAACGCCTTGGCGTCGTCCGGGGTGTGCGGGCTCTTCAGCATCCGGGCGTAGGTGCGGCTCAAGCTGAGGCGCGGCGCCGCCTGGTCGTTGAGCTCGACATCCTCGTGCTGCTCCCGCCTGACGATGACCAGGTCCGGCACGACGCACGGCGGCAGGTCGCCGGAGAAGAGGCGGCCGGGTTTCGGGTCGAGCCGCTTGAGCTCGGCGCACGCCGCGTCCACTTCCTGGGGGGAGCTGCCCATCGCCTGCGCGAGGGCGTTCAGGTGATGCTGGATGAACAGCTTGAAGTGGTCCCGGAGGATGCGGTAGGCTAGGCCCCCGCCGGCCCCGGCGCGCTCCAACTGCAGCATCAGGCACTCGCGCAGGTTCCTGGCGCCGACGCCCGGCGGGTCCAACCGCTGCTGGATGAGCGTCAGGACCGCCTCGACCTTGGGCAGGGGAGCGTGCAGTTCGGCGGCGAGCGTCTCCAGGGGGTCGTCCAAGTAGCCGTGCTCGTCCAGGCGCAGGAGCAGGGCTTCCCCCAGGCCGCTCTCCTCCGGCGAGAGCGGCTGGCAACCCAGCTGCAGCAGGAGCCACTCATGGAACGACTGAGGCTTGGCCGGCTGCTGTTCGAGAAAGCCGTCCAGCTCATCCCGGTCCTGGTCCGGGCTCTCCCGTTCCACCGAGGTCGACTGTTGCCAGTGGGCGGACCACTCCTCGTCCAACCTCGTTTCGGCTGGTTCGGCCGGTTCCTTCTCCTCGGCGGCGCCCTCTGATTCCGGCTCCGGCTCGTCCATCTCCAGGAGCGGGTTATCTTCCATCTGCTGCCGCAGGAAGATGTGGAGCTCCATCATCGGCATGCGGAGAACCTCCAGCGCCAACGTGATGTTGGGCGCCAGCAGGAGGCGTTGGTGCGTGGTTTGCCTGGTTTGAAGCGCCATGTGGGATTGAGGTGACCATACTGTAGCACATTTTATGCCAGCTCGCAATCACACCCAGGCTTGCTTTCTGGTGGTGGATAGGCTAGAGTTGGGCGATTGTGCAGCCAGCGGATCAACCATCGGGAGGGGGCCGTGGAGCAGATGCGGGTTCGTGACTGGCGGCTGGTCGTGGCGATCGCGGCGGTTGCGGCCATTCAGCCTGGGGGGTATGCGGCGGAGGGGTCCATGGCGGCCGCCGTGCAGGACAACATGGATGTCGGGATGGAGTACACCTTGACGGTGGATGGCGCCGTCGTCGATTCCACCGACGGGAAAGAGCCCTTCCACTACGTCCACGGCCGCCGGCAGGTGATCCCGGGCCTGGAGCGCCAGCTCGCCGGGCTGCATGCCGGGGAGACGGCCGAGGTGACGGTTGCGCCCGAGGACGGGTACGGGCCGGTGGACCCTGCCGCCTTCATCGAGATCCCGAAAACGCAGCTGCCGGCGGACGCGGCGCCGGAGATCGGGATGGTCTTGCGCGGGGTCGATCCGGACGGCCAGCAGTTCCGGGCCAGGATCAACGAGCTGAAGGATGAGAGCGTCGTGCTCGACCTGAACCACCCGCTGGCCGGCAAGACGCTCGCCTTCAAGGTGAAAATCCTCAGCATCACGCCGGTCCCCGCCCAATAGCCGCTCGGGGCGGATGGCGTGATGCTCACGACCCAATCGGTCCTGCGCCGTGGAGTTGAGCCGCTTGCCGCGCCGCTGGCGCGGGCCGGCATCCCGCCGTCCGCCATCACCCTCGCCGGACCCCTCCTGACGTCGCTCGCCTGCCTCTGGTTCGTCCGGACCCGCGCGGTGGTGCCCTTCTGCCTGGCGATGGCCGTCATCGGCTGCCTCGACGGTCTGGATGGGGCGGTCGCCAGGGCCGGCGGGCGGGTCACCAGGTTCGGGGCCTACCTCGATGCGCTCTGCGACCGCTACGTGGAGGGGATCGTCGTGCTCGCCACCGCCGCGGTGACCGGCTACTGGCTGCTGTCGATGGTGGCGTTGACCGGGGCGCTCCTGGTCAGCTACGCGAAAGCCAGGGCCGCCATGGAAGTCGCCGTGTCGAACAAGGAGTGGCCGGACCTGATGGAGCGCGCGGAACGCAGCCTCTTCTTCGGCGCAGGCCTCGTGGCCGGCGCGGTGGTCCCCTGGCGGCCGCTAGGGCATGACCTCTTCTGGTGGACGCTGGTCCTGCTGGCCCTGTTGACCCACCTCACCGTCCTGCAGCGCGCCCTCCGGGCCCGCCGCTTCATCCGCGAGCGGGGCTAAGAGCTCCACGACCGACTCGGGCAGCCGCACCACCGCCGTGCGGCCCTCGATGCGGCCGTAGCGGCTCGCGGAGCCGGCCACGGTCGAGCCGATGAGGAGCCGCTGCGGCTCGTCCCGGTCGGTGGTGTGCACGGTGATGGCGCCGGCGGGCGGCTCCAGGCCGTAGCGGGCCAGGTCCCCCGGGGCATCCTCCTCAAAGCCGCTCAGGCGCAGTTCCGCCAGTTTGCCGAACCATTTCTCCACGCGCGCCGATTCCACCTCCCGGCTCGACCCCGCCTCCCGCCACCGTCCGTCCGTCCGCTCGATGGCCCATTCGGCGCCCTCCCGCGTCACCTCGACGCGGCTCGCCAGGTCCGCGAAGAACTGGAAGCACGCCCGCTCGCGCAGGCCGTGCGGCTCGCGCCGGAGCGGTTCAAGGTCCTGCGCGGCCACCGCGTAGAGCGGCGGCTCGTCGCTGCGCTTGGCGTAGACCAGCGCGGCGTCATCCGGGAGGGCCGCGCCGAACACCAGCGTGGTCGACACGGCCGGCGTTCCCTGGCGGACGGTCACCTCCAGGGCGGGAGGCTCGAACCCCCATGAGGCGGCTCCTTCGATCTGCGGGTGGTCGTCGACGAACCGGCGGATCCGGATCTCCGCCAGCTTCCGGAGGAGCTCGTTGACCTCCGCCCGGTCCGCGCGGTCCTGCAGGGGCTGCGTCAGGGTCCAGGCGTTGTCCGTCCGCGCCAATGCCAGCGTGCCGGCGGGCGCGGCGACGGTCAGCCCGTCCACGGCCCACGGGTCCAGCCGGATGAGCAATGGGTCGCGGAGCGCATCGGCCGGATGGTTGGCGTCCTCGAAGAGGGCCGGCGGGACGACGAACACCTCCGGGTGGCCCGCCACCTGCAGGTACCGGTTGCCGTTGACCGCCGTCGTCTCGCCGAGGAGGAACGTCGTCGGCGCGCCCTCCGCGTGGACGGTGATGCGCCCGACCGGCGGCGCGAGCCCGAAGGCGCTCGGGTCCAGCGGCTCATCCGGCGTGCCCGTGAGGACGCGCTCGGCCATGAGCGGGTCGGCGTCGCGCAGGATGCGCTCGATCCGTTCCGGGTCGGCCCGGACCCGCGCGGGAATGATCCGCCACGTCGTCCCCTCGCGGGTGACCATGGCCGCGGCCTGGGGCAGCGCGAGCTCAAGCCGCGTGACCGTGGCGGGGGACACCGCGATGACCTGGCGTGAGCGCCGCTCGCGCTCTTCCGGCGTCGGTTGCTTGAGCTCGTAGAGGGAGACGTAGGTGCCGATGCCGATGGTGATGACGAGGAGGAGCGCGGTCGTTTTCCACTGCATCATCGAAAAAGTGTCAGACACTTCTCAAGGCGCGGGAAGTGTCTGACACTATTTCCGGCGGAGCCACCACATGCCGACGCCCGTCAGGCCCAGGACGCCAGGCATGGCGAGGAAGCTGAACCAGAACATCTGGTTCAGCTGCGGGGCGGTGAGGTGGAGCCGGATGGACTCCAGGGCCTTGGGCCCGATGCCGATGAGCTGTTCCTCCTGGATGAGCCAGTAGAGGATGCCCAGCACGAGATCGCGGTTGCCGACGTTGCCCAGCTGCGCATTCATGGCGAAGTCCGAGTCGCCGATGACGACCAGGCGGGCGGGGCGGCCCCCGTCGCCAGCCTCTGCGGCGGGGCTCGTCGGGCGTTCGGCCGCCACGGCAATCGACACCGGCCCCTTGATGTCCTGGCCTTCCTCGAATGCGAACGTGCTCACCTCGGTGCGCGTCTCCCCCCACCCGGCCGGCGAGGTCACGGCGAGCGGGGTGACGGTGATCCCGCCCGGCGCCGGCTGGCTGGGGCGCACCGAGCGGGCCAGGGGGAAGAGCGTCACGAGCGTCCGCATCTTGTCGACGATGGGGTGCTGGGTGTAGTCGGTGACCAGCAGGTTGGCGGCGGAGACAAAGGGCAGCTGGTGGGAAGGATCGACAACGATGTCATGGCCCAGCGCCACGCCCCAGCGGTCGAGCAGCCCGTCCAGGCCGGCCTCCTCCGAGGGATCGAGGAGCGCCAGCAGCCGGCCGCCTGCCTCCAGGTAGGCCTGCAGCAGGCCGAGCTCATGGTCGAGGAACCGGCGCGTCGGGCCGGCGATGACGACCAGCTGGACCTCCGGCGGGATCGCGGGGCGCTCCGCCAGCGTCACCGTCTCCGTCGAGATGCCCTGCTGCTGCAGGGTCCTGTTCAGGGTGGCCAGCCCCGCCGGGTCCTGGGCGTCCAGCGCCTTCTCGCCGTGGCCGGCCGTGAACCAGACGAGCGGGGAGGTCTGCCGGGTGACGGTGATGAGCGCCGAGGTGAAGGCGTCCTCGCCCTTGAACGCCGCGACACGGGGCTCGCCGCCGAGCTGCGCCGCGCTGTAGTCGTAGTCGGCCAGCTCCGTGTCAGAGAGCGGTTTCCGGCGGTCCCCCGACTTGAACACGACGACGTTGAGGTCCTCGATGGCGAACTCCTTCGCCAGCTGCCTGGCCCTGGCGATATCCCGCTCGGGGTCCACGAACTCCACCTGGAGCTTGGGGCTGACGCGCTGGTACTCGTTCAGCACATCGGTGATTAACCCGTAGAGCCGGTGGCTCGGCTGGTAGAACACGACGACGCTCACCGGCTCCTCCAGCGCGCGGAGCGCCTGGACCGTCTGGCCGGAGAGCGCGGTGAGCTGCTGCTGCGTGAGGTCCCACCGCGCGTAGCGGCGGCTGGCGATGAAGTTCACCAGGATGAAGAGCGCCCCGAGGAGGGCGAGCGTGGCGACGACGTTCGTGGACGCCAGGACCCGTCGCCCCCATCGAGCCATCAGGACCGCCACCGAGGATGGCCGATGACGCGGCCGGTGAGGAAGAGCGCCACGGCCGTCAGGCTCCCGTAGTAGCAGAGGGGCCGCGTGTCGAGGATCCCCTTGGAGAAATCGACCAGATGGTCGAGGAGCGAGAGGTAGCGGATCAGCTTGCTCGTCTCGGGGTCGCGGAGAAAGAAGTCGAGGATCCCGACCGAAAAGAGCAGGAGGATGACGACGAAACAGAGGAACGCCGCGATGACCTGGTTGCGCGTCAGGCTCGAGGCCAGCACCCCGATGGCGATGAGCACGCCGCCCAGCAGCCACGTGCCGAGGTAGCCGGTCAAGACCGGGGCCCAGTCAAACGGCGTGAAGGCGCGCAGGAACAGGAAGAAGACAATGGTGGCGCTCCACAGCGCGATGTACGCCAGCCACGCGCCCAGGAACTTCGCCAGGACGACCTGGCTGTCGCGGACCGGGGCGGTCAGCAGGAACTCGATGGTGCCGGTGCGCTTCTCCTCGCTGAAGGTCCGCATCGTGAGGAACGGCACCGTGATGAGCACGGAGATCGAGTAGAAGAACGTGGGGCCGAAGAAGGTCTGGGCGATCGTGAACGAGGGGTCCGTGCCGGGGTCATTGAGGGCCGCGATCAGCAGCCAGAACACGAACCCCTGCAGGAGGAGGAACAGCGCCCCCACGACGTAGGCGACCGGAGAGTACCAGAACGCCTTGAGCTCCCGCGCGGTCAGCGTCGCGAGGCGGCTCATGCGTCTTCCCGCGTCGTGAGGTGGATGAACACGTCTTCGAGCGACGCGCGCAGCTGCGAGAGCTCCCGCAGCGTCCACTGGCGCTCGACGGCCAACCGGAAGATGGCCTCCCGGATGTCGCGCTGCTGGTCGGCCTCCACCTCGAAGGCCGCCGCGCCGTCGTCCCGGTGCTGGAGCGTGACCCGCGCCACCCCCGGCAGCTGCTTGAGGGCCGGCTCGATGGCCCCGGGCTCGCCGCACAGCTCCACCCGGACCACCTGGGTCCCCCGGAGCCGCTGCCCGAGCTGGGCCGGCGTGTCGATGGCGACGATGCGGCCCTTGTCGATGATGGCGACCCGGTGGCAGAGCATCTCCACTTCCGGGAGGATGTGGGTGGAGAGCAGGATGGTCGCGCTGCGCCCCAGCGTCTTGATGAGCTCGCGGGTCTGCCGGATCTGGTGGGGGTCGAGCCCGACGGTCGGCTCATCCAGGATGAGGATCGGCGGCTGTGCGATGAGGCAGTCGGACAGCGCCACCCGCTGCCGGTACCCCTTGGAGAGCCGCCCGATGAGCTGGCGCGCCACGTCCGCGAGGGCGCACTGCTCCAGCGCCTCCCGCACGCGCTCGCGCCGCGCCCGGCGCGGGACCCCCTTGAGGCAGGCGCGGTAGTGCAGGTACTCCTGCACGCGCAGCTCCGGGTAGAGCGCGACGTGCTCCGGCAGGTAGCCGATGCGCCGGCGCACCTCGAGCGGGCGCTCCGTGACGTCCAGGCCGTCGATCCGGACCGTGCCGGCGCTGGGCGCGAGCATGCCGGTTAGGATCCGCAGGGCGGTGGTCTTGCCGGCCCCGTTGGGCCCGAGGAACCCCAGGATCTCGCCCGCGTGGACCTCGAACGAGACCCCGGCGAGAGCGGTGACGGTGTCGTAGCGCTTCGTGAGATTGGCGACTGCAATGGGGATCGGCATTTGGGCGGAGCACCTCTTGAGGACTATTCTTTCAACGGCGGCGAACCTTGTCAAGGGGAGGTGTTTCAGGTACTATACATTCACCTCCATGCCTCGCCGGTCCGCACGCGTGCTCGTCGGTGTGCTCGTCAGCGGCGCCCTGTGCAGCGGGTGCGCCGGCATCTCCCCGTCCCAGGTGGGGCAGACGGTGGGGACGATCGCCGGCTCCGCGATCGCGCCGGGGGTGGGCGCGCCGCTCGGCGCCCTCGTCGGCCTCCTGGCCGGCCTGTTTGTGCAGGGCGAGGTGGACAAGGTGACCGAGACGCGCGAGCGCAAGGAGCTCAGCGAGCAGCTCGCGGTCGGCTCGGGGCCGGCGCCGCCGGCTGAGGCGAGCACCCCCCCGCAGGGCGAGCCGGTGCGGGTGTGGGTCGATGAGACCGTCCTGGACGGCCGGCTGATCGCCGGCCACTTCGACACACGGCACATCCCGTAAGGTGAC
The DNA here is from genome assembly GCA_023247155.1 of Candidatus Omnitrophota bacterium. Lineage (GTDB taxonomy): Bacteria > Omnitrophota > Gorgyraeia > Aquiviventales > Aquiviventaceae > JACPAY01. The sequence goes on from JAHFGZ010000015.1 coordinate 10,862, forward strand.
CACCGCCGCGGAACCGCTCGACGTTCCGCACGTTTGATGACCGCGACGACGTTCTCCGACGTCCTCCAGCGCTTCACCGCACGCTACCGGGCACGGCTGCTGCTGAAAGCCGGGGTGCTGGCCGCGCTGGGCGCCGGCGTGGCCGCCGTCCTCGCCTGGCGGCTCCACCGGCTGCAGGCGGGTCCGGCGTGGGCGGTCGGCGTGCCGAGCCTCTTGGGGCTGGCGGCGGCCATGGCCTTGAGCGGCTGGCTGCGCCGTCGCTGGCTCTCGCGGCAAGGCGGCGCCGCCTATCTGGACCGGGTCCTTGGGCTCCAGCAGCGGCTGATCACCGCCGAGGAGTTCGCGCACGCGGCCCAGCCGCCCCTCCTGTACCCGCTCCTCATCGAGGACGTCGCGCACCGGGTCGTCGCGCAGGGCGTGCGGTTCCCGAAGCCGTGGGACCGCACGGCCATGGCGTTGGCGGCGCTGTTGCTGGCGCTGCTCCTGTGGCCGGTGCGCGGCGGCTCCGTCCTGCAGCAGCTCGCCCAGCTGCCGAGGCCGACCCCGCCGTCGATCCCACCCGAGATGCCGCCCCCGCCCGAGGGAGAGCGCGGGGGACCTGACGCCTCGCAGCACCGGTCGAAAGGCGCATCGGGCGGGTCGCACCAGCCGCAGCCCTCCCAACAGGGCCAATCGTCCGGCCAACCGGGACCATCCACACAGGGAGAATCGACCGCCTCGCCAAGCCAAGAGGGGCGCGGTCAGGAAGGGCGCAGTCACGATGCATCCGGGTCGCAGCCAACGGCTGACCGATCCGGAGACGGGCAGGGTCAAGGCTCGACGGCGGACGCATCGCGGGCTGGGGAGCGCGGCGCGCAACAAGCGGGGGACGCTTCGTCGCGTCAGGAAGGGGAGCAGGGGAGTGAAGCGCGCGGTCGCTCCGATGAACCGGGGCAGCAGGCGCAGCCCGGCGGCGCCCAGCCGCATCAGGCGGCAGCGTCCGCATCCGCCGAGGCGCCAAGCGGCGGCGGGGGGCAGTCCTCAGCGGATCAGGCGGCGTTGCGGGCGGAGATTCATGAGCTGTTGCAGGAGGTGTCCGGGGAGCTGAAGCAGCTGCAGGCCCAGCTTGCGGAGGCGCACGGCGACACCGCCCCTGACCCGGGCACCAGCACCGATCCAGACCTCTACGAGGCCCCGATGCCGATTGGCCCGGAGGCCGGGGACGGCTCGGCGCTGCCGATGTCGCTTGGCACCGACGCAGCCGAGACCCGCTCCACCCGGCCGGGAGGCGGGGTCGGCGAGCCCTCCGATGTCGTGTCCTCCGACGCCCCCCGCGCGCAGGCGGAGGATGCCCAGCTCTCCGACACGCCGCTGGAGGAGCGCGCCGCGGGGCGCCAGGTCGTTCCTCCCGAATATCGAGAGGTGTTTGACCGTTTGCAGAAGCCGAGGGTCCAATGACCGAGCTGGTCGTGCGTCCGGAACAGTTCAGCAAGACGGTGGGTGCGCTCCGTGACGCGCTGCACCGGGTGATCGTCGGGCAGGATGAGGTGATCGAGCGGCTGCTGGTCGCGTTCTTCGCCGGCGGGCACGTGCTGCTGGAGGGGGTGCCGGGCCTGGGCAAGACGCTCCTGGCCAAGTCCTTCGCGCAGGCGCTGGGCCTCTCGTTCAACCGGATCCAATGCACCCCGGACCTGATGCCCGCCGACATCCTGGGCACGCAGCTCGTCGTGGACCGTGACGGCCGCAAGGTGTTTGAGTTTTCCAAGGGGCCGGTCTTCACGCACATCCTGCTCGCCGATGAGATCAACCGGGCGACCCCCAAAACCCAGTCGGCCCTCCTGGAGGCGATGGGCGAGCAGCAGGTGACCGTCTCCGGCACGACCTTCCATCTGGAGGAGCCGTTCTTCGTCATCGCGACGCAGAATCCGATCGAGATGGAGGGCACGTTCCCGTTGCCCGAGGCCCAGCTCGACCGGTTCCTCTTCAAGGTGTTCGTCGGCTACCCCTCGTCGGAGGAGCTGTCGCAAATCATCCGGCAGACGACCTCCGCCCAGTCGGTGACGGTCCAGCCGGTGCTGCCCGCCCCCACGGCGCAGGCGTGGATCCTCGCCGCGCGCCGCCTCGTGCGCGAGGTGCTGGTGGCCAGCCCCATCGAGGCGTACATCGTGAAGCTGGTCAGCGCGACCCGCCCCAGCGAGGACGGGGCCCCGGAGAGCCTCGCCCGGCGATTCCTGCGCTACGGCGCCTCGCCCCGCGGCGCCCAGGCGATCCTCCTGGGCGCGAAGGTGAAGGCCCTGCTCAACGGGCGGGTGAACGTGAGCGTGGAGGACGTCGACGGCGTCGTCCTGCCTGCGCTGAGCCACCGGGTCATCCTCTCCTTTGAAGCGGAGGCGGACAAGCGGACCGCCCCCGACATCCTCACGGAGCTCACCGGCCCCCTGCGGCGCGACGCCCCCGCGTGAGAGCCGCTGAGGCCGAGCAGGCGGCGCCGTCTTGCGCGGCGCTGCAGGCGCGATGCCGACGACGTGGTTGACCCCTGAGCTCATCAATCGCCTGGAGGCGCTCCAGCTCTCCGTCCGATGGGTCCGGGCCGGCCGGACGCTGGGCGGCCGGTTTCCCATCAACCGGCGCGGCTCCTCCGTGGAGTTCGCGGACTACGCCGCGTATTGCGCGGGCGATGACATCCGCGCCATCGACTGGAACCTCTACGCGCGCCTCGAGCGGCTGTTCGTGAAGACCTATCGGGAGGAGATCACCCTCTCCGTCGAGCTGATCGTCGACGCGACCGCCTCGATGGGGCTGCCGACGCCCGAGAAGTTCGCGCGCGCCAAGCAGCTGGCGGTCAGCCTCGGCTACATCGCCATCGCCGGACGCCACCATGCGCGCCTGAGCTGGCTCCGGCCAGGGCGGCTGTCGGCCACCCCGTGGTGCCACCAGCGGCGCGACCTCTTCCGCATGGCGGAGCTGGCCGACGCGGCCCGGGTCGAGGGGCAAGTCGCCATGGCGGACTGGATGCGCCGCGCCGCGATCGGGTTGCGCATCCGCGGCGGCCAGGCCATCCTGCTCACCGATGGGATGGCGCCTCCGGCCGATTTCTTCCGCGCGCTCCACGTGCTGATGGTGCGCAACCTCGAGATCAAGGTCATCCAGGTCCTGAGCCCGCAGGAGCTCCACCCCGCCCAGCTGCTCCGCGGGGGGCTGCTGGTCGACGTCGAGACCGGCCGGACCCACCAGCTCGCCTACAGCCCCGCGGAGCTTGAGCGGGCGGTCGCGGATCACAACGAGCTGCTGGTCCGGTTCTGCAAGCGGCACGGGATTCCGTTCGCCCAGCACCGGCTGGACGAGCCGCTCGCGACGTTCATCACCAGGACGCTGCCCATCCACGGTTTTCTGGAATAAGCCCGCCGTGACGTGACGCCATGTCCTTCCTCGCGCCGGGGGCGCTCATCTGGCTGGCCAGCCTCCCCATCCTCCTGTGGCTGTGGCGCCTGGCGTCCACCCGGCGCCAGGCGCTGATCCCCAGCCTCATCCCGTTTGAGCACCTCCTGCGGCGCGCCCCGAAGCGGCGCAGCCGCCTCGTGGTGACGCTGCTCTTCTGGCTGCAGCTGGCCGCCCTCCTCGGCCTGACGGCCGCGCTGGCGCGTCCGGTGCTCCTGCGTCCCCGCGCGAAGACCGTCTTGGTCATTCTCGACACCTCCGCCAGCATGGGGGCCCGC
>JAHFGZ010000015.1:14656-20589 GCA_023247155.1 Candidatus Omnitrophota bacterium
GAGCGGGCCCAGCGCGCGCTCCTCTCGCGCCTCTCGCGCAAGGCGCCGACGGAGCAGTGGCTCGTGGTGATGACCGCCCCGGTCGGGTCGCTCACGCCGCAGCCGACGAGCGACGTGGCCTCGCTCCGGCAGGCGATTGAAGACGCGCGGGTCAGCCATCTCGGCGGCAACCTGTCCACGGCCGCCCACATCGGGCGGATGCTGCTCACCGCCGAGCCCGACCGGACGGTGGTGGTGACCGATGAGGCGCGTCCGGCCGAGGTGACTCCCCCGCCAGGCGGGGGAGATGGCGAGCGGGAGCGAGCCAGAAGGGGGCCGCCCCCGGCGAGGGGGGCGGGGGATCGCCTCCAGTGGGTCGCGGTGGGCGCGCCGACTCCCAACGCGGCGCTCGTGGGGCTCGACGCGCAGGGGCCGCTGTGCCATGCGGCCGAGGCGAGCGTGGTGGCGACGGTGCAGAACTTCTCCGACGAGGAGACGGGGGTGACCGTCACCGCCGCGCAGGGCGGCCGCCGGCTCGCCGAGGCCTCCGCCGCCTTCGCCCCCGGTGAGCGGCGGTCGCTTGCGCTGGCGCTCCCCGATGAGACGTCGGGCTGGGTGGACATCGCGCTCGCCGCGAAACGGGACGGCCTGGAGGCGGACAACCGCGCCTGGCTCGACCTCCGCCTCGGCGCCACCGCGCCCATCGTCGTGCGCCCGCACACCGCGGCGTTCAGGGACACCCTCTCCGCCTGGCTCGGGGCCTGCGAGACCCTGACCTGGACGGTGGAAGAGGAGGGCGGTCCGCCGGCCGCACCGCATGGCAGGGAACCACTCGTCATCACAGACCAGGGGGACGCGACTCATGGCGCTGTCGCGTCGATGGTCTTCGAGTCCCCCAGCCCGCCGCGCCCCATCCTCAGCCGCTGGGTGGTGGCATCGGGCCATCCCATCGGCTCGTACCTGGCGCCGGTCGAGACGGTAGCCGCCGCGCTCACCCTGTCGCCATGGACCGGGTCCTCCGGGGTGGTGGTCGTCGCCGCCCTGGTGAGCGGCCGGAAGGTGCCTGTGGTCGTCGCCGATGAGCGGGAGGGGTTGCGGACCGTCGTGATGCGGCTCGATCCCTCCCGCAACCGCGGCACCACGCCGGTGCTCCTGGCGTTCTTCAACAGCCTGCGCTGGCTGATGGGGAAATCGGCTGACACGATGGGCGGGCCGCTGTCCGCCGGCGGCTTTCTGCCGGGCCGCGTGACGGTGCGCCGCCCGGACGGCTCGACAGACCACACGGACTCATCCGGTGGGACGGTGAGCTATGACGCGGCGACGGTGGCCGGCCTCTATCGCTTCCTCCAGGGGTCCGCGGAGGTCACCGTGGCGGCGAATTTCTTCGACCCGGTGGAGTCCAACCTCCTGCACCGCGCGTCCACCTGGCGCGCCCCCCCACCATCCCAGTTGGTGGGGGGGCAGGCCGCGCCCCCATCCGCCGCCGCGGCGGGGGCCGGCACGGAGGCGGCCGGCGCCACCCGGGCGGTCCACCCGCTCTCCCGCGTCCTGATGCTCGCGATCCTCGTCGTGTTGCTCATCGAGTGGTGGTGGTACACCCGAGGAGACCGGTTCCCTCTTTCCCATCGGACGTCGATAGGAAACAGGGAACCGGTCCCGGGACAGTCGGAGATTCTCCAGTCATGACGGTACCATCGCTGGTCCTCATCCTGTCAAGTTTGGGTTTTATCCTCTGGCGGGGCCGACGCATCCCGCTCTCCGGATGGCGCAGGCGGCTGGCCGTCGGCTGCCGCCTCGCGGCGATCGGCGCGCTGGGCGCGGCCCTGCTCGGTGGCGCGCGCCATCGCCAGACGGACGTGCCGCGGTACCTGCTCTACCTCGTGGACGGCTCGGCCAGCATCGACGCGCGCCAGCGCGAGTGGCTGGCGCGGCGCATCGCCTCGGTCGACGCGCTGCGCCCTGCAGGGATGGAGCGCGCCGTCGCCGCCTTCGGCGCCGATGCGCGTCTCGTCGTGCCGTTCGGGCGGGAGCGGCTGGACGACCCACACGCGATCCGGCGCGCCCTGGAGGGCGCAGGGGTGAACCCGGCGCACACCAATGTGGAGGCCGCGCTGCTCTCCGTGCCGGCGTGGCTGCCGCCCCGGCACCTCTCCGCTCAGCCGGGCGGGACGCCGGAGCGCCGCGGCAGCGTCGTGCTGCTCAGCGACGGACGGGAGACGACCGGCAGCGCCGCCGGCATCACCGCCGCGGTGAGGCGGCTGGGCCTCTCGGTCTTCCCCGTGCCGCCGCCGCTCTTCGGCGAGGCGACGACCGCCTGGGAGGAGCTCGCGGTGCCGCCGGTCGTCCAGCAGGGCTCGCCGGTGCCGCTCCAGCTGGTGGTGGCCAACGGCTCGCCGCGACCCAAACGGGCTGAGGTGGCCGTCGCCCTGCACGGCGTGGTCATCAAGCGCCAGCGGATGGTGGTGCGCCCGGGCTGGCAGGTGCTCAGCCTGGACATCCCCGCCATCGGGCGCGGGACGATGGCCCTCGATGTCGACCTGGCCATCCCCGAGGAGCGCCTGGCCGAGCGCCGCCGCGCGTACACGGAGGTCGAAGGCCCGCCCCGCATCGCGCTGGTCACCGACCGCACCGCCTCCCTGTCCCCGTTCGCCTCGGCGCTGAAGCGCCGCGAGATGGAGCTCTCGGTCCTCAGCCCCTCGGAGCTGCCGGGGCAACCGACGGGCGCCACCCCGCTGCTGGACTACGACGCGCTCGTGCTGTTCAACCTCCCCAAGTCGTCGCTGGCCGACGGCCAGGTGGAGGCGATCCGGGCCTACGTGGAACGGTTCGGCGGCGGGCTCGTGATGGTCGGGCTGGGCGGCGAGCTGGCGCACGAGATTCAGACCCCGTCGCCGCTTGACGCGCTCCTGCCGGTGCAGTTTGAGCCGAAGGGGCTGCGAGAGGCGAAGCGGCGGGTCTGCATGATCCTGCTGATCGACCGCTCCGCGTCCATGCTGGGGCCGCGCATCGCGGCGACCAAGCGGGCGGCGGTCGCGCTCGTCAACCAGCTCGCCCCGGAGGACCTGGTCGGCATCCTGGCCTTCGACACCCAGCCGTACGTCGTGGCGGAGGTCCAGCAGGCCGGGCAGGTCGGGCCGCGCCTGGTGGAGAAGCTGGTCAAGCTCCGCTCAAGCGGGGGAACGGACGTCTACCCGGCGCTGACCGCCTCGGCAAGCCGCCTTGAGCTCACCGGCGCGACGCTGCAGCACATCATCCTGCTCTCGGACGGCAACACCCCGTTCAACCGCGCGGCGTACACCGCGCTCGCGGAGTCGTTCCGACGCGGCGGCATCACGGTTAGCACCATCGGGATCGGCGCCGCGTTCATCAACGAGGACTACCTCACGTGGCTGGCCGAGGCCACCGGCGGCACGTTCTACCAGATGCGCAGCCTCGAGGAGCTGCCGCAGCTCATCGCCCGCGATACCCAGCGGGAGCTGGGCCGCCTGCCGTTCGCCGAGGGGCTCTTCCGCCCCTCGAAGACGCCGACCGCCGAATGGTTTGCCGACACCGATGACTGGCCGATGCTCCGCGGCTACGTGACGGCGACCGCCAAGCCGGGCAGCCGCGTGGAGCTGACCGTCGACGGGGGCGAGGGCGAGGAGCCGCTGCTGGTCCGCTGGACGGTCGGGCAGGGACGGGTCGCGTCGTTCACCTCCGATGCGGACGTGCGCTGGTCGCCGGACTGGATCCGCTGGCCGGGGTTCGAGGGGACGTGGGGCCAGGTCGTCCGCTGGGCCATGCGGCCGCGGATGACGGAAGAGCTGTTCGTGTGGGTCGATGAGAGCCGCGCGGTGGCGCAACTGGTGGTCGAGGGTGCGCTCCAGGACCCGCGGGGCACGCTCATCGCCGGCGAAGAGGGCGCGTCGTTTCCGCTCTCGCTTGTGCAGACGGGCGCCTGGCGGTGGCAGGCGTCGCTGGAGCAGGTGCCGAGCGGATGGTACCAGGTGGCGCTGGAGTCCACCCCGCCGGATCCGGATCATGGGCCGCTCTTCGCCAGGCGCTGGGTGCAGCTCGGCACGCCGCCGGCAGCGCAGGAGCTGCCCGGACAGCCGCCCCGCGAGCCGCTGCTGCGGCAGCTTGCGCGCGCGACGTCGGGCGCCTACGACGCGCCGGATCGGGCGCTGCTGCCGCCGACGACCACAGCGGCGGTGGCCGAGCCGCTCTTCGTCTGGTGGCTGCCCGTCGTCATCATCGCGCTCCTGCTGGACATCGCCGCCCGCGGCTCCTCGATGCTATGAACCAGTGTGACCGGTCTGCTCTGTCGAACAACCCCTGGCGGGTCCTGCCGCGGGCCAGCCCCACGTCCGCCGCGGCGGGGGTTCCATGGCTCGCGACACTCTCGCCCCCCATCCCCCACCGCGTGCGGCGTGGGGCGCCCCGGCCCGCGTCACCCGCCGAGCGCTGTTCAACAGAACAACAACGGTCCCGCTGTTCAGTCATCGTGTCGGCGGCTGTCATGGTCTCGCTTGTGTGCGCGACGCCGGCGGCGGCGCAGCGGCCCTCGATATTCCGCGGGGTTGTCATCGCTGATAGCCCGCTCGGCGTGCGGGTCGTCAGCGTCGAGGAGGCCTCCCAGGCGCAGCTGGCCGACCTGCGCCCAGACGACATCATCGTCCGCGTGCGGGATGTGGACATCCGCTCCATCGACGAGTTCGCGGTGGTCTCAAGCGCCTTGCGCGGGCGCGCCGTCGCCGTCCCGGTGCTCATCTTCCGCAACGGCACGCCCCGCGAGCTCACCCTCCATCTCTACAGCTACCCGCTGCTGCAGGCGTGGGGCCTCCAGGTCGTGCCCGACCACGAGATCCGATTCGCCGAGGCGCGCGTGGGCCTCGACTACTGGAGCCGGTTAGGGAGAGGGTTTGAGGAGGCGGGCAAGCCCGCCGAGGCGCTCGATGCGTACCTCAACGGGCTGCACAACGTGCCGACGGACACCGCCACCGCGCTCCAGGTCAGCCGGTTATTCATCGCCCTCAGCCGCCAGCGCCTGGCCGACGGCTCGCTGGCCGACGGGATCGCGGACCTGCGCCAGGCGCTCCAGGTGCTGGAGCGGCTCTTCGACCACCCGCTCACCGGCGAGCAGCTGCGCCAGGTGCGCTCGCAGCTGCGCGAGACACTCCAGGGCCTCCGCCAGGCCCGCCTCCCCGCGTAATCCCTCTGACCAGTTGCCATCTAGACGGTCGTCTAGTATACTACCCTTGCTCTGTCGAAAACCCACTGGATCATGGCGGGTCCTGTCGCCGGGCATCCCCCACGTCCGTCCTCGCCCGTCGGGCTGCGGGCGGACGCGGGGGTCCCCCGCCCGGCGCCACCCGCTCTTCGAGGTGGGTTTTCAACAGAGCATACTACCCTCTGTTGGAGGCGCTGATGGCGAAGCAGCTGACGAAGCGGCAGCACGCGGTGCTGGACGTGATCCGGGCCTGGATCCGGCAGCGGGGCTACCCGCCGACGATCCGGGAGCTGGGCAAGCAGCTCGGCATCAAGAGCCTGCGGGGCGTTACGACCCACCTGGACGCGATCGCCAAAAAGGGCTTTCTCAAGCGCGAGCCGCGGGCGCGCAGCATCAGCCTTTCGGATCTCCTGGCCCCGTTTGAGCAGGCGCTGCGCGTGCCCATCGTCGGGCGCATCCGGGCGGGCTCGCCGGTCCTGGCGCAGGAAGAGGTGGAGGCCCACCTCGTCGTGGACGGGGCCTGGATCGGGGCGTCCTCGGCGCCGGAGGCCCCGCAGCACTTCGCGCTGAAGGTCAGCGGCGACAGCATGATCAACGCCGGGATCCTGGACGGCGACTACGTGATCGTCCGCCAGCAGCCGGCGGCCGAGCCCAACGACATCGTCGTGGCGCTCCTGGGCGATGAGGCCACCGTGAAGCGGTTCGTCAAGGACGGAGAGCAGATCCGGCTCCAGCCCGAGCATCC
>JAHFGZ010000016.1 GCA_023247155.1 Candidatus Omnitrophota bacterium
CAGCTCCTCGGTGGCGTCGATGTCCATCGCGAGGATGTGGCGGTAGCCGATGCAGAAGACCGAGCGCCCCCAGACCACGTAGAAGTGGCCGAGGACCTTGTAGACCACCCGTTCCCCTCCCGTGTCAGGGTCCAGGTCCTTCGTGACGAACACCTGGCGGGGCGGGAGCGGGTCCAGGTTCTGCGCCCACGGGATGGAGTCGTGGGTCGACGGCAGCGCGGTCTGGGACTCGACGCGGTAGGTGCAGCGGCGGATCACCCGCGTGGCGTAGTCGCCCTGCCGCATGAGCTCGGTCACGACGCAATCGCGCTTGAGCCAGTCGGTCGAGGTGAGGTTGCGCACGAGGATTTCCCGCATCACGGGCTCAGGGGTCGTCGAACGTGAGGTCGCACAGGAAGGTCCCGTCCAGCCGGTGCAACTCGAAGGCGAGCATCACCAGGCGCAGCTTCACCACTTGGTCATGGCTCTTTTTCCAGGATGAGTAGAGGTCGAGGAACGCGTCCAGGGTCCGCTCATAGGCGAACCGCCGCTCGTAGGTTTCCAGGTCTTTCAGGAACCGCTTGAACCTCGCTTCGGACACCTCGAGCGAAGTCGGCGACGCCTTGATGTGCGAAAACGGCCGCTGAAACATCGATGCGCTCTCCACGTCTCCTCCAAACAAAAGCCGAACCACCAAATCCTTGGCAGCTCGGCTGGCCATTCCGGGCTGATGGACCTATGTCAACTTCTTAGTTACTTCATATAAGCTTTAACTGATACTTTAAAATTACCCGACCGCTTCTCCAAACGTCAAGGGTGACGGGAAAGATTTCTCAGGCGGTCAGGGGGACTGGAAGGCAAAGGGGCAGATGGGCTGGAAGGCGCACCAACGGCAGGTAAACTCCTGAGGCTCGGCATGGAAGTCCTGGGCCCGAATGCCTCTGGCCGCCTCCCGGAGGCGCGAAGCGGCACGCTCGAGATCCGCTTCGGAGAACTGGGCCTGTCCGACGACGCCGGTTTCCAGGAACCGCAGCTCCACCCGGGTCGGCAGCTGGCCGTGCAGGGTGCGCCAGGCGAGGGCGTAGAGGGCGAGCTGGAGCGATTCGCGCGTGCGCCGGTTGGCCGCCTCCTGGTCGCTGACATCCGACGACTTGTAGTCGATGATAATGACCTCCTCGCCCACGCGGTCCACGCGGTCCCATCGCCCGACGACCAGCAGGTCCTCGAGCTGGAACCGGAACCGCTCCTCGATGAACGTCGGCTGCTCGGGCGCTTCCCGCTGCTTGGCGAAGAACCGCCGCAGCGCCTCGCGCCCCTGGGCCAGCCGCAGCTCTTCATGCTCCCGGGTGAGGAACCCCTCCGAGCGCCAGTGGGCCTCGAACGCGCGCAGGAGCTCGGCTTCATCCATGGGGGTTCCTTGGAGCTGGCGCTTGAAGAACGTTTCGACCGCCTTGTGCAGCGCGGCCCCGTAGACGACCAGGTGATGCCGCAGGACCGGGATCTTGAGGATGTGGCTGTAACGGTACTTGAGCGGGCAGGTGAGGTAGTCGTCCACGCCATGCGGGTCAAGGCGCAGCGGCCCTCGGCCAGGCGCCGCCGGCGTCAGGGGCAAGGGGGGGCGTGGTTCCGAACGGCCAATGAGCTCCCTGGCGCCGGCCCTCTTGGCGGGCGGGCTCTGGCTCGACAGGTCCAGCGCCTCGAGCACGAACTGGCTGACCTTCCGGGCGGTCTTGCCGCCATAGTCGTACGAGCAGGTCAGGTGCAGCTGCTCCTTGGCCCGCGTCATCCCGACGTAGAACAACCGCCGCTCCTCCTGGAGATGGTAGTTCCCTGATGGGAGGATGTCTTTGATCAGCGCCTCGGGCAGCTCGATGGGGTCGTGCCGCTGCGGCGTGGGGAACCGGCCCTGGACCAGCCCGACAAGGAAGACGACGGAGAACTCCAACCCCTTCGCCTTGTGGAGCGTCAGGACGTTGACCCGGTCGGCCCAGGCGTCATCCTCGTCCATCGGCTCGTTGCCCATGGCCTGGAAGAGCTCCAGGTGCTGCATCAGCTCCGGCAGGCCGCCGCCGGCCAGCTCCTCCACCCGGTGGAGCCGGTCGAAGAACCTCGCGACGGTCTGGAGCTGGGCGGCCTCCTCGGCGCGCTCGCCCCGGCTCAAGGCGGCAAGGAAGCCGCGGTCCGTCAGCCACCGGTAGAGCAGCTGGCCTCCGGAGAGCGTGCGGGAACGTTCCAGGAGCCGCTCGACGTCGCCGGCGAGCTCGCGCAACCGGCGCTTCCCTGCTTCGGAGAGCGTCTCGCCGAGCGCCGGGTCCTGCTCCGCCCGTTGGAGGACGGCGCGGAAGCTCTGGTGGGTCCGGCTCGCCAGGGCCAGGACCCGCGTGAGGTCCGGCATGGGGCAGCGGTAGAGCGGCGAGCTGGCCACATGGTACCAGCTCAGGCTGTCGTCAGGGTCGGCGAGCGTCTTCAGGCAGGAGACGAGCAGCTTGCTCTCTTCCCGCGCGAAGAGGCCGCTGGCCCCGCTGAACTGCCAGGGCACCCCGGCGACGTTCAGCGCGCGGAGGAACAGGTCCGCCTCGCGATTGGAGCGCACGAGGACGGCGAAGTCCGCCGGCCGGCGCGCGCCCGCGTCGACCGCCTGGCGGATCGTCTGCGCGACCCAATCCGCCTCGCTGGAAACGGTGTCGAAGACGTGCAGGTGGGGCTCCTCCTCTGAGCGCCTCGCGCGGGCGAGGAGCTTCTTGTCGATGCCCTGCCGGACCTCGAGCCGGTCGGGATCGTTGAACCGGATGAGCCGGTAGGCGCAATCGAGGATGCGCTGGCTCGAGCGGAAATTCTCGGTGAGGACCACCGTGCGGACGCCGGCGTAGTGGTCCAGGAACTTCAGGACGTTGCTGATGGCGGCTCCGCGCCACTTATAGATGGATTGGTCATCGTCCGCGACAACCGTGATGTTGGCCGTCGGAGGCGCCAGGAGCTGGAGGAGGCGGAACTGCGCGTAGTTGGTGTCCTGGAACTCGTCGACCAGGAGGTGCTGGAAGCGCTGCTGCGTGGCGGCCAGGATGTCCGGGTGATGCTCGAGGAGCTGCACGGCGAGGAAGACCTGGTCGCCGAAGTCCGCCGCATCGGCCTGCCGGAGGAGCCGCTGGTAGGCGGCGTAGGCCTCGGCCAGCTCGCGGGCGCGGGCGGCCTCGGTGCGCTGCGGGTCGCCCTCGGGCGCCTCCCCGGCCCGCCGCTCCAGCTCCTCGGCATAGGCCAGGAACTCCTCGGGGCTGACCGCCTCGTCCTTGGCCCGGGCGAAGACGGCGGCGAGCGCCTCCAGGAACCGCGTGGGGTCGTTGAGCGGGCGGAAGAGGCGCAGGGGCAGCTCGAAGACGCGCTGCCGCAGGAACACGAGCTGCTCGGCGCGCGAGAGGACGCGGAAGTGGGGGCTCAGGCCCATTGCCAGCGCGTGGTCGCGCAGGAGCTGGTCGCCGAAGGCGTGGAAGGTGCGGAGGGCGACATCCACGTAGCCGTACGGGACCAGGAGGTCGACCCGTTCCTCCATCTCCTCGGCGGCCTTGTCGGTGAAGGTCAGGCCGAGGAGGGCGTCAGGGCGGGCCCGCTTGGCCGCGATGAGCCAGGCGATCCGCCGGGCGATGACGGTGGTCTTGCCGGTCCCGGCGCCCGCGACGATGAGGAGCGGCCCCCCGTCGTGGAGGACCGCGTCGCGCTGCGCCTGCGTGAGGTCATCGAGGAGCAGCGCATCGGCACTGAGGGTGTGCGTCATGGCAGGGCGAGCCGATCTCATGGCGCCTGGCGCGCCGACTAGCGGCTGGCGCTGAACTCGAACGTGAACTCAAGGACCGTCTGCGGCTCGTCGTTGGCGTCAAAGTCGGTTTTGATGTTGGTGATGAAGAGGCGCAGGCGCGTGGCCGGTTCCGGCGGATTCCAGAATGCGATCAGGCCGTCGTGGATGACGCCCGGATAGAGATAGCCGCTCTGCAGCGCCGATTGCTTCAGGCGGGCGAACTCGGCCTGCGGCTTGGACGCCACGAGCTTGCCGATCGGGAGGCTGAGGCCGAAGTAGCCCGGCCGGGCCTCCTCGATGACCCCCCGGGTGGTGGTGGAGATCGGCTTGTGGGCTTCGGCGAAGGCGGTCACGTAGTCCATGCCGATGGCGCCGTACTGGTTGCCCCGGTCATCGATGAGGGTGAACTCGCCCGGGTTGATGCGGATTTTCTTGTCGCTCTGATTGGTGATCTTTACGTAGAACACCATGTGCTCCGGGTAGTAGGGGCTGGGGCCGGCGAAGGGGCCGAACAGGCTCCGGTTGCTGAAGAAGTTTCTCAGGTATTCCGGCGAGGCGTGGTTGACGTTGACCTCGACGCCCTTTTCGTTCAGGGTCTGCATGACGGGTACGAGGTGCCATGAGACGCGCCTGGCCACGAGGGTCTCCTCGGCGATCGGGCCGACCGCCTGGCGCTCGAGCAGGAGCGAGCTCGTGCGCGCGCAGCCGGCGACGAGGAGCCCGGCCGCCGCGAGCGCCGTCCACCGGACTCGCCGTCCCCTCTCGCTGACGCCTCTCATGGTCACACCCGTTCAAATGGGTCGAAGAGCTTCTTGTACTCCTCAAGGCAGTAGCGGTCGGTCATCCCCGCGATGTAGTCGCAGACCACCCGGTGGGGGTCCTCCCCGCGGCTGATGCGCGAGCGGGTCGTGTTGGGCAGCTGCTCCGGTTTCTTGAGATAGAGGTGGAAGAGCTCGGTGATGAACCGCTTCGCCTTATCCGCCATCCGTGCCACACGGTAGTGGTGGTAGAGCTGCGTCCAGAGCAGCCGCTTCAGGGGCGTGCGCAGCCCCCGCATCGCCTCGCTGAACACGACCAGCCGTTCCGGGCAGGTCCGGACATCCTCCACGGACGCGACCCCGCGCCGCGTGAGCTGCTCGGCGGTGGCCCGGACCAGATCCATGATCTCCTCGTTGATCAGCCGCCGGATGATCTGGTATCGTCGGACCTCGGGGTCCAGCCGCGCGCCCTGCGCGTCCGCCGCCTCGCAGGCGCGCCGCCACAGCTCGACGCCGGCCAGGTCGTCCTCCTTAAGGATACCCGATGCCAGGCCGTCGTCAAGGTCGTGGTTGTCATACGCGATCTCATCGGCCACATCGGCGATCTGGCTCTCCAGGAGCGGGGACGCGGACGGGTCGAGGGCGGCCTGCACGCCGGGCTGGTCGTACGGGGTGCGGTGCTTGTTGATGCTCTCCCGCACCTCCCACGCCAGGTTCAGCCCGGCAAACCCGGCGTACCGCGCTTCGAGGAGGTCCACGACGCGCAGCCCCTGGAGGTTGTGGTCGAACCCCCCATGCCCCGCCATCAGCTCGTGCAGGGCGTCCTCGCCGGCATGGCCGAACGGCGGGTGGCCGATGTCGTGGGCCAGCGCGACCGCCTCCACGAGGTCCTCATTGAGCCGGAGGACCCGGGCAATCGAGACCGCGATCTGCGCCACCTCCAGCGTGTGGGTGAGCCGGGTGCGGTAGTGGTCGCCCTCGTGGTTCACGAAGACCTGGGTCTTGTACTCAAGGCGCCTGAACGCCGTCGTGTGGATGATCCGGTCCCGGTCCCGCCGGTACACCGTCCGGTACGGGTCTTCCGGTTCCGGGTGCTGCCGCCCCCTGGTGAGGCGGCTCTTCATCGCGTAGGGCGCGAGCCACCGCTCCTCCCGGGCCTCGAGCTCTTCACGCAGGGCGATCGGCAAGGAGACGGTAGAGTTCATCGAGCGACTGGGAGACGATCTTGGTCTTCGCGACGACCGGCATGAAGTTCGTGTCGCCGCGCCACCGGGGCACGAGGTGGAGGTGGAAGTGGCCGGGGACGCCCGCGCCCGCGGTCCGGCCGAGGTTGGCGCCGAGGTTGAAGCCCTGAGCGCCGAGCGCCGAGCGCAGACGCCCCACGAGCCGCTGGCTCAAGCGCAGGATGTCGGTCCATTCCTGGACGGTCAGCCCCTCGAAGCGCCCGACATGCCGGGAGGGCGCGATCAGGAGATGGCCGTTGTTGTAGGGGTACAGGTTCAGCAGCGCAAACGCCTTGTGGCTGCGGGCGATCACGCGGTGCCGGCGGTCCGCAGCCGAGCGCGTGGCGGCGCAGAAAAAGCACCGGCGACGCCCCCGCTGGACGAGGTATCGATGGCGCCACGGCGCCCACAGCCGCTCGAAATCAGGCGTGCTGTCCATACAGCTCCATGAGGAGATGCAGCTCGGCGGGTTCCCAGACCCACATGTTGGCCGCCTTGGCGAGCAGCCGGATGTGCTGGTCCATGCCCGCCTTCATGACGAGGACCTTGCGGGACGGCTTCGGTGTCTGCGCGCGGCAGAAGGCGTCGAAGCTCGCAATGGCGTGCTCATCCGCGGCCGCGCTGCGCACGGCGGCGCACCACCGCTTGCCCTGCCCGTCCGCGATGAGGTACACCTCCGACCCCAGGGCGTCGGGGCGCACGGTCTGGATGGCGTCGAACTTCGGCAGCCGCCCGGTCTTCGAGTCGAGCGAGACCGTGTCGTCGCAGAACCGGCCGAAGAGCTCCACGACCTGCTCAGGGAATGGGAGCTGGTACGTCTGCATCCAGTGGGTCCAGAGCGCGCGCAGGTGGTGCTCGAACCGCTGGCGGGTGTCCGCCCCGTCCGGCCTGGCGTCGGCGCGCTGCAGGGAGAGGATCGTGGAGAGCCAGCAGCGGAGGATCGGATCCGGGACCATCCAGCACGTGCCGTTGCGCTGGGCCGCGTCCTGCTCGAGCAGCAGCTCGAGCGCCTCCGACAGCCCGCCACGGCCCACCCGCTTGCCCAGTTCCGTGGTCGTGCGGGCGCCCTCGGCGATCTGGATCAGCGCTTCGACGGCCCGCGCCCCGAAGCGCCCGGAAGCCAGCGCCTCCAGGCGCGAGGCGCACCAGTGATGGAGCGTCCCCTCGGCGCTGCCGAGGAGGTCCCAGGCGGTTTGGAGGAAGAGCGCCTCGCTGAGGTCGGAGGTCTTGCCCAGCGCGGCCAGCTCCTTCAGGCGCTTCAGGAACACGGTGAGGTACCAGGGATAGCCGTCCAGCCACTGGAGGAGGA
The DNA here is from genome assembly GCA_023247155.1 of Candidatus Omnitrophota bacterium. Classification (GTDB taxonomy): domain Bacteria; phylum Omnitrophota; class Gorgyraeia; order Aquiviventales; family Aquiviventaceae; genus JACPAY01. The sequence continues at coordinate 7,060 of JAHFGZ010000016.1, forward strand.
ACGGGGCCATCGCCTTGGCCCCCCGGATCCCGCGCAGCTCCTGCTGCACCCACGCGGCGGCCTGCTTCGGCTCGAGCGCCTCGAGCCGAAGCAGCTCGAATTGGCCGAAGAGGAGCTGGAGCCGCTCGCGGAGGATGGTGCGCGCCCGGTGCACCGAGGAGCTGGCCAGGATGAAGAGGGTCGTCGGCCACGTCATCACGCGCTTGCCCAGCTCGTGGAAGGCATGTCCGAGCCCCAGCTCGTCGAGGAAGAGGAACTCATCCAGGATGAGGATGCACGGCTGCCGCCGCTCCTCCAGGAGCACCGGGATCGTGTCCAGCGCGCGGGCGAACGCCTCCCCGTACAGCCGGCGGGCCAAGAGGCTCTCCACCTGGTGGACCGCCGCAACGGTCTTCGGCAGGACCGGCTCGGCGCGTGAGCGCACCGCGTCCAAGGGATGGCTGGCCTGGCTGTCGGCCCCTTGGAAGAGCGCGGGGAGGCCGGCCTGGAGGATCGCCGAGAGGAAGCGGTGGAGGAAGCTGCGGCAGGACTCGCGATAGAGGGGGCAATAGATGAGGGTCAGGCCGGTCTGGTGGTGCGCGAGGACGTGGTGCAGTTGGAACGTCTTGCCGCTCCCCGGCGGGCCGATGAGCGCCAGGTTGTGGCGGAAGCCCTCGCCGAACGCGGCGAGCCGCTGGCTCAGGTGGCGCGTCAGGTCAGGACGGAGGTTGGTGACCGTCATTCGTCTGGCAGCAGGGCGACGGTGTCCTTCGGGGCGGTGCCGTAGCGGATTTCGAAATGCAGGGCCCGGGCGCCGAGGCTGCCCAGCGGGACGCCCTGCCGGAGGCTGGCGCCTGGCGCGGTGAGGATCTGCTCCAGCCCCGCGTACACGGTGAGATAGCCGTCCAGGTGGTCGAGCACGACCGCCTTGCCCCAGCCGGACAGCCGGTGGGTGGCGACCGCCACCCGTCCGCTGCGGGAGGCGCGCACCAGGCTGCCCGGAGGCGCCGCGATGGAGACGCCGTTGGAGCCCGACCGACCCACCCGTCCCCGTACCGGCCAGAAGAACGCCTGCGACTCCACCGGCACCGGGATGAACAGTTTCTGGCCGACGCGGAGGAGGCTGGTGTCGCGCAACCGGTTCGCCTTGGCCAGGGCGTTCACCTCAAGGCCGTAGGAACGGGCGATGCGCCAGAGCGTCTCGCCCCGCTGCACGTCGTGGTAGGAGCCTTGGAGGTTCGGCAACGCCTGGCGGGACGGCGGCCGGCGGCTGCTGTCGGCCTCCGGGATGGTCTCACAGCCGGCCAGACCGACCAGCAGTCCTGCACTGATGATGAGCACTCGCATGGGCGATGATGCGTCCTGGCTGATGGAACAAGCGGGTAGCGGGAATCGAACCCGCGTTACTAGCTTGGGAAGCTAGCGCACTACCACTGTGCTATACCCGCGTCGGACCCATCCATTATATTGACGGATGAAAGGTGCGGGAAGAAATTTCTCGATGCCGCATCAGGACCGCTTTGAGGTCGCGGGCGGCGGCTTCGGGATCCGTCGCGGCGCACACGGCCCGCACCACCGCGATCCGTCTGGCCCCCGCCTCGACGACCTGCTCCACGGTCCCGCGCTCGATCCCGCCGATGCACACGACGGGCACACGCACGCGCGAGGCCACCGGGCCGATGAGGCCGGTGCCGATGCCGCCGTACTCGGGCTTCGTCGGCGTCGGGAAGATGGGGCCGAGCCCGATGTAGTCGGCCCCCTGCGCCTGCGCCGCCACCGCCTGCTCGAGGCTGTGCGTGGACTGGCCGATCAGCCGCCCGGGGCCCAACAGCCGCCGCGCCTCAGGGATCGGGAGATCGTCCTGCCCCAGATGGACCCCGTCGGCCCCGGCCGCCGCCGCCACATCGGCCCGGTCATTGACGATCAGCGGGATGCGGGCGTTCCGGGTGAGCGCCACAAGGACCCTCGCCTCATCCAGGAGCCGGCGGGCCGACGCGGCCTTATCGCGCAGCTGGAGGGCATCGGCCCCGCCGCGGATCGCGGCGGCGGCGAGCTCGTCAAGGGCCCGGGGACCGGCGGAGGCGCGGTCAACGATGACGTAGAGCGTCCAGCGTGAGCAGGAGCGCACGTTCCACCTCATAGGCGCGGAACCGCAACCGCTGAAAGGCCGCCGCCTCGCGCGGCGCCGCAAGCCGCGCGCCCTCCTCCAGCGCCCGGAGCGCTTCCTTGGCGCGCTGGAAGTTGATCAGGAGCAGCTGGTCCAGGGAGGCGACGCGCGCGGCCGGCGCCCGCCTGCCGACGTCACGGCGGCTCTCCCGCGCCCGCACGAGGTCCACGGGGGTGGCGGGCAGCCGGCGGACGGCCTGCGCCACGGCATGCCGCAGGGCGCGGGCCTGCCGGAACGCTCGCGGCGACCCGAGATGGAAGCGGGCCACGTCCTCGCAGACGCGCAGCCCCTCCAGCGCACGGTTCGCGTTGGCGTCGATGAGCCGGAGCAGCGAGGTCCTGGCGGTCATGGTCGCGGGCGACTCTCTCCCCTGCCCAGGATCAGCGGATCCGCCGGATGCGGGCGAGGAGTTGCGAGGTGGAATAGCCCTTGAGGAGCGGCAGCCGGACGACCCGGCCGCCGTGCGCCTCGACCACGTCGCGGCCGACGATCGCGGAGCGTCCCCAGTCCGCGCCCTTGATCAGCACGTCGGGACGCAGCCGCTCGATCAGCCGGCGGGGGGTGCGGTCGTGGAAGACGGTGACGTAGTCCACGCTCTCCAGCGCCGCGAGGAGCCGCGCGCGGTCCCGTTGGCCCACCAGGGGGCGGTGCGGGCCCTTGAGCGCCCGGACCGAGCGGTCGCTGTTGAGGCCGATGATGAGGAGGTCGCCGCACCGCCTGGCCCGCTCAAGGAGCGTGACGTGGCCGGCGTGGAGGAGGTCGAAGCAGCCGTTCGTGAAGACGACCCTCCGCCCGCGGGCCTTCGCCGCGCGCACGAGCCGCGCGAGCGCGGCCGGTGATTTAATCTTGGATGGCATCTTCCACCAGCCCGCAGAGGATGTGCCCGATGGCGAGGTGGGCTTCCTGGATCTGCGCCGTGAGCGTCGAGGGGACGCAGACGCAGACATCGCACAGCGCTTCCATGCGCCCGCCGGAGCCGCCCGTGAGGCCGATCGCGGACAGGCCCAGCGCCTTGGCCTGGCGGAGCCCTTCGAGGACGTTGGGCGAGTTCCCGGAGGTCGAGAGCCCGACCGCGACGTCCCCGGCCTGCCCGAGGCCCTCGAGCTGCCGGGCGAAGACCCGCTCGAACGCGTAGTCGTTTCCAATCGCGGTGACGCTGGCCATGTTCTCCGTCAGCGAGAGGGACGGCAGGGCGCGGCGTTCCTTCCGGAACCGGCCCACGAATTCCGCCGCCATATGTTGACCCTGCGTGGCGGAACCGCCGTTGCCGAACCAGATGATTTTGCGGCCCGACTGGATCGCCTCCGTCATCAGCGCCGCGGCCTTGGCGACCAGGGCGGTCTGCGCGGGCGGGAACTCCGCCAGGAGCCGGGCGGTCTCCCGCAGGCTGGTCCGGATCATCTCCTCGGCGCTCATCCGAAGAAGATTTTCGCGATGTTGTAGAGTTCCGGGTCGACCGTCTTGAGCGAGCCGGTGGCCTGCTCGATGGGGACGGCCACGATCTTGTTGCCCTGGAGGCTCACCATGGAGCCGAACTGCCCCGCCAGGACGAGCTCCACCGCCTTGATGCCGAACCGGGTGCCCAGGATGCGGTCGAACGCGGTCGGGCTGCCGCCGCGCTGGAGGTGGCCCAGGACCGTCACCCGCGTCTCGTAGCCGGTCCGCTGCTCGATCAGATTGCCCAGGACATGCCCGATCCCCCCCAGGCGGACGTGGCCGAACTCGTCCAGCTTCGCCTCGATGGTGACGTTGGCCTCCTGCGTGAACTGGGCGCCTTCCGCGACCACGACGATGCTGAAGTCCTTGCCGCGGGCGTGGCGTTTCTTGATGAGGGCGCAGATGGCGTCCAGGTCGATCGGTTCCTCCGGGATGAGGATGACGTCCGCCCCGCCGGCGATGCCGGCGCACGTCGCGATCCAGCCGGCGTGGCGTCCCATGACCTCGGCCACCATGATGCGGTGATGGCTCTCGGCGGTCGTGTGGAGCCGGTCGATCGCCTCCATGGCGATGTTGACCGCCGTGTCGAACCCGAAGGTGTAGTCGGTCATCGCCAGGTCGTTATCGATGGTCTTGGGCACCCCCACGATCCGCAGCCCCTCCTTCACCAGCTTCACGGCGACGCCGAGCGTGTCTTCGCCCCCGATCGCGATGAGGGCGTCCAGCTTGAGGCGCTTGACCGTCTCGTGGAGCCGGGTGAGCTCCTCGGGCTGCTTGTAGGGGTTCGTCCGGGAGGTGCCGAGGATCGTTCCGCCCTTCGGCAGGATGCCGGAGACCGACAGGAGGTCCAGGGCCATCGTGTCGCCCTGGATCAACCCCTTCCAGCCGTTGCGGATGCCGGTGACCGCCAGCCCTCCCTGGATCGCCCGGCGCGTCACGGCCCGGATGACGGGGTTGAGCCCCGGACAGTCGCCACCGCCGGTCAGCACGCCCAGATGCCTCGCAGGGGGTGAGATCATTCAGCCTCTCCCAGTTGGAACTGGCGATCGAGGTAATTGGTGGCCAGCTGCCCGCGCCAGAACGTTGGATCGCTGAAGATCTGCTTGTGGAGCGGAATCGTGGTCCGGATCGGCTCGAGGAGGAACTCATCCAGCGCGCGCTGCATGATCCGGATGGCGTCCTCGCGCGAGGCGCCGACGCTGATGACCTTGGCGAGCAGGGAGTCGTAGAATGGGGGCACGTCGTAGCCGGCGAAGACGTGGGTGTCGACGCGGATGCCGCGCCCGCCCGGGGGCTGGTAGTCCGTGATGCGCCCCGGGCAGGGGGAAAACCCGTTGGAGGGGTCTTCCGCGTTGATCCGGCATTCGATCGCCCACCCCTCCAGCGCGATGTCGTCCTGCTTGTAGCCGAGCGGTTCGCCCGCCGCGATCCGGATCTGCTCCTTGACGAGGTCGATCCCGGTCACCATCTCCGTGACCGGATGCTCGACCTGGATGCGGGTGTTCATCTCGATGAAGTAGAATGTCCCGTCCCGGCTGAGGAGGAACTCCACCGTCCCCGCCGAGACGTACCCGGCCGCCTTGGCCGCCCGGACCGCCAGCTCGCCCATCTTCCGACGGAGCTTCCCGTCGACCGCCGGGGAGGGCGATTCCTCCACGAGCTTCTGGTGGCGCCGCTGGATCGTGCAGTCCCGCTCCCCGAGGTGGACGATGTGGCCAGCCTTGTCCGCGAGGACCTGGAACTCGATGTGCCGGGGCTCCTGGAGGTACTTCTCGACGAAGACGTCCCGGCTGCCGAAGCTGGCCTCGGCCTCCGCCTGGCAGGTCATGAGGGCGCTGATGAGCCGGACGTCATTGTGGCACACCCGCATCCCCCGCCCGCCGCCGCCCGCCGCCGCCTTGACGATGACCGGGTACTGGATGCGCCGGGCGGTCTTCAGGGCGTCCTCCTTGTTGCGGACCGCGGCCATGCTCCCCGGGATGATCGGGATCCCCGCCTTGCGCACGAGGTCCTTCGCCGCGAGCTTGTCGCCCATGAGCTGCATCGCCTGCGGGGGCGGCCCGATGAAGGTGATGTTGCAGGATTCGCAGATCTCCGCGAAGTGGGCGTTCTGGGAGAGGAAGCCGTAGCCCGGGTGGATCCCCTCGACGTCCGTGATCTCGGCGGCGCTGATGATCGCCGGGATGTTGAGGTAGCTCTGCTCGGGCTTCGGCCCCCCGACGCAGATCGCCTCGTCGGCCAGGCGGACGTGGAGGCTGGCGCGGTCCGCCTCGGAGTAGATGGCGACCGTCCGGATGCCCATCTCCTTGCAGGCCCGGATGACGCGGACGGCGATCTCCCCCCGGTTGGCGATCAGGATCTTTGAGAACATCGACGGCAAGGGGCGTCAGGATCCGGATGGGGTTAGGCGCTCGGCTCGACCACGAAGAGCGGCTGGCCGAATTCCACGGGCGAACCGCTCTCGACCAGGATCTCCGTGATGCGGCCGGCGACCTCGGACTTGATCTCATTCATCAGCTTCATCGCCTCCAGGATGCAGACGACCTGGCCGACCTCGAGGTCCTGGCCGACCTCCGCGAACGGGGGCGCATCGGGCGCCGGGGCGCGGTAGAAGGTGCCGACCATCGGCGACTTGATGACGATCCGATGGCTCTCCGCGTCCCCCGGCGGCAGCTCGTGCGCCGGGGCGGGCGGATGGGGCACGCCCGCCACGTACTCGACGACCTGGGGGGCGTGGCCTGGGGCGGCCTTCTTGAGGCGGATTCGCAGGCCCTGGTGCTCCATCTCCAGCTCCACGAGGCCCCGGCTCTCCATGAGCTGGAGCATCTCCTCGATGAGCCGGAACGCTTCCCGTTCGGACGTCTTCAGTCGTTTGTCCACGTGGCCCTCGCTCGGTTGCCGCGGCGGTTACACGCGGGAGACGTAGGAGCTGGTTCTCGTGTCGACCCGGATCAGGTCTCCCGGTTCAATGAAGAGCGGCACCTGGATGGTGGCGCCTGTTTCCAGCGTCGCGGGTTTCATTCCGGCCTTGGAGGTGTCGCCCCGCACGCCGGGTTCGGTGGACTGCACGTGCACCTCGACGAACATGGGCGGCTGGATGCCGATGAGCTGCCCGTCGTGGAACTGGCCCTCGAGCTCCATGTTCTCCTTGAGGAACCCGGCCGCCTGCCCCAGGACCGGCGCCGGGACCTGGAGCGGCTCGTACGACGCGGTGTCCATCAGGTGGAAGGCGTCGGCGGTCCGATAGAGGTACTGGAGCGTCCGCTTCTCGATGTAGGCCTCCTGGAACTTCTCCCCGGATCGGAAGGTGCGTTCGATGACGGAGCTATCCCGCATCCGCCGCAGCTTCGTGCGGACAAACGCGCCGCCCTTCCCGGGCTTGACGTGCTGGAACTCCACGATGGTCCAGAGCTGGCCGTCCATGACGATGGCCTCACCGTTCTTGAACTCGCTGGTGGAGATCATCCCTTGCGGCCGGGCTTCCGCGGCCGGGCGCCCAGGGTGAGCGCCGCCTGGAGGCCCAGCCGGTAGCTGGCGGGGCCGAACCCGCAGACCTGGCCCCGGCAGACCGGGGCGATCAGCGATTGGTGCCGGAAGGCTTCGCGCGCGTAGATGTTGGAGAGGTGGACCTCGACCGCGGGCACCCCGGCGGCCTCGATCGCGTCGCGGATCGCCACGCTGGTGTGGGTGTAGGCGGCCGGGTTGATGAGGAGCGCGTCGTAGCGCCCTTTGGCGCTGCCGATGCGCTCCACGATCTCCCCCTCGTGGTTCGACTGCATGATCGTCAGCGTCGCCCCCCTCGCCGCCGCCAGCCGCTTGAGGTCCCGGTCGATCGAGGCGAGGTCCGTGCGCCCGTAGATGGAGGGCTGGCGCTCGCCCAGCAGCTGGAGGTTCGGCCCGTGGATGACCAGAATCTTTTTCATCGCCGCAATGCGGAATTCGGAATTCGGAATTCGGAATCACGCTGTTCATTCCGCATTCCGCATTCCGCATTCCGCATTCTCATTGGGTTTGCCTCGGCTGCTCGGCCTCGTCGATCAGCATGACGGGGATCCCGTCGCGGATGGGGTAGCGCCGGCCGCACCGGACGCACACGAGGCGGTCGCGCTCCAGTTTCACCTCGGTCTTGCAGGCCGGACAGGCGAGGATCTCGAGCAGCTTCGGGTCGATCATGTTTCCTCCGGCTTTGACGTCAACGCCGCCATCGGCGGCTCGGGGTCCGCCGTTTCCTCCGGGATCTGGTGGCCCTTGCGGTAGCCCTCAATCTGCTGCAGGCGGGCGTCGAGCCGGCGGTAGCTAGTGCTGGCGATCTCGTCGTACTTCTCCAGGGCCCGGTGGAGCCGGTCGCCGAGATCCGCGAACCGCTCCTTGAACTTCGTGTAGTCCTGCAGGAAGCCGTTGATCGCCTTGATAATGTCCCGGATCGCCAGCGAGTAGTTGTAATTCTGCCATGCTTGCCAGATGACGCGCAGGATGGCGTAGAGCGTCCAGGGGCCGCACAGGATCGTCCGCTTCTTGAGGCACTCGTCGATGAGGCCAGGCATCCACTCATTGACCGCCCCGTACACCTGCTCGTTCGGGATGAAGACGATGATGTAGTCGAGCGAGCCATCCTCATGGGCCACGTAGTCGCGGCGCTCCATCGCGCGGATGTGCTCGCGCACGTCGCGGATGAACTGCTCCTTCTCGCGCTGCTGATCCTGTCCCTGACTCTGGGCGTACGCCAAGTAGTGGTCCAACGGGAATTTCACGTCCATGAACAGCTTGTGGTGGTCCGGCAGCAGGAACGTGTAGTCGGGCCGGCCGGCCGCGATTTCCTTCTCCCTCAGGTACTGGATCCCATGCTGCAGGCCACAGGCGGCCAAAATGTCCTCCGCCATCTTCTCCCCCCACTGGCCGCGGACCCGGGCGTTGCCCAGCACCGCGACTAGGCCCGAGGTGGTCTGCCCCAGCAAGTCGGTTTGCTTGATCACCTGAGCGAGCTCGCTCTTGAGCGTCCCGAACTGCTGGTCGCGGTCCTTCTCCAGCTCCCGCACGAGCTTCGTGACATCGCCTACCCGAACTTCGAGCTGCCCGATCGCGTGCTCGATCTGCTGCTTCTTCAAGGCGAGTTCGTGGGTGTCCTGCTGTCGTGCCCGCTCAAACTCTTGACCCGCGCGCTGGACGACGGCCTCGGTCGCGCGCCCGATGACCTGGTCCGACAACCGCGCCAGCTGGCCTCGCAGCCACCAGGCGGCGATGGCCACCGCCGCGATGAGACCCAGCCCGATGAGCACGTTGCTCATGCCGCCGGCCCCGCCTTCGCGAGGTACCGCATCCGGACCTGGTAGAGCGTCTCCGTGAACAGCTTGCCTTCGTCCGCCGTGAGGTTGCCCTTGGTCTTCTCCTCGAGCACCCCGAGCAGGTCGATGAGGTACTTGGCGTGGGGCAGGTTCACCGCCTGCTTTCGGGTGACGGGATGGGCCATATCCCCGAGGGCGATCAGCGCTTCCATCGCCAGGCCCGAGATGAACAGGTCAAAGCGCGCCTCCGGCAGCTCCTCGGCGGGACCGCGCCCCGCCGGCTTGGGCCTTGCGGGAGGCGCCTGGCCGGCCGGTGAGGCGGCCGTCCCAGTCGCGCGTTTTTCGCGCTCGGCCTGTTCCTTCCAGGATTCGTCCACCCGCTTCTGGGTCGGTTCGTCCATCCGTCAGGTGATCATGAAACCGGCGTAGCCGGTCACCGCGTGGGGATCCCCCCCGGCATCGGCGCTGGTGCCGTACTGCACGAGCGTCCCGCGGGACCCGCCCAGCGCCGCGGCGGCCTCGAGGATGCAGGCGGCCGCGCCCGCCCCGCACATGCGGGCGGCGCGCCCCCGTGTCATCCGCAGCAGCCCCGCCCCGTCCAGGTCGGTGATCCGCTCGGCCAGTTCGCGGTCGAGCGCGGCCGCGCGGTCACGCGGCTCGTACTGTGAGAGGTCGGCGCTGGCGATGAGCAGCCAGGGTTCCTCGGACATCCGGACCGTCTGGGCCATCGCGGCGGCCAGCCGGCTAATCTCCCCCTCGGTCTCCGACCCCATCACGATGGGGATCAGCGTCAGGTCCGCCGGGCCGAGGCGCTGCAGGAACGGGAGCACGACCTCCAGCGCATGCTCCCCGCGCTGCGCCCAGCCGTCGACTTCGAGAAACGGGCACCGCCGGCGGAGCGCCTCCGCTCCGGCCTCGTCGACCGGGACGTCGCCCAGCGGCGTCCGGTAGGCCCCGGCGGCCATCAGGCTCCAGCGCATCCAGCTGCCGGTGTGCGACGGGCCGAGGAGGAGGCACCGGCGCGGGATCGCCACCCGCGAGCACACCGCCCCCGCGATGGCCCCGGAGCGGGCGTAGCTCCCGTGCGGGACAATCACGGCGCGCGCCGGCAGGGGTAGCGCGTCCTGCCGGGTCCAGCCATCAACGGCCGCCCGGAGCACCTGCTCGGCGGCCGGGTAATAGTATCCCGCCACTGCCGGCCGGTGGACGGCGGGGACACTGCCAATGTCCCCGCGACGGTTATCGAGCTTCGTGTCCATCAGGGGAAATCACCACCTCGGCGCGATGCGGCATCGTCAGGTAACGCGCCGCCGCCTCGTTCACCATCGACACGGTGACGGCGTTGAGCTTCGCTTCATAGGTCCTCCACGCGTCGTAGCCGATGCCGTAGAGCTCATCCAGCGCGGAGCGCTTGGCCAGGCCGATCAGGTGCTGGAGCTCCATCCGGTGCTGGCCGATCAGGTAGCGCTTGGCCTGCTCGACCTCATCCGCGCCGACCCCCTTGTCGGCGGCGAGCGCGAGCTGTTCCCGCAGCGCCACCTGCACCCGTGCCTCCTCCTCGGGACGCGTCGCGGCGTACACCAGCAGGTACCCCGGGTCCCAGCCCGGGACGTGCACGGCCCCAAGCGTGTAGGAGAGGCCCAGCTGCTCGCGGACCGCTTGGAAGAGCCGTCCGGACATGCCTGAGAGCACCGCCGTCAGGACATCGAGCGCGTAGCGGTCGTCAGCCGCGTAGGTGCTGCCGCGGAACCCGAGCATGATGAGCGCCTGTTCCTTCTCCATGGCGCGGGCGGCCTCGCGCACGCCGTCCAACGGCTCGGCGGCCAGCCGGTCCGGCCACTCGGAGGCGCCCGGCGGGTTGGCGCCGAAGAACTGTTGGAGTTGGCGGCCCACGGCGGCCGCATCGACGTCGCCGAAGACCGCGACCACGGCGTTCGACGGCGCGAGCCACCGCCTGGCGAACGCCAGGCACTGGTCGCGCGTCAGGGTCTTGAGCACCTCGTCATCCCCGAGCGGATCGAAGCGGTAGGGGTGGCGCTGGAAGAGCGTCTGCCGGAGCAGCCGCCCGCCGACATCGAAGAGCTCGTCCTCCTCGGCCGCCAGCTGCTTGGCGATGAGCGTCCGCTGGATGGCCAGCTCCTCTTCCGGGAATGTGGACTGGGTCACCAGCTCACGCAGGAGCGTGAGGCCCGTGGCCGTGTCGGCACTCATGAGCTGCAGCACCACCCCGAACCCGTCGCGCCCGCTGAACGGCTCGATGGTCCCGCCCAGCGATTCGATCTCCTGGGCGATCTGGAGGGCGTGCTTCTTTTTCGTCCCCTTGATGAGCAGCTGGGCGACCAGGTTGGAGAGGCCCTGGGTGTCCTCCGTCTCGACGCGGACCCCGCCCCGGAACGCGACCACGATCGCCGCGATCGGCAGGCCGGGGTCCGTGCCGATGAGCGCGGTCGTGCCATTGTCGAAGGTGGTCTTGGTGACCGGGATCGGCGCCGCCTGCCCCTGGGGGGCGGTCGGTGCAGCGGGTGGCGCGGGGGGATGGATGACGGCCAGGGTCATCGCGGACCGGTCGCAGTAGCGCCGGGCGGCCTCCTGGACCTGCGGGCCGCTCACCGCCTCGATCCCCTCGACGTAGCGCCGGGAGAACAGGGGGTCCCCGGTCTCGGCGAACGAGGTGGCCAGGTCGCCCGCCTTCGCCTCCACCGTCTGGAGGCTGAACAGGTACGCGGCGCTGACCGCTTTCTTCGCCTTCCCCAGCTCGGCCCCGCTGACCCCGTTGCGCTTGATGTCATCCAGCACGTCGAGGATGGCCTCCGCCGCCGCCTCGGCCTGCTCGGGGTCGGTCTGCCACTGGATGGCAAAGATACCGGGGTCGTACGGGGTGTAGTTCCAGGCGGTGATGGCATGCGCCAGGCGCCGCGTCCGGACGATGGTCTCGTAGAGCCGCGAGCTGCGTCCCTGCCCCACGATGTTGGCCAGCACGTCGAGCGGGTAGAGGTCCGGGTCGGAGAGGCGCACCGAGGAGAATCCGAGCATCGCGTAGGCGGTCTGGACGGGGAGCTCGATGTCGATGCGCTTCACGCTGGCGCTGGGCGGCTCCGCCGGGACGAGCTGCTGGAGGGGGTCGGTCGTGCCCCGGGGCCACGGCCCGAAGAGCTCCCGCACCAGCTCCGGGAAGGCGGCGCCGTCAAGGTCGCCGACGCAGGCCATCGTGATCTGCTGGGGCTGGTACTGCGAGGCGTAGAACGCAGCCAGGTCCTGCACCGTCAGCCCCTCCAGGAGCGGCCGGTAGCCCAGGATGGGCTGCCGGTAGGGGTGCGCCAGCAGATGGCGGGACCAGAACAGCTCCTGGAGCCGCCGCTGGGGATCGTCCTGGTTCATCTGGATCTCGGAGATGATGACGGCCCGCTCCTTGTCGAACTCGCCCTGGTCGAACACGGCATGCTGCAGGATGTCGGCCAGCATGGCGAGGGCGTCGCGCAGGTGGCGGGACTCCACGAACAGCGAGATCCCGGTGGTGTCGAACGAGGTGAAGGCGTTGATCGTCCCGCCGTAGCGGCGCACCTCTTGCTCGATCGTGCCGGGCGGGCGCGAGGGGGTCCCCTTGAAGAGCATGTGCTCGATGAAGTGGGTGATGCCGGTGCCGAGGTGCCGGCCTTCGCCCCGGAGGCCGCCCCTGATGAGGACCTCCACGGCCACGAGCGGCTGGCGGTGGTCCTCTTCCCAGACCGCCTGAAGGCCGTTGTCCAGCACCAGGCGGCGCACCGCGGCGCGGGCGGGCAGGGTTGCCGAAGCGTCTTGACCCATTGTCAGCATGCCAAGCAGGAGTGCGGCGGCCGGGGCGACCCCGGCACGGCGTCGAGCGCGCGCCCGCTCATGGAAGCGTCGAGGCCGTGTTGTGTGGACGATCGCAGGGGGGGTGGGCACGCGACCGGACACTACGCCGAGCGGGCGCGTCGGCTGATCGCCTGCCGGAGCTCCCGGCGCTTGCGCTCGCTCGGCTTCTCGTAGTGCTTCTTGGCCTTGAGCGCCTTGAGGGTCCCTTCGCGCTCAAGCATGCGCTTGAATCGTCTCAGCGCCTTTTCCAGCGATTCGTCGTCTCGGACTTCAACCCGCGGCATCAGGGTCTCCTCGTGCCTCGACTCTGTTGCGTTGATCGGCGGAGAGTCGAAGCACTCGCGTAGAAGCGCATTATACGGCAGGGCCCCCGCGCTGTCAATTCGCTACGAATCGACGAGGAACTCGAGGGGCACGACGATGGTCTTGCTGGGGTCGGCCATGGAGGGGGGAAACGGCGGGAACGGCGCTGAGCCCCTGATGATGCGCAGCGCCGCCTCCCACA
>JAHFGZ010000059.1 GCA_023247155.1 Candidatus Omnitrophota bacterium
AATTCCGGTGACATGAACCAATTTCCCCTCGCGCCCCTAATTCCCACGTTCCTCCCGCTCTGCTCGTAGCTCCACGCCGTCAGCGCCCCGGCTCTGCCTCGACTTCGCTCGGCATTCGTCCCGAGCGAGGCAAAGCCGAGTCGAGGGACTCCGCGGCACCCGCCAAACTTGACCATCACCCGGCGGATTCCCCGGTGGCGCGAGGGCGGCGAACGCGCTAAAATATAGGGCTAGTGCTTCGACTCTCCGCCAACGAACTTTGGCGGATCGCTCAGCACGAGTGCCGAGCGGACCAATTGATCAACTCAAGATAGTCGAGGCACTCGGTGTAGGTGACTGATGCGTTCAGCCCACGAGCCACAACCGGTCGGCCTCTACGACCCGTCGCACGAGCATGACGCCTGCGGGACGGGCTTTGTCGCCTCGATTGACGGGGCGGCCAGCCACGAGATCGTGCAAGCCGCCCTCCAGTGCGTCTGCAACGTGACCCACCGGGGCGCGGTGTCCGCCGACGCCAAGACCGGCGACGGGGCCGGCGTCCTCACCCAGATCCCCCACGCGCTGTTCGCAAAGGTCCTGAAGGAGCGAAAGAGCGGCCCGGTCGCCCGGGGCGACCTGGCGGTCGGGGTGTGCTTCCTCCCGCAGGAGGCAGCCGCCCGGGACGCGGCGCAACGCCTGGCGGAGGCGGCCATCACCGGCTGCGGGCTGCGCCTCATCGGCTGGCGGGATGTCCCGGTCGATCCCTCGGTCCTGGGCGACAAGGCGCTCGAAACGCTGCCGGCGATCCGGCACGCGCTGGTGGCGCGTCCCGCCGCGATCGCCGCCGACGACTTCGAGCGGCAGCTCTTCCTCGTGCGCCGGCGCATCGAGCAGGCCTGGGAGCGGGAGCGGCTCGCGGACTGCTACATCCCCTCCCTCTCCTCGAAGACGATCGTGTATAAGGGGCTGCTCGTCGCGCCCCAGCTTGCGCGCTTCTACCCCGACCTCTCCGACCCGGACTACGCCTCGGCGATCGCCGTGTTCCACCAACGCTACTCGACGAACACCTTCCCGAACTGGTTCCTCGCCCAGCCCTTCCGCTTCCTGGGGCACAACGGCGAGATCAACACGCTGCAGGGCAACCGCAACTGGATGGCGGCCCGGGAGCCGGCGCTGTCGTCCGCGCGGTGGGGCGCTGCGCTGCGCGAGCTCTTCCCCATCATCCAGGCCGGCGGGTCCGACTCGATGAGCCTGGACAACGTGCTCGAGCTCCTCGTCATGTCCGGGCGCGACATCCTCCACGCGATGATGATGCTGGTGCCGGACGCCTGGCAGGGCATGCGCGACATCGACATCGATCCGGCGGTGCGGGCGTTCTACCAGTACCACGCGATGCTGACGGAGCCCTGGGACGGGCCGGCCGCCCTGACCTTCACCGACGGCGTGCTCGTCGGGGCGGCGCTTGACCGCAACGGCCTGCGCCCGGCGCGCTACTGGGTGACGAAGGACCGGACCGTCATCATGGCCTCCGAGGTCGGCGTGGTGGACGTGGACCCGTCGCAGATCGTGGAGAAAGGGCGCCTCGGGCCCGGCCACGTGCTGGCGGTGGACACGAAGCGCAAGCGGCTGCTCCGGAACGACGCGATCAAGCGCGAGTACGCCGCCGCCCAGCGATACGCCGACTGGACCGAGCGGAGCCTGCTGCCGCTGCACGCGATCCTCAACGGCGAGACGGCGGATGAGGTCCTCGTCGAGCCGGCGTCGCTCGCCCGCCGCCAGGTCGCGTACGGGTACACCGAGGAAGAGCTCCGCATGGTCATCGAGCCGATGGCCAAGACCGGCAAGGAGCCGATCTTCTCGATGGGCGACGACACGCCGCTCGCGGTGCTGTCCGCCAAGCCGCGCTCGCTCTTCACCTATTTCAAACAGCTCTTCGCGCAGGTGACGAACCCGCCGATCGACCCGATCCGCGAGGAGCTCGTCATGTCGCTCAACACGCTGCTCGGCGCGCGGCCCAACCTCCTGGAGCCAGGCCAGGCGGCCAAGCGGATGCTGCTGGTCCCCAGCCCCCTGCTGCTGCCCCAGGAGTTCGCGGCGATCCGCTCGCTGCGCCGGCGCGACCTGAAGGCGGCGACCCTCTCCACGCTCTTCGATGCCGCCGAGGGCCCCGGGGGGTTGCGCCCGGCGGTGCGCCGGGTGTGCGAGGAGGCGGTGCGCGCGGTCGACCAAGGGGCGACGATCCTCCTCCTGAGCGACCACGGGGTCAGCGAGTCGCAGGCACCCATGCCCTCGCTGCTCGTGACCGCCGCGGTGCACCACCACCTCATCCGCACCGGCCGGCGGATGAAGGCCTCGCTCGTCATCGAGACGGGCGACGCGCACGAGGTCCACCGGGTCGCCTGTCTCATCGGCTACGGGGCCTCCTGCATCTACCCCTACCTCGCCTACCAGACCATCGCGGCGCTCCACGGCGCCGGGCGCCTCGGCGAGCAGCGGCTCGACCAGGCGCTGGCCCAGTTCCGCAAGGCGGTGGACCAGGGGGTGCTCAAGATCATGTCGAAGATGGGCATCTCCACCGTCGGCAGCTACCGGGGCGCGCAGATCTTCGAGGCGCTGGGCATCGCCCGCGAGCTGATCGACGAGTGCTTCCCCGGCACCCCCTCGCGCATCGGCGGGATCACGTACGAGCACATCGGCCAGGAGGTGCTGGCCTGGCACGCTCAAGGCCACCAGGCGCAGGGGCCGCTGCACCTCGACGCGGGCGGCTACTACACGTACCGCCGCGACGGCGAGTACCACGCCTTCAACCCCGAGATGGTGCGCCACCTGCAGCAGTCCATCAAGGTCGGCGACTACGACTCGTACAAGAAGTTCGCGGCCTCGGTCAACACCCGGCCGCCCACGGCGCTGCGCGACCTGCTCGACGTCAAACCGCTGGGACCGCCGGTGCCGATTGACGAGGTGGAGCCCATCGAGGCGATCACGCGGCGGTTCGCCACGGCGAGCATCTCGTACGGGGCGCTGTCGCTGGAGGCCCACGAGACCATCGCCATCGCCATGAACCGCATCGGCGGCAAGTCCGGCTCGGGCGAGGGCGGGGAGGACCCGGCCCGCTACCACCCCACCGACCCCCGCATGAACCGCAGCTCCGCCGTCAAGCAGGTGGCCTCGGGCCGGTTCGGGGTCACGCCGGAGTACCTCATGTCGGCGCGGGAGCTGGAGATCAAGATGGCGCAGGGCTCGAAGCCCGGCGAGGGCGGGCAGCTGCCCGGCCACAAGGTCTCCGAGGACATCGCGCGGGTGCGGCACACGATCCCGGGCATCTCGCTCATCTCGCCGCCGCCGCACCACGACATCTACTCCATCGAGGACCTCAAGCAGCTCATCTACGACCTGAAGATGATCAACCCGGGCGCGCGGGTCAACGTGAAGCTCGTCGCCGAGGCCGGCGTGGGCACCATCGCGGCCGGCGTCGCGAAAGGCTACGCGGACACCGTCCTCATCTCCGGCCACGACGGCGGCACCGGGGCGAGCCCGCTCAGCTCGATCAAGCACGCCGGGCTGCCATGGGAGCTGGGGTTGGCCGAGACGCAGCAGACGCTGCGCTTGAACGGGCTGCGCGAGCGGATCCTCGTGCGCACCGACGGTGGCCTGAAGACGGGGCGGGACGTGCTCCTGGCGGCGGTCTTCGGCGCGGAGGAGTTCGGGTTCGGCACCGCCGCGGTGGTGGCGACGGGCTGCGTGATGACCCGGCAGTGCCACCTCAACACCTGTCCGGTCGGCGTCGCGACGCAGGACCCCAAGCTGCGCGCGCGCTTCGCCGGGACGCCGGAGATGGTCGTCAACTACATGGTCTTCGTCGCGCAGGAGCTGCGCGAGTACCTGGCGGCGCTGGGGGTCCGCCGGCTCGAGGAGCTCATCGGGCGCAGCGACCTGCTGACCCGCCGGCAGGTCCCGCTCCATGAGAAGGCCGCGACGGTGAACCTGGACTTCCTCCTGACGACGGTGGACGCCGGGCCGCGCACGCACACCGTGGCGCGCAACGACGAGCGGGACGAGCCGCTCGATGACCAGCTGGTCAAGGACGCGGCACAGGCGCTTGAGACTGGCACGAAGGTCAAGCTCAGCTACCCCGTCCGCAACATCCACCGGACCGTCGGCGCGCGGCTCGCGGGCGAGGTCGCCACGCGCTACGGCGACAAGGGCCTTGCCCCCGCGACGATCGACGTGCTGCTCACCGGGGTGGCGGGCCAGAGCTTCGGCGCCTTCTGCATCAACGGCCTGCGCCTGACGCTCGTCGGCGAGGCGAACGACTACGTGGGCAAGGGGATGGCGGGCGGCGAGCTCATCATCCGGCCGTCAGATGAGTCGCCCTTCGCGTGGGACCGGAACGTCATCATCGGCAACACCTGCCTCTACGGCGCGACCGGCGGGATCCTCTACGCCGCGGGGCGGGCGGGGGAGCGGTTCGGGGTGCGCAACTCCGGCGCCCTGGCCGTCGTGGAGGGGCTGGGCGACCACGGCTGCGAGTACATGACCGGCGGGATCGTCCTCATCCTGGGCGAGACGGGCCGCAACTTCGGCGCCGGGATGACCGGCGGCCGCGCGTACGTCCTCGACCGCGAGCGC
>JAHFGZ010000017.1:0-4920 GCA_023247155.1 Candidatus Omnitrophota bacterium
GCGGCGCGGGAGCAGTTCGCCAAGGTCCAGGGCGAGATGCGAGAAAAGCTGGAGGCCCTGCAGGCGGGCAACCCGGAGATGGCCCGCGAGATGGAGCTGATGATGCGCGAGGGCGAGCGGCAGATGCTCGCGTTCGAGTCAGGTGAGCGCTACACGCCGTCGGCGGAGATGGTGGCGCATGCGGAGGGCATGATGCGTGAGTGGGAGACCGACGCGCTCGCCCACGGGGCGCCCCCGGAGATGGTCGAGCGGGCCCGAGAAGAGTTCGCCCGCTGGTCCAGCGGCGAGATGACCGAGATGATGGACATGATGGGCCCCGGCCATGAGATGATGGGGATGGGGCCCGGCGAGATGCCCAGCCTCGAGCAGATGGAGGCGATGGTGGCCGGCGGCCAGATGACCCCGGAGCAGCTCCAGATGGCCAAGGAATACATGCAGGGCGAGTTTGAAGTGTTCGGCCCCGGCCATGAGATGATGGGGATGGGGCCCGGCGAGATGCCCAGCCTCGAGCAGATGGAGGCGATGGTGGCCGGCGGCCAGATGAGCCCGGAGCAGCTCGAGATGGCCAAGGAATACATGCAGCCGGAGAACCTGAACTACGACAACCAGCAGCAGCAGAACTACGAGCGCACCGTGTATGAGTCCCACGCCGGGCACCTGATCGACCACGACAATGACCCGGCCACGCCTAACGTTGCGCACATGCATGAGATCCACTACCACTCGGACGGGACGCGGCACGACCACACGGGGGGGAGCTGAGCGAGTCCCGCGCCGGTCGAGGAAGCAAAAACCCCGTCGCCTCTGTGGCGGCGGGGTTTTTGTTGGAAGTCGAGGGCTAACGGGCTAGAAGCTCGCGGTGACGGTGAGGGCGTACTTCATGTTGTCGTACTCGCCGGTGGATTCGTTGGAGGCCAGGTGGTCGAACTGGAGGCTCGGGCTGACCTTCCAGGTGTCATTGACGGTGTAGATGGCCGAGCTGCTCAGCGTCGTCTTGTCGTCGTACCGGGCCTCGGCGTTGATCCCGCTCACCGTCCGGTGCTCGTAGTTCTTCCGCTCGAAGGCGCAGCTGCCGCTGACGTAGAGCTTCTTCGTCACGTTGCCGCTCGCTGAGCCGGTGAACTTCCAGACCTGCGAGTCGTAGAAATCCGTGCGGGCGTCGTTGGAGTCGTTCCAGTAGTACTCGTTCTCCACCGAGAGCAGCGCCTTCTTGACCGTGGTGCCAACCTTGTACCGGATGCGGTGGCGGATATCGAGCCGCGTATTGCGCGTGTCCGCTCCGCCGCCGTCCCGCGCCATCTTCGTGACGTAATCCCGGATGAACCACTCATACTGGAACTGGTGGAACCAGGACTCGTAGAGGTTCTGCCGGATGCGCCCGGCGATCTTCCAGTTCCGGTAGGTGGAGTCTTTGCCCTTCGGGTAGTAGTTGTACTCGATGTCCGACCATCCCTCCACGCGCCACATCTTGCCCGGCCGCCAGCGCAGCTTCGCCGGGGTCAGGGTATGGTCGGTGTAGTCCCCGTCGCCGTAGTCGAGGTATTTGAGGTAGTTCCCGCTGTAGGTGCCGGACCAATCGAGCGTCGGGGTCAGCTTTTTGGAGAGGTTCAGGTAGGCGCTCTCCTCGAAGTACGTGTCGCCCTTGTGCGAGCTCCCGTTTGACGGGTTCGTCTCGTAGCCGAGGCCCTGCGTGAGCTCGCCGGAGCACTTTAGGCGCCTGGCCTCGCGCCGCGCTTCGAGGATCTTCTTGGCGCGACGCTTGATGGCGGCCAGCGCCTCTTCGGGGGAGACGGTGGCGGTCAGCGGGGGGAGCTCCGCGCGCTCCCGTTCCTGCTTCTCTGGAGCTTCCTGTGCGGGGAGAGGAACCGGGCCGGCGAGGAGGACGACGGCGAGCACCAGCGTCCCGCCCACTGCCGCCCGTGTCGGATTACTGCTGGCGGTCACGGATGAGCTCCTCTTTCTTTTCCCAGCGTTCCTCCCGCTGCTCGAGCCATCGGGTGCGCGCGAGCGCTTCGTCGATGGCGGTGCGCTGGCTGACCGCGGCTTCCTCCACGAGCTGATTGAGGAGCGCTTGCAGCTCGCTGCGCTCCTTGCGGAGGCGCTCCAGCTCATCGTAGAGCGTCGCCTTGGCGGCGGGATCCTTCGTCTGCTTCACGAGCTCTTTGCGCCGGACCATCTGCTGGTGGACGCCGTTGAGCGCCTCCTGCACCTCCTTGATCAGCGCCTCCAGCTCAGGGTCGAACGGGACCGGCAGCGGCTCCATCCGCGGCTCCTCCAGGTCCTCCGGGGAAGCCGATGCGGGGGAAGCGGCCTGTGGAGCGGATGGCTCTTCGGCGGCGAGCCCCACGCCGACGGGTGAGAATCCCCAGACG
The DNA here is from genome assembly GCA_023247155.1 of Candidatus Omnitrophota bacterium. GTDB lineage: Bacteria > Omnitrophota > Gorgyraeia > Aquiviventales > Aquiviventaceae > JACPAY01. The sequence continues at coordinate 2,373 of JAHFGZ010000017.1, forward strand.
AGCGCCAGGAGCATGGCGGCCACCCGTCGCCCATGCGCTGATGTTGTCATGCGTAACCGCCAACGTTGCTTACAGTCGCTTAACATCACTGAACATAACTTAAGAATCTTTACCCCTGTTGTCAAATCATTTTTGCCAGGGAAGCTGCGAGCAACCCGAGGTAGGTGCCCACGGCGTTGCCGGCCACGGCCAGCAGGAGCCCGACCGGCGCAAGCGAGCGATGGTAGACCGCGCCCACGAGCGGGCCGGAGACCACCCCGCCGATGTTCGCCTGGCTTGCGGTCGCCAGCGTCCCGAGCGGGATGCGCAGCGCCCGGCCGGCGAGCAGCAGCAGCGCGCCGTGGACGAGCATGACGAGCAGCCCCAACACGAGCCAGGCCGGCGTGGACCAGAGGGCGTCCAGCCGCGCCTGGGCCCCGGTGGCCGCGAGCACAAGATACAGCAGGGGATAGCCCAGGACCGCTCCATGACCTGCGACGCGCCGGACGGGAGGCGCAAGGGAGAGCGCCAGCGCCCCGGTCGTCACCAGCAGGACCGTCCAGCCGGCCGCAGAGCTGACCAGGAGGGAGGAGGGCAGATGCCGGGCCGCCAGCCGCGAGCCGAGCGCCAGGGCCATCGCGGCCACGCCGCAGCAGAGCAGGGAACGCGCGCGGGACGGCATCGTTCGGGCAGCTTGGAGTATTGAGGGCGGCTCTGCCGCGTCCGTCACGGCGGAGGCGCGGAGCCACCGGTTGAGCGGGCGCTGGAACCCTGAGCCCGCGATGAGGAGCGCCATCCACCCGTACGCGATGACCGCGTCGACGAGGATCAGCGGCGCGAACAGCGGATCGGGCATCGCCAGCAGGCTGCGCAGGGCCAGCAGGTTCATCGTGCCGCCGGTCCAGGTGCCGGCCAGCGCCCCGGCCCCTTTCCAGGCGTCAGGCGGAAGGAATGGGCGCAGGAGCACTACGCCCATCGCAGTACCCACCACAATGCCCACGGCGCCCACCAGCGCGGCCAGCAGCGCCCGAGCGCCCGTCCGCATCACCGCGGGGAGATCCGCGCCGAGCAGCAGGAGCGCCAGCGCGACGGGCAGGAGCTGGTCCGTGAGCAGGCGGTAGGGGGCCGGGTCGCGTGGCAGCCACCCCAGCTCGGCCGCGAGAAGGGGCAGCGCGTAGCACCAGAGCGGGACCGGCAGCCATCGGAACAGCCGATGGGGCCCCGGCTGGCGCTCGGCGAACAGGATGGCGGCCACGATGAGCCCGAGCGCAGCGGCCAGCCAGACAGTCATCCCACCACCTGCGCCTCACGGTGCGATCTGCGCGGTCCCACCTCAGGCACCGTGGCGAAGCCGGGCAACGTTGAGGTCATCGGTATCGGCTTCGCGCCCCGCCTGTGGCGGGGCGGCGCAGGTGGTGGGATCACGGGAGGTAGGCTCCGAACGACACCGTTTGCCCGTCGACGACGCTGCCGGGCGCCAGGCGCTCGGGTGGACAGCCCAGCCGCTCCGCCACGCGGATGCGCCGCACCGCCTCGCCCGTCCCTGGCCCCTCAATCAGCTCGCCCCCGCCGGCATAGAGCATGACGTGGACGATCCGCGACGGGTTGCCGCGCTCCGAGAGGAAGATGAGGTCGGCCGGCCGCAGGGCGCTGACCGGCCGCGCGCGCAGAAACTGCTCATGCGCGTCCCGCGGGATGTCGATGCCGGCAGCCCGGTACGCCAGGTTGACGAGGCCGGAGCAGTCCACGCCGGTCACCCCGCCCACGGCCGGCGGGCCCGGCGGTCCGAAGGGGTCGCGGGGTGATGACGAGGCGGCGGGCGATCGGCCGCCCCAGTAATAGGCATCCCCGATGAAGAGCTGCGCGTTCCGGACGACAAGGCGGCGTCGCTCCTCCGGGCTCAGCGCGCGCAGGGCCTCGAGCTCCCGGGCGGCCCGGTACGGCATCCACACGACCTCACCGTCGAGCAGCTCGACCCGCCAGACCTGCTCGCCCATCTCGATCGCCCGCAGCCGCGTGCCGAGCGGAAACCGCCACGGCGACAGCACGCGGACGTACCAATCCTTCCACGTCGCGACCCATTTCTCGGTGACGACGATGTTCGGCGCCGCGAGCGGCTCCGCGGGCCTCAGCGCGGACGCGGGGACCCAGCCGGGATATCCCTGCCAGCGCCGCGCGTGGGTGAGCTCCGGCTGCTCGACCGCTTCGACGTAGACCCACTCGCCCTGGCGCTTGCGCACCTGGACCTGCTCGCCGTAGAGCAGCTGGCTTTCCTGCAGCGGGTCATGGACCGCGGGTTGGGCCTGAGTCTCGGGGCGGGCGCGGAGATCGGTCACCGGGACGTTGACGGCCATCAGCGGTTTCGGGGTCGCGCAGCCAGCCAGCCACAGCGCCAGGGGCCATGTCGCCTGGCGCATGGCTACCTCTTGGTTCGGTCGAACAGGCGGCGGATGCGCTCCTCGGCGAGCAGCGGCTGCCGGGCGAGCGCCAGGTTCTCCTCGACGTGGTCGCGCCGCGACATCCCGGCGAGCGCCGTGGTGACGCCGGGGGTGGAGCGCGCAAACTGCAG
>JAHFGZ010000017.1:5020-19344 GCA_023247155.1 Candidatus Omnitrophota bacterium
GGATGCGCTCCTCGGCGAGCAGCGGCTGCCGGGCGAGCGCCAGGTTCTCCTCGACGTGGTCGCGCCGCGACATCCCGGCGAGCGCCGTGGTGACGCCGGGGGTGGAGCGCGCAAACTGCAGCGCCCGCTGGGGGGCGGTGGCGAGGCCCGGGATGTGCGACTCGAAGCTCGCGGGCAGGCGCGTGAGCCGGCGCTGCAGCAACGCCGCGCTGGCGACGACGGACAGGCCGAGGCGCGCCGCCGCCTGGAGCACCGTCATCGGTTCGCCGTCGACCGTTTGGTTGGGGAACGTGAACGCCTCGGGCATCGCGAGGTTGTACGGCAGCTGGATCGCGCGGAAATGGTGGTCATCGCCCCCGAGGCGCTCGGCGAGCCGGGCGAGCGTCTCGAGCGAGAGCTGCCCGCGCCCCTTCGGTTGGCCCCGCAGCCCGTTCCACGTGGCGACGCCGTAGTACCGGACCATGCCGTCCCGCGCGCGGGATTCCAGGAGGGTGAAGGCCGCCTCCAGGCGCTGCAGGAACGTCTCCGGGCTGACCTCGTCGAGCTGCTGCTCCGGGTTGTGCAGGTAGTAGACATCCACCGTTGCCACCCGCAGGTTGGCGAGGCTCGTCCGCAGCGCGTGGTCCAGATACGCCGGCGCCAGGCAGTGGCAGCCGGCGACGAGCTCGTCATACGACGCCAGTCCGGCATTGATGACCGTCTCCGCGAGGTACCGTCCGGGGTCGTCGGGCACCGCGTCGTCGAAGGGGAGGTAGCCGCCTTTCGTGCACAGGATGACGTCGTCGCGGGCGAGCGTCCCGTCGGCGAAGAGCCCCTCCAGCGTGCGCCCGATCGTCCGCTCGCTGCGCTGGCAGCGGTAGTTGGCGGCGGTGTCCAGGACGTTGCAGCCCTGCGCGAGCGCCGCGCGGATCGCCTCGGCGTAGCGCGCGTCCGTCGCGTCGTCCGCATCCCCCAGGTAGGTCCCGAGGCCGATCGAGGAGGCCCAGCAGTCCTGCAGGCGGCGGAAGTGGCTGGGGTGGCAGGAGGCCGCCCGTTGGCGGAACCGCTCGGTGCCGGAGGCGGAGGCGGCGCCTGGCATCGTCATGGACCCAGCATACGCCGCCGGCGCGGGCGCTGCAACCGGCGTGGACTTGCAGTCCCCCGGTGCCCACGCTACAATACTCCGGAGGTCAGCGATGCCGAAAGCGTTCATCATGATCGATGTGATGCCGGGGCGCGAGACGGCGATCCAGGACGCGGTCGCGAAGCTCGCGGGCGTCCAGATGGTCCATCAGGTGACCGGCGAGCACGACCTCATCGCGTTCGTCGACGCGGAGCCGTACGAGGAGTTCGCGATGCTCATCTCGAGCATCCGCCAGCTCAGCGGCGTGCGGGACACGGATTCGCAGCTCGTCCTCGACCAATCGGCTTGACGCGCGGGCACCCCGCGTCGCAGGAGACACGACAACTCAAGGAGGCTCAGCATGTCGTACGTCATCATGGAGAAGTGTCTCGGGGAGCGGTACGGGGTCTGCGCGACGGTCTGTCCGGTCGAATGCATCCACCCCGGGGACTACAAGGGCCAGGAGTTCATGATCATCGACCCGGAGGTGTGCATCAACTGCGGCCTCTGCCTCCCGGAGTGCCCCGTGGGCGCCATCGTCGCCTCGGAGGACGAGGACAAGGCCTACGCCCAGATCAACAAGGAGCTGACGCCGTCGTTCAAGAACAACCCGCCGGCGCCCGAGCGCCCCAAGAACGACCCCCCGAAGCGCCCCGGCAACAAACTCGTGAATTAGGCGAGCCGTTTCACCATATAGGTGTCGTCCAGCTCGTACCCCAGCGCGCGGTAGTACGCGCGCGCCCCCACCCCCGCGATCACCGCCATCCGCCGCAGGCCGAACTCCTCGCGCGCAATCCGCTCCGCCTCCGCGACCAGCCGCTGCCCGAACCCCTGATGCTGCACCGCCCCGGCGCTGCGCCGGCGAAGGGCGAGGTGCACCCCGTAGGAGTGGAGCTCGCGGATGAGCCCGGCCTCCTGCAGGGCCGGCCATCTCCCCGGCGTCAGGGACGATTGCGCGGGCGCCACGCGCAGGCGCAGGAACGAGGCGAGCCGGTCGGCGGCGGCGTCCTCGAAGCTGAGGAACAGCTCGGCGCCTCCCGAGGCCGCGTAGGCGCGGCGCGTCAGCGTGAAGCGGCCCGCCGGGTCCTCGCGGACCTGGCGGCAGCGCAGGCAGCGGCAGCGCAGCCCGCGCGCCTGCATGCGCCGGTGGAGCTCCTCGCGCAGGTTGGTCACCAGGCACCCTGCCTGGATGGAATTGGAGGGGATGTCCCGGATGATCCGCTCGATCCGCGCCGACGGCGGCACGAGCTGCTTGATCCGGATCAGGAGCTCGATGAGCGTCTCATCGTCGTAGGGCCGGTAGCGGCCCTGGCGCCACCACTCGTGGAGCTCGGCGCTCTCCACGACCACGCAGGGATAGAGCTTCAGCGTGTCGGGGCGGTAGGCCGGGTCCTCGAAGACCGTCCGGGCGCTGGCGAGGTCGCTCTCCGGCGTGGCGCCCGGGAGGTTGGGCATCAGGTGGTAGGCGACCTTGAACCCGGCATCCTTGAGCCGTTGCGTCGCCAGGCGGACCTCGGCGGTGCCGTGGTCGCGGACGATGCGGTCGAGCACCCGCTCATCAAGCGTCTGGACGCCCAGCTCCACGCGGGTGGCCCCGAGCAGGCGCAGCCGCCGGAGCTCCTCCTCGGTGACGTAATCAGGCCGCGTCTCAACGGTGACGCCGACGAGGCGGCACGCCGCCGTCTCGTTGAGTTGCTGTGCCTCCTCTAGTGCGGAATTCGGAGTTCGGAATTCGGAATGTTCTTTGGCAATTCCCCGTTCCGCATTCCCCATTCCGCATTCCGTTTGGCCTTGAGCGAAGTCGTTGGCCGCGTCGAAGCAGCGCCGGATGAACTGCCGCTGGTATCCCTCCGGATAGAACGACCACGTCCCGCCCTTGATGATCAGCTCCACCTTGTCAACCGGGTGGCCGGTCTCGTGCAGCGTCTTGAGGCGCGAGGACACCTGGCGGTAGGGGTCGTAGTCGTTGCGCAGGGCGCGCATCACCGCCGGCTCGTTCGTCAGGTAGCTCTTCGGTGCGCGCGCCTCGGTCGGGCAGTAGACGCAGCGGCCCGGGCAGGCGTACGGCTCGGTGATGACGGTCACGGTGGCGACGCCGGACTGCGAGCGGATGCCGTTGAGCGTCAGGACCCGCTCAAGCGGTCCGTCTGGCGCGCGCAGCCCGCCGGCGACCTCCGCGCGGTAGCGGGCCAGCAGCGCGTCGTTGCGGAGGAGCGGCCCTCCCGTCTGCGCGGCCATCCGGAGCTTGAGCCGGCGCAGCGCCGCGCGGGTGGCGGGCCGCGTTTCGGCCAGCTGCTCAAGGAGGGTTCCGGCGGCGTCCATCATGAATCGGGGACAGCCACCGATTGCCTACTGGTGTCTGTGCAATGGAAATCGATGGCGGTCCCCATTATAATGGTCCATCATGGCGGACGAAACAGTCATTCACGACCGGGCGGGCAGCCGATTCTGCGTCAAGCTGCAGGGGTTCGAGGCCTGCCTGATGTACCGGCACAGCGGCAAGGAGTTGGACCTCTACCACACCTACGTGCCCGAGGTCTTCAGGGGGCGGGGCATGGCGGAGCGGCTCTGCCAGGCGGCCTTTGAGCACGCGAAAGCCGAGGGGTGGACGGTGATCCCGTCCTGTTCGTACATCTCAGGCGCCTACCTCAAGCGGCATCCCGAGTACGAGCCGCTGACCAGGCGCGGCGGCCCGACGTCCAACCCGCTTGTCTCCGGCTGACATGGCCATTCTCAAAGTCGCGCGCCTGGGCCACCCGGTCATCCGCGCCCAGGCCGAGCCTGTTCCGAAGGAGCGCATCACCTCGCCCGACTTCCAGCGGTTCCTCGACGACATGGTCGAGACGATGCGGGAGTACGACGGGGTGGGCCTGGCCGCGCCCCAGGTGCACGTGTCGAGCCAGGTGGCGGTGATCGAGGTGAGCGACAACCGCCGCTATCCGGGGGAAGGCCCCATCCCGCTGACGATCCTCATCAACCCCAAGATCCTCACCGCCTCGAAGAAGCAGCGCGTCGAGTGGGAGGGGTGCCTCAGCGTCGATGAGCTGCGGGGGCAGGTCCCCCGCGCGGAATCGCTCGAGGTGGAGGCCTACAACCGCCGCGGGGAAAAGGTGCGGTGCCGCGCGCAGGGGTTTTTCGCCCGGGTCATCCAGCACGAGTGCGACCACCTCGGGGGCAAGGTCTTCCTTGACCGGATGGTCACGCTGGCCACGCTCACGCATCTGCGGGAGTTCCTGCGCCACTGGCAGGAAAGGTGACGAGCGGCCGCTCGGCCACCGTGGCCGCGACGCGCCCACCTGCCCGGACAATCTCAACGGACATGCCGGGCTCGTACGCCCCGCGCTTCACGTAGCCCATCGCGATCGAGCGCCGGAGCGCGGGGGAATAGCACCCGCTGGTGACCCACCCCGCGTCATTCCCGTCCTTCACGATCCGGTCTCCAGGGTCCGCGGCCGCTTGGCCCTCCACGAGCAACCCCATGAGCTTTTTGCTCGGCGACCCGTATGTCTGCATCCGGGCGATGATTTCCTGCCCGACGTAGCAGCCCTTGGTCTGGCTCACGGTGAGCGCCTCCAGACCGGTCTCCGGCAGCAGGGTGGCGTCGTCCATCTCGAGGCCGAACCACGGCACGCCCGCTTCGATCCGCGCGGTGTTGAGCGCCTCCCAGCCGACCGGGCCGCCTGTGACGGCCCGGCCCCCCCATTTCAGCAGGTCCCAGGCGGCTTCCGCCTGCTCGGCATCCACGAGACACAGCACTCCGCTCCCCCCGATGAGGGAATGCCGGACCAGCCACACCGGGAGACCCTGAAGGGAAGCGGTGGCATGGTCGCTCGGCGCAGCGAGCGACACGGCGGTGCCCGCCAGGTGGGTCAGCAGCTCGAGCGTCCGGGGTCCTTCCAGCGCCAGGACCGCCTTGCGCCGCTCGTGGTTCGTCACCGTGACCTGGTCGGAGAAGCGGTAGTGCTCGAGCGCCTGAGCGACCACGGCCGCGCGCGGGAGGTCGCAGAGCAGCCACAGCGCCTCCGCGTCGGCCAGCACCAGGAGCTCGGCGAGGAGCTTCGCGGACGGGGTGAGGAGGGCGGCACGAGCCCCGCCGCCGGGCGCAAGCCGCCTCAGGTCGTTGGTGAGGAGCCGGTGCAGGAAGCTGACCCGGTCGGCGCCCCGGCACTCGAGGAGCGCCTGGGTCGAGTAGTCGATGAGGGCCGCCCCGTCGCGCAGCGCCCGGTACTCGTCCTCGAACGCGCCGAAGCGCCAGGGCACGAGCCAGGCCCCGAGCGGCTCGTAGCGGACGGCGGGACCTCCGTGCTTCCCATGGAGCAGCAGCGTGATGGCCATCGGTCAGCATCTAGTCTATAATAACGGGGACTGTCGTGCCACCCATGAATCCAGGAGGTCCACATGGCCACTGCCGCCACCGCGGCACCCGCGCAGGAGCGACGAGGCGCCGTCACGTTCAAGGGCAACCCGTTGACCCTGGTCGGGCCGGAGGTGAGGGCCGGGTCGAAGGCGCCGGAGTTTGAGGCGCTCGCCCAGGATCTCTCGCCGGTCACCCTCTCGCGCTTCACAGGAAAGACCCTCCTCATCAGCGTGACCCCCTCGCTGGACACGCCGGTGTGCGATCAGCAGGCCAAGCGGTTCAACGAGGAGGCGGCCAGGCTCCCGAGCGTCCAGATCCTGAACATCAGCGTGGACCTCCCGTTCGCCCAGAAGCGGTGGTGCGGGGCGTCCGGGGTCGACCGCATCATGACCCTGTCCGACCACCGGGACACCTCGTTCGGCCGGGCCTACGGCACGCTCATCAAAGAGCTGCGGCTCCTGAGCCGCGCCATCTTCGTCGTGGATGCTGGCGGCACGGTCCGGTACGCGGAGTACGTCCCGGAGATCACCGCGCACCCCAACTACGACGCGGCGTTGGCGGCGGTCCGTTCCATCGCGCGCTAAGACGCCGCATGCTCTTGTTCCGCATGCTCGTCGTCGCCCTCCGCCTCGCGTGGCCGTACCTCCTGGCACCGTGGCGCTCGCCGCTCCTGCGCTGGCGGGTCGCGACCTACGGCCTCTTGGACGCGCACGGCCGAGCGCTCCATGCGGAAGACGTCACCCCGGCCGACCTGCTGCGCTTCGCCCTCCGCCACCGCGCCGCGCTGCTGCGGTTCCTGCGGTGGGCGGCTTCCCTCTGACCCGCAGCCAATTTGTCGTTGGCTTCCCCCTCAGGTATACTTGCGTTAATAGTGGCTGTGAACGCCGCTTAACACCTGATGGAGAAACTCAACCCGAACCCGCAACGGCCAAACGAAGCGCACCCGCTCATGGTCCTCCTCATCGAGGATGCGGCCGCGGACACGCAGCTCCTGCGGGAGGCGCTCGCGGGCCAACCCGGCTTGCCGGTTGAGCTGCTCCATGCCGATCGGCTCTCGACCGGCCTGCAGCGCCTGAACGAGGGCGGGGTGGACGTGGTCCTGCTGGACCTCGTCCTGCCCGACAGCCAGGGGCTGGAGACGCTGATCAAGATCCGGCATCATGCCCCGCGGGTGCCGGTCGTCGTCCTGACCGCGTCGGACGACGAAGCGGTCGCCGTCCAGGCGCTGCAGCACGGGGCTCAAGATTACCTGGTCAAGGCCTCGGTCCAGACCTCCCGCGATCTCCTGGCCCGGTCCATCCGCTATGCCATCGAACGGCACCGGGTGGAGCGCCTGAAGGACGAATTCGTCAACACCGTCTCCCATGAGCTGCGGACCCCCCTCTCGACCATCCAGGAGTTCACCGGGATCCTGTTCGACCAGATTTCCGGCCCGCTGACGAACGAGCAGCGGGAGTACCTGGCGATCATCCGGTCCAACATCGAGCGGCTCACGCGGATGATCGACAACCTGCTCGACATGGCGAGGATCGACGCCGGCCATGCGGTGCTCAAGAAAGCGGTCACGGAGGCGGCGCCATTCGTGCAGCAGACGGTCCAGTCCATGCGCCCGCTCGCCAAGAACAAAGGCGTCGAGCTTGAGGTGCGGGTGCCGGACGAGCTGCCGCCGCTCTACGCCGACGCCGACAAGGTGACCCAGGTGCTCGTCAACCTTCTCAGCAACGCCATCAAGTTCACCCAGGGCCCGGGCCGCGTGACCGTCACCGTCTCGGAGGGGGCCAGCGACCTCGCCTTCAGCGTCGCGGATACCGGCGTCGGCATCGCGGAGGGCGACGTGCCCAAGCTCTTCGAGAAGTTCTCCCGCGTCCAGCACGCCTCTGGCGACGAGGGGACCCGGGGGACGGGGCTGGGCCTGGCGATCAGCAAGCGGCTGGTCGAGCTCCACGGCGGCCTGATCGGGGTGACGAGCCGCCTCGGCCAGGGCAGCACGTTCACCTTCACGCTCCCCAAGTACCACGAGACCGAGTTGTTCCACGAGCTGTTCCAGGCCGGGATCGAGAAGGCCAAGCAGCGGCAGGGCCGGTTTTCCATCGTGGTGCTCTCGGTGCAGAACTTCCAGGAGCTCAAGGCGCGCCACGGCGTGGCCGAGACCGCCCGCCTCCTCAACGAAGTGGAGGCGGTGCTCCGGGGAACGGTCCGCCGCCGGGACGGGGGCGACCTCGTCCTGCGGTGGCGCCGGGGCGAGATGGTGGTCGTCCTCGCCGAGGCCGACCAGCACGGGGCGCAGGCGATGGCCCAACGCGTCAGGCGGGTGCTCGAGCAGCGGTCGTTCACCATTGGTTCGGAGACGCTTCACCTGCCGTTCCTCGTGGTCACCGCCACCTACCCGGAGGAAGGGACGACGGAGCTGGAGCTGCTCCGGCTCACCGAGCGGCGGCTGCAGCAGCCTGCCCAGGTCAAGGGCCGCATCCTGGTCGTCGATGACGAGCCGAAGATCCGCAAGCTCCTCCGGCAGGCGCTGGAGCTCCAAGACTACGATGTCTTCACCGCCGCCAGCGGCCCCGATGCGCTGGAGCAGCTGCGCCGGCAGCCGGTGGACCTGGTGCTCCTCGACCTCATGATGCCGGTCATGGACGGCTACGAGGTCTACCACCTCCTGAAGGAGAACCCGAAGACCAAGGAGATCCCCGTCATCATCGTCACCGCCAAGGGGGAGCGCAAGGACCGGCAGCTCGGGATCAACGGGGCCGCCTACAACTACATCGCAAAGCCCTTCGAGATCGACTCGCTGTTGGCGAAGGTCCGCGAGGTGTTGGTGCAGCAGCTCGTGAAGCCGTGAGGAGGATGCGCGGATGGCGGAGGCCCGGAAGATCCTGGTCGTGGACGACGAGCAGCAGCTGGCCCTGGCGGTGAAGATCCGCCTGCAGTCCCGCGGGTATCAGGTCTCGACCGTCAATGACGGCCAGCAGGCGCTGGCGGCGATCGAAGCCGAGCAGCCCGACCTCGTGCTCCTCGACGTGTTGATGCCGGTCATGGACGGCTACTCCTGCATGCGGGAGATCAACACCCGGTATGGCCGGGGCAAGATCCCCATCATCATCCTGACCGCCCGCGACCGCATGAAGGACCTGTTCGACCTGGAGGGAATTGCGGACTACATCGTCAAGCCCTTCGACCACGAAGACCTGCTGACCCGCATCGAGCGGGCCCTCCAGCAGCGGGACGCCGAGCGCAAGACCCCGCCTCCCGCCTGAGTTCCCTCCCGCGGATTGCAAAATCGGGCGCTCCCTTCTACAATAGTAGTTCGACCCATGCCGGACACCATCCCCCTGCAGGACGCAACCGTCTACGGTCCCATCCCGTCGCGGCGCCTCGGCTGGTCGCTGGGCATCAACATCCTCCCGCTCAGCCACAAGGTCTGTTCGTCGAACTGCGTCTACTGCCAGTACGGGTGGACCCTGCCTGGCGGCTCGTCGGAGCGGCTCAAGCGGGCCCCCCAGCTCCTCGAGGAGATCGCGGCGGCCTTCCAACGCTGCGTGGAGGAGCGGACCCCGGTGGACTGCATCACCCTGGCCGGGAACGGCGAGCCGACCCTCCATCCGGACCTGGAGGAGCTGGTCGCCGGGATCAAGCGGCTGCGGGATGCGCACTTTCCCCGCGCCGCCGTCGGCATCCTCAGCGATGCGACCCAGCTCGACCGGCCGCATGTCCGCGCGGCGCTTTCGCTCCTCGATGCGCGCTACATGAAGTTCGACGCCGCCGACGAGGCGACCTGGCGGCGCATCAACCAGCCGCTCGGGCGCACGGACTTCCAGGCCATGGTGGCGGCGCTGCGCGCGCTGCCCGACATCGTGCTGCAGAGCCTGTTCATGCAGGGCGCCTACGACAACACCGGGGAGCCCCACGTCCGGGCCTGGGTCGAGGCGGTCGGCTCCATCCGGCCGCGGTCGGTGCAGGTCTACACCGTGGATCGGGGGACCGCCGCGCCGGGCATCACCGAGGTGCCGCGCCCGACGCTCCAGGCCATCGCGGATCGGCTGACCGCCGCGACCGGCATCCCCGCCGAGGTCTACGAATGAGGAGTCCGGTTCCCTCTTTCCTATCGCGGGGACTGTGGGAAACAGGGAACCGGACCCGGGACTAGTGATGAAATCTCGACGCATCGGCGCGACGGACGTGAGCGTCTCCGAGATCGGCTTCGGGGTGTGGACCGTCTCGACCACGTGGTGGGGGATCACGGATGAGGCGGTGGGCATCCGGCTGCTCCGGCAGGCCTGCGACCTGGGGATCACCTTCTTCGACACGGCGGACACCTACGGCAACGGCCTGGGCGAGACGATCCTCGCCAAGGCGCTGGGCGAGCGCCGCGACCGGATCACCATCGGCACGAAGTTCGGCTACGATTTCTACCACCACTCTACCCGCCGCGGCCACGAGGAGCTGCCCCACGACTGGCGGCCGGAGTACGTCCGCTTCGCCCTCGAGGAGAGCCTGAGGCGGCTGCAGACGGACCGCATCGACCTCTACCAGCTCCACAACCCGCGCCTTCCCGCGATGCAGCGCGACGACCTGTTCGCGACGCTGGACGCGCTGAAGCAAGAGGGCAAGATCCGCGCCTACGGGCCGGCCCTGGGCCCGGCGATCGCCGAGCGGCAAATCGACGAGGGCGCCTATGCCATCGAGCGCCGGCGCGCGGATCTCGTCTACATCATCTACAACCTCCTGGAGCAGAGGCTCGGCCAGGCGCTCTTTCCCCTCGGCCGGGCGGCCGGGACGAGCTTCCTCGTGCGCGTCCCGCACGCCTCGGGGCTGCTCGACGGCACGGTCAAGCCGGAGACGGTGTTCGCCGAGAGCGACCATCGCTTCCACCGCGTCTCCACCGAGGACCGCAAGCGCCAGTGGCAGGTCAACGGCCTGACGAAGGCCCGGCAGCTCGGCTTCCTCTGGGAGGGGCGGGGCCGGACGCTGGCTCAAGCGGCGCTCCAGTACGTCCTCGCCGAGTCCGCGGTCGCCTCCGTGCTCCCGAACATCTATAGCGAGCAGGCGCTGCGCGAGTTCGCATCCGCGTCCGATCTCCCCGCGCTCACCGAGGAAGACCTCGCGCGCGTCAACCGGCTCTACGCCGAGTCGTTCGGCCTCGAGGCCCCGGTGGGGGGATGACCCGTTCGACGCGTCCCGCTGTCGGCGGGACTGGCTCAGGGTCATGGTGAGCGAGTGAAACGAGTCGAACCATGAGCGCGGCGACGCAGACCTTCGACGACGTCGACAGGGCGCTGCTGACGGAGGTCCAGAAGCGGTTTCCGGTCGACCACCGGCCGTTCCTGGTCCTCGGCGAGAAGCTGGGCATCTCCGAGCAAACGTGCATCGAGCGCATCGCCCGCCTGAAAGCCGACGAGGTGATCCGGCAGCTCTCCGCCATCTTCGATACGCGCGCGCTGGGCTACCAGAGCACGCTGGCCGCGATGAAGGTCGACCCGGCGCGGGTGGACGAGGCGGCCGAAGTGATCAGCGCCCACCCCGGCGTCTCCCACAACTACAAGCGCAACGACCCGTTCAACATCTGGTTCACGGTGGCGGTCCCGCCGAGCGATTCGCTGGAACAGGTCATCCAGATCCTCCACACGCTGGCCAAGGCGGAGGAGACCATCATCCTCCCCACCCTGCGGCTCTACAAGATCGGGGTGAAGCTCGACCTCACCGGCGGGGAGACGTCGCTGGAGAGCCCGGAGGAGATCTACAACGAGCAGCGCCGGATGAGCGCCAAGCCCCCGCTCACCGAGCAGGACATCCGGTTCATCCGGGTCATGCAGGAGGACCTCCCCATCCTCGAGCTGCCCTATGCGGTGTGGGCCGAGCAGGCGGAGACCACGGAGGAGGAGCTGTTCGCCTGGGCCAGGAAGATGGAGCACCTGGGCTACCTGCGGCGGTTCGCGGCCATCCTGCACCACCGCAACGCCGGGTTCAAGGCGAACGCGATGGTCGTCTGGCAGGTGCCGCAGGAGCAGGTGGACGCCTGCGGCGAGCAGATGGCGCTCTTCAGGGAAGTGAGCCACTGCTACCGGCGCCCGGTCTATCCCCATTGGCCCTATCCCCTGTTCACGATGATCCACGCCGAGACCCACGCCGCCTGCATGGAGGTGGTCCGCCGGATCGAGGAGCGCATCGGCCGGTTCCCGCACAAGAGCCTCTTCAGCACCAAGGAGTACAAAAAAGTCCGCGTGAAGTACTTCACCCCCGCGCTCGACGCCTGGTGGGGCGAGGTCGGCAGCAAGGTCCACCCTCTCTGAGAGGCTGATGGTGTCCCATGGCGAACACGGCTGAGCTCATCAAGCAGCGCTACGGCAATCCCTTCGACGTGCTCAAGGCGGTGGAGCGCGCCGCCGCCCAGGGCTACGAGAGCCTCTCGGAGGACGACCTCTTCATGTGCAAGTGGATCGGGCTCTACACCCACCGGCACGAGAAAGGCTACTTCATGCTCCGCACGAAGCAGCCCAACGGGTTCGTCACGCCCGAGCAGCTCGACACCGTCGCCGAGATCGCGGCGGCCAAGAACAAGGGCTACGCCGACGTCACGACGCGGCAGGACTTCCAGCTCCACTGGATCCACCACACCCAGGCGGTGGAGATCATCCGGCAGCTCGAGGCGGTGGGCATCTCCACCCTCGGCGCCTGCGGCGACATCGCGCGCAACGTGGTGGGATGCCCCGTGGCCGGGGTGGACAGGGAGGAGTTCCTGGATGCCGGCCCGGTCGCCAAGCAGGTGAGCGACTTCTTCCTGGGCAACCCCGCCTACGCCAACCTGCCGCGGAAGTACAAGATCAGCATCTCCGGCTGCGCCACCTGGTGCTCCCAGCCGGAGATCCAATGCGTGGCGCTCGTCGGCGCCGCCCGGACCGTCGAGGGGCGCCGCGAGGCGGGATTTGACGTGCGCGTCGGCGGGGGGCTGTCCACCCAGCCCTTCATCAGCCAGCGCCTCGGCGCCTTCATCAGGCCCGAGGCAGCGGTCGAGGTGATCCGGCACATCACCGAGATCTGGCGCGATGCGCCGGAGTACCGCGAGAAGCGCCACCACGCCCGCATCAAATATCTGATCCACGACTGGGGGGTGGCCACGTTCCGCCAGGCGCTGGAGGAGCGGCTTGGCCGCCGGCTCGATGACGCGCCGGCGGACTACCAGGAGCCGCCCGACGCCTACCGGGACCATGTCGGCGTCCACGCGCAGCAGCAGGACGGGCTGTTCTACATCGGCGCCCCGGTGCTGGTCGGCCGGATCACGAGCGAGCAGATGAAGAAGGTGGCGGACCTGTGCCGGCGCTACGGCGACGGGAAGGCGATCCGGCTGACCGTCCGGCAGAACCTCCTGCTCCTGAACGTCCCGGAGGCCAACGTGGAGCAGGTGCTGGGGGGGCTTTCCGCAGTGGGCCTGTCCATCAACGCCCATCCGGTCCGCCGCAGCGTCGTGACCTGCACCGGCACCGAGTTCTGCAAACTCGCCATCACCGAGACCAAGGCGCGCTCCCGCCAGATCGTCGAGTACCTGGAGAAGCGCGTCCCGCTCGATGAGCCGCTGCGCCTCCACATCACCGGCTGCCCGAACGCCTGCGCCCAGCACCAGATCGGCCACATCGGCCTGATGGGGTCCAAGACGAAGGTGGACGGCCAGGTCGTCGACGCCTACGATGTCTTCGTGGGCGGGCGGCTGGGCCGGGGGGCGGCCTTCAACCACGCCGTCCTGCGGAAGATCCCGGCGACCGAGTGCGCCAAGCGGCTCGAATCGCTGCTCCTCGGTTACACGCGCGGGCGCAAGATCCGTGAGCCGTTCAACGACTGGTGCGCGCGGGTCGGCGACGCGGAGCTCGTCAGGCTGCTGAGCGACGGGAACGCGCATCCGCTGGCGGACGCGGAGGACGTGCCGGTGCCGAGGGTACCCGAATCAGACGGCCCCGTGTATTAAAAATGGGACCGGCACCTATTTTTTTCGCGACATGAAGTCGTTGGCAGTCATTGTGTCGGGAGGGAGCACGAACAACCTCATCCAGGTGCTGACGCTGCTGATGGCCGCGGTGCATGCGGACGTGAAGGCGAGGGTCTTCTTCCGGGACGAGTCGGTGTTCCGGCTCACGCCGGCGGCCATCAACCGGCACGAGCTGTCGGCCGCGTACGCCGCCGACGCCGCCGGGGTCGCGCAGCGCCTTGCGAAGCTGGACCTGGTGGATCTGCACAAGCTGGCTCGTGACATCAAGGCCTCGGGGGACGTGAAGTACTACGTCTGCAGCTCCTCGCTGGCCATCTGCGGGATGAAGCGGGACGACCTCATCCCGGAGATCGACGAGGTCCGGGGGCTGCCGGCGTTCCTGCTCGAAGACGTCGCAACGGCGGAGAAGGTGTTGACCTTTTAATGGCGCAGCTCACCCGCGACCAGATCCTGCGGTACAGCCGCCACCTCATCATGCCGGAGGTCGGCATCGAGGGACAGCAGAAGCTCAAGGACGCAGGTCTCTTGCTCATCGGGGCGGGGGGTCTGGGTTCGCCGCTTGGCCTGTACCTGGCCGCGGCCGGGGTGGGGCGCCTGGGCATCGTCGATTTCGACGCGGTGGATTTCACCAACCTCCAGCGGCAGATCATCCACCGCACCGAGGACGTCGGGCGGCTGAAGGTCGAGTCGGCCAAGGAGCGCATCAGTGCCATCAACCCGGATGTCGAGGTCGCGGCCTTCAACACGAAGGTGACGCGCGAAAACATCCTGGACCTCATCAAGGGCTACGACCTGGTGATCGACGGCACCGACAACTTCCCGACCCGGTACCTGGTCAACGACGCGTGCGTCTTCCAGAAGAAGCCGAACATCTACGGCTCCATCTTCCG
>JAHFGZ010000060.1:0-2581 GCA_023247155.1 Candidatus Omnitrophota bacterium
GGGGCCTCTCCGCCTCAAGGTCGACCTGGCCGGCGAGCAGGATCAGCAGCTCCTCGCGCGACCGGGTGGAATGCCAGTCCATCGCCGCTCCCGGCCTCAGGCGCACCGCCCCCGCCCGCAGCCCGCCCCGCCGACGGCGGGGCGTCAGCCGTCCCGCCTTGCGATAGGAACTCACGCGGACGATCGGCGGGACCCCGCATTGACGAGGTGGGCCAGGTAGGCCGCCCCGAAGCCGTTATCGATATTCACCACCCCGACGCCCGGCACGCAGCTGTTCAGCATGGTCAAGAGCGGCGCCAGGCCCTGGAAGCTCGCGCCGTACCCGACGCTCGTGGGCGCGGCGATCACCGGACAGGACACCAGGCCCGCCACGACGCTGGCCAGCGCCCCTTCCATCCCGGCCACCACGACGATGGCGCGCGCTCGCCGCAGCAGCCGCCACTGGGCCAGCAGCCGGTGCACGCCGGCGACGCCGACGTCGTAGACCCGCGCGGCCCGGCTGCCCAGCAGCTCCAGCGTCAGGGCCGCCTCTTCAGCGACGGGCACGTCCGACGTGCCGCCGGTCATGACCGGGACGAAGCCGTGCAGGCGCCTCCGGGAGTCCGCGGGGCGATAGGCGAGCCGCGCCACCGGGTCGTAGCGCAGGAACGGCAGGGCGCGGCGCACGGCCTGAAAGACGTGGGGGTCCAGCCGCGTCACCAGCACCGACTCACCGGCGGAGTGCATCCGGCGGGCGATCCGGATGAGCTGCTGCGGGGTCTTGCCTTCCCCCAGCACCACCTCGGGCAGCCCCCGGCGGAGCCGGCGATGGGTGTCCAGCCGCGCAAAGCCCAGATTCTCAAAGGGGAGGCGCCGGAGCGTGTCCACCACGACGCGCGGCGCCAGGCGGCCGTTGCGGACCTCGTCCATCCACCGTCGAAGCCGGCGCTCGTCGAGCATGGGGGTCACCCCGCGGCGACCAGATAGATGAGGAGGACGGCCAGGAACGCCGCCGAGACCAGATAGAAATCGTAGAAGTAGAGGAAGTCCTGCATCCGCTGCCGCCAGGCGCCGGCGCCCCGCGCGGTGGGCTTTCCGACATATGGCCGAAACGCCACCGCGCCTTTCAGCGCCTCCACCTGGCCGGGCCGAAACCGCAGGAACTGTCCTCCCAGCTTGTAGCCTGTGAGCTTTCCCTGACGGACCAGCTCCTCCACGTCGACCTCAGTCACACCAAGACACTGCGCCACCTCGCTCGTGGTCCACAACTTCTCCATCGTCCTCCTATTTCACCTTCTCCTGCGCCAGCCACTCCTCGATCTTCGCCCGCTCGAACCGCCACCGATTCCCTTCCTGCTGCGCCGGCAGCCGCCCGCCCTGCGCCCATTGCGAGACGGTCTCCGCGTCCACTTCGAGATAGCGGGCCAGCTCCTCGATGGTCATCCAGACGCTTTCGCCGACCCCCCCGGACATCTCCAGCGCGCCCTGGAGGATGGCGCCGTCCTCCATGCTCACCCGGGGGCTGGTGATTTTGCCGGTCACCCGCGCCGTCGAGAGCAGCTCGACCCGGGCCGTCGCGGCGATGTCGCCGGTCACCGCGCCCCGGATGGTGATCGTTTCGCCCTTGATGGTGGCCTTGACCTGGGCCTTCTCGCCGATGGCCAAGTGGCCTTTGGTGTCCAGCGTGCCCTCAAACCGCCCGTTGATCTGCAGGTTGACCGGGTCCTTGAACGCGAGCGTCCCCGTCATGCTCGCGTCAACCTCGAGCCACCGCTCTTCCCCGGCCTCCTCCGGCCGTTGCCGTCGAATCGCCATGTGCTGCCCTCCTCTCTATGACTGTCCCGGGACCGCTTCCCTGTTTCGCTCCCCCCATCCGACGGCGAAAGAGGGAAGCGGTCTCCTCATTTGTATGCGCCCGTCTTCGTCGCGTCTTTGCGCCGCATCATG
Organism: Candidatus Omnitrophota bacterium; assembly: GCA_023247155.1. GTDB lineage: Bacteria > Omnitrophota > Gorgyraeia > Aquiviventales > Aquiviventaceae > JACPAY01. Next base: position 1,927 of record JAHFGZ010000060.1, read on the forward strand.
TGCTCCAGCCTGGAGAACCCGAACAAGACGACGATCACCATGACGCCGGTAAAGACCGCTCCGCGGATAAAGCCCGCCCCAACGGCCAGCCCGATTCCGCCCACCGCCCAGAGGCCGGCGGCCGTCGTCAGCCCGCGGATGGATGCGCGGGAGCGAATCACGGTGCCAGCACCCAGGAACCCGATCCCGCTGATCACCTGCGCGGCCATCCGGGTCGGGTCAAACGGCGCTCGCCCCGCGAACGTGTCCATCAGGTAGATGCCGGTGAGCATCACGAGGCAGGAGCCGATGCCGACGAGGATATGCGTGCGGAACCCAGCCGCGCGGCCACGGCGCTCGCGCTCGTAGCCGATGGCGCCCGCGATGAGCGTGATGAGGAGCAGGCGGTGGAGGATGACGACGTCGGTCATGCGAGGCAGAGGTTGGGGTCGCTGGCGACCGAGAGCGGCGCCACGCGCCCCCGCTGCAGCAGCGGATACGCCAGCCCCGCGATCATGGCGCCGTTGTCCACGCACAGCGCCGGCGGGGGGAACACCACCTGCAGCTTGCTGGCGGCCCCGGCCTCGCTCAACCGCGCGCGCAGCCGCCGGTTGGCCGCCACCCCGCCGCCCACCACCACGCGGCGCATGCCGGTCCGCTGAGCCGCCCGCAGGGT
>JAHFGZ010000060.1:2681-4587 GCA_023247155.1 Candidatus Omnitrophota bacterium
GTGCGCCCGGGGCAGGACCACCGAGGCCGCGCGGCCCTCGTCCGAGAGGCGATCGATCGCCGGCCCGCCGGGATAGCCCAGGCCCAGCAGCTTCGCGACTTTATCGAACGCCTCGCCGACCGCGTCGTCTCTCGTTTCCCCGAGCACCTCGAACCGGCAGTCCCCGTGCGCGACGCACAGGACGGTGTGCCCGCCCGAGACGACCAGCCCCACGTAGGGGGGCTGGACGGACTCCTCGGACATCTCGCCCGCATAGAGATGGGCGGCCAGGTGGTCGACGGGAATGAGCGGGCGGCCGAGGCTGAGCGCGAGGCCCTTGGCGAACGCGAGGCCGATGAGCAGGGCGCCGGGCAAGCCGGGTCCCTGCGTGACGGCCACCGCGTCGAGATCCGCGGGGGCGAGCTGCGCCTCCGCCAGGGCCTGGGCGGTGACGTCCCAGATCGTCTCGACATGGACGCGGGCGGCGATCTCCGGGATGACCCCCCCGTAGCGCGCATGGAGCGAAAGGCTTGAGGCCACCGCGCTGCTCAGGATGCGCCGGCCGTCCTCGACGATGCCGACGGCCGTCTCATCGCACGAGGTCTCGATCCCGAGAATGCGGATGGGGGTTCCCGCGCCGCGGTCAGTAGACGCGGCTCCGTCCTTGGGCACGAAGCCGTCCCTCAGCTTGATAGACCTTGATCCCTTTCAGCAGATCGATCGCCCGGGCGAGCTGGTTGTCCGTGCGCTTGCGTTCCGCGAGGTCCTTGGAGGGCTTCTCCACGGCGTCCTGGGCATCCGGGTTTGACTCGAGGCGATCGAACACCTGATCCCCCGTCGGCCCTTTCGATGTCTGCTCCGCCGGCTTCTCGAAGGGCACCTCCACATCGGGCACGATGCCCTGGCCGTGGATCGAGCGGCCGCTCGGGGTGAAGTAGGCGCTGGTGGTCAACCGCAAGGCGCTGCCGTCCTTGAGGGGGAAGATCGTCTGGACGGACGCCTTCCCGTGCGACTTGGTCCCCATGACGACCCCCCGGTGGTGGTCCTGAATCGCCCCCGCGACGATCTCGGAGGCGGACGCCGAGCCCTCATTGATCAGGACGACCATCGGTGGGTCGCTCACCGGCCCGGTCATGCGGGAGCGCAGCTCCTGATTCTGGTTCCGGAGGCGGCCCTTCGTGCTCACGATGAGCTGGTTGCGCTGCAGGAACAGCTCCGAGACCGAGACCGAGACGTCCAGCAGACCGCCGGGGTTGTTGCGCAGGTCAAGGATCAGGCTGTCCATCCCCTGCTCCTTCAGCCGGCCGACCGCGGCCGCCAGGTCGTCGGTCGTCCGCTCGCGGAAGTCGGAGAGCCGGACATACGCGATGTGGTCCTCGAGGATGCTGGCCTCCCGCACGCTCTGGATGGTGATGATCGCCCGCTCCAGCGTCACCTCCTTCAGCTCGGTCTCGCCCTCGCGGAAGATGGTGAGGCCCACCTTGGTGCCGGGCTTGCCCCGCAGCTTCTTCACCGCCTCGAGCAGCGTGATCCCGCGCGTGAGCTCCCCATCGATCTTGACGATCCGGTCGCCCGCCATGAGCCCTGCCGTGTAGGCGGGCGTGTCGTCGATGGGCGAGATGATGGTCAGCAGGTCGTCCCGGATGGTGATCTCGATGCCCAGCCCCCCGAACTCCCCTTCCGTGTCGACTTTCAGCTCGTTGTAGCTGTCGGGGTCCAGGAACTGGCTGTAGGGATCGAGGACGGCGAGCATGCCCTTCAGCGCGCCGTAGATCAGGTCCTTGGCCTTGGGCTCTTCCACATAGTCCGAGCGGACGATCGAGAGCGCGTGCTCAAAGAGCTCCAGCTCCTTATAGATGTCCTCGTTCTCCGACGCCGCTTGGGGGGCGCTGACTTTGGCGCCCAACGTCGCCGTCTGCCGAATGCC
>JAHFGZ010000061.1 GCA_023247155.1 Candidatus Omnitrophota bacterium
GCAGGGCCTCGGTCGAGTGCCGTTGGTCGTCGCGGCACCCCATGCTGGCGAGCCAGACGTTCGCCCCGGCGACGCCGCAGGCGCGCAGGATGGCCATGCAGAGCAGGATGACCTCGACGTCGACCCAGGCGCTGCCGGAGCCGATCGCCTCCACGCCGAACTGATGGAACTGGCGGAACCGGCCGGCCTGCGGTCGCTCGGCGCGGAACATGGGGCCCAGGTAGAAGAGCTTCGCGAACCCCTCGGTCTTGTGGAGGTGGTGCTCCAGGTAGGCGCGGACCACGGACGCGGTGGCTTCGGGCCGGAGGACGAGGTCGTGCCCGCCCCGGTCCTCGAAGCGGAACATCTCCTTCTGGACGATGTCGGTGGTCTCGCCGACCGAGCGCAGGAACAGGCCCGCGTCCTCGATCAGGGGGGTGCGGAGCTCCCGGTAGCCGTACAGGCGGGACAGGCGCCTGGCGGTGTGCTCCACCGCGGACCAGCGCGCCACCTCGTCGGGCAGGAGATCGGTTGTGCCCCGGACGGCCTGGAATCCCATGACTCACGATGCCGCGTCGTGCTGCGGCCTGCGACTGAGGGCGGTCAGGAAGGTGATGGAACCGCTCGTGTGGGAGAGTTACTTGATGTCCTGGCGCATGAGCAGGCCAGGCTTGAAGACCACGACCCGCTTGGGCGGCACGGGGACTTCCTGGCCCGTTTTCGGGTTGCGGCCGCGTCGGGGGGCGCGCTGCCGAACCTTGAAGACACCGAAGTTGCGCAGCTCGACGGTCTTCCCTTCCTTCAGGCTCTCCACGAGATGGTCGAGGGTCCGCTGGACCACCCGCTTGACGTCCACCTGGGTGATCCCGGTGTCCTTCGCCACCGCCAACACTAAGTCCTTCTTAGTCAGCGCCATAGGAAGACCCACGCTAACACGCTTCCCCCGGTTTGTCAAGCCGCGGAAACGGCCGGCCCCCGGCTGCTGCGCACACCGATCGAGGGGAGCTGCCGCTTGATGATCACCGCTTCCTGGCCCAGCAGCTCATCGAGCGCATCGAGAAGTTCTTGTCGCGGCTCCACTTTGAACTGCTCCGCGAGGCGCAGCCGCACCGCGGTCTGGTCCGGGACCTCCAGCCGCAGGGTGATCGGCACCGCCCCGGGGAAGCGGGCGAGGAGCTCCTTCAGCTGCCCCAGCATCTCCTTCTGCTCATACTGGCGCAGGACAAGCTCCATCGCCTGGGCGAGCCTGTTGGCGCCCTGCTCGATGGGGATGATCTGCTGGGCGATGAGCCGCGGCCGGTCCTCCCGGATGGCCACCCGCCCCTCCACGAACACAATGGCATTGGGCTTCAGCTGCGGCGCGAGCTGCGCGAAGCTATTGGGGAACACCAGCACCTCCACGTCGCCCTGCAGGTCTTCCAGCAGGCAGACCGCCATCTGCTCGTTGGTTTTCTTGGTGGTCGTGTGCTTGATCTTGGTCAGCATGCCCCCGACCGTGGCCATGCCGCCCTCCTCCAGCTGGAGGAGCTGCTGGGAGGTGGCGGTGGCGAACAGCTTCAGCGACCGCTCATAGCGGGCCAGCGGATGCCCGGACACGTAGAAGCCGAGCAGCGCCTTCTCGAACGCGAGCTTCTGGCTCTCCGGCCAGTCGCGCAGGCGCGCGGGGGTCGGCGCGGCCGCGGCCGGCTGGGAGGGCTCGCTGTCGGCGAGCGAGTCGAAGAGCGTGAGCTGCCCGCGCACCCGATCCTTCTGCAGGCTCGCGGCCTCTTCCATCGCTTGGTCCAGGTTGGCCAGGAGCGCCGCGCGCGAGAGCCCCATGCTGTCGCAGGCGCCCGACTTGATGAGGCTCTCGCACACCTTGCGGTTCATGAGCCGCAGGTCCACGTCGCGGCAGAGCTCCCGCACCGTCCGGAACCGCCCGCGGGCCGCTCGCGCCTGGATGAGCGAGTCGATGGCGGAGAACCCCACGTTCTTGATGACCCCCAGGCCGCAGCGGATCGTGCGCGCATCCGCCACCGTGAAGGACGCCTGGCTCTCGTTCACGTCCGGCGGAAGCACGGCCAGGCCCATCCGCTTCGCCTCGTCCAGATAGACGACGAGCTTGTCGGTGTTGCCCATCTCGCTGGTGAGCAGCCTGGTCATGAACTCGGCCAGGTAGCGCGCTTTCAGGTACGCCGTGCGGTACGAGATGAGCGCGTACGCACTCGCGTGTGACTTATTAAACCCATACCCCGCGAAGTGCTCCATGAGGTCGAAGATGCGGCTCGCGACGCGCTCGGTGATCCCGTGCTGCTTGCACCCATCGACAAACGCCTTGCGCTGCGCCTCCATCACCTCGGGGATCTTCTTCCCCATCGCCCGGCGCAGCAAATCCGCCTGGGCGAGCGAGAAGCCGGCGAGGTCGCTCGCGATGCGCATCACCTGTTCCTGAAAGACCACCACGCCGTACGTCGGCTTGAGGATCGGCTCCAGGCGCGGATGCTCGTACCGGATGGCGATCTGCCCGTGCTTGCGCTTCATGAACTCATCGAGCATCCCGGAGCCGATGGGGCCCGGGCGGAAGAGCGCGATGACCGAGATGATGTCCTCGAACTGGGTGGGCTTGATCTTCTTGAGGAGGTCCCGCATCCCGGAGCTTTCCAGCTGGAACACGCCCATCGTCTCGGCGCGCGCCAAGAGCTGGTAGGTCTCCGGGTCGTCGAGGGGGAGCGCGTCGATGTTGATGAGCACCCCGTGCCGCCGCTCGATGAGCTTGACCGCCTCGTCGATGACCGTGAGGGTGCGCAGGCCGAGCATGTCGATCTTGAGGAGGCCGATGTGCTCCAGCGCCGTCATGTCGAAGCCGGTCGTGATCTGCCCGTCGTGGCTCTTGAAGAGCGGCGCGTACTCGGTCAGCGGCCGGTCAGCGATGGTGATGCCGGCCGCGTGGGTGGAGGCGTGGCGCGTGAGGCCCTCGAGGACGAGCGCCGTGTCCATGAGCTGCTTCACCTGCTCGTTCGTCCGGTAGGCGTGGACGAGCTCCGGCACCTCGGCGAGCGCGCGCGCCAGGGTGATGTCCAACTCGTTGGGGATGAGCTTGGCGAGCCGGTCCGCCTCGGCGTAGGAGAGCTTCAGGACGCGCGCCACGTCGCGCACGACCGCCTTCGCCTGCATCGTCCCGAAGGTGATGATCTGGGCGACGTTCGTCTTGCCGTACTTCTGGATGACGTAGTCGATGACCTCGTTGCGGCGCTCGTAGCAGAAGTCGATGTCGATGTCGGGCTGCGTGACGCGCTGGGGGTTGAGGAACCGCTCGAAGAGGAGGTCGTACTTCAGCGGGTCGATATCGGTGATCCCGAGGCAGTAGCTCGCCAGGCTCCCCGCCGCGGAGCCCCGCCCGGGCCCCACGGGGATGCCCCGCTCCTTGGCGAACCGCACGAAGTCCCAGACGATGAGGAAGTAGCTGGTGTAGCCCGCCTGCTGGATGACCGCCAGCTCGTGCCTGAGCCGCTCCACGAGCGGCGGGGCGGCCTCGCCGTAGCGGCCCTTGATGCCCTCGGCGCAGAGCTCCTGCAGGTACGCCTGCTGGCTCTTCCCCGCCGGCGGCTCGTAGTGCGGCAGGTGGAGCTTCCCGAACTCCAGCTCCACATTGCACCGGTCGGCGATGTCCAGCGTGGCGGCGAGGGCGTCGGGCTCCTCGCTGAAGAGCGCCCGCATCTGGTCGGCGGACTTCAGGAAGAACTCCGGCTGGTCGTAGCGCAGGCGGTGCGGGTCATCCACCGTCGTCTGCGTCTGGATGGCCATGAGCGCGTCGTGCGCCTCGGCGTGCGCCTGCTCGATATAGTGGACGTCGTTCGTGGCGACGCACCGGACCCCGGCGTCCGCCGCCAGGCGGCGCAGCAGCGGGCGGACCTTGTCCTCGAGCGGCAGGCCGTGGCGCTGCAGCTCGACATAGACGTTCTCCTTCCCCAGGATCTGGATGAAATCGTCCAGCTCCTTGCGCGCGAGCTCCCACTGGTCCTGCGTCAGGTGGACGTTCAGCACGCCCTTCAGGCAGCTCGTCAGGAGGAGCAGCCCCTCCTTGTGCTGGGCCAGGACCTCCTTGTCGATCCGGGGCTTGTAGTAGAACCCCTCGAGGTAGCCGATGGTGACCAGGCGCATGAGGTTGGCGTAGCCCCTCTCGTCCTTGGCCAGCAGCACGAGGTGGGCGTTGGTGTCCCGGATGCCGCTGCCGGTCTTCTCCAAGCGGCTCTTCGGGGCGATGTAGCCCTCGCAGCCGATGAGGGGCTTGATGCCCGCCTTCGTGCAGGTCTCGTAGAACTCGACCGCCCCGAAGAGGTTGCCGTGGTCGGTCATCGCCATCGCGGGGAACTTCAGCTCGGCCGCGCGCTTCACCAGCGGGCCGATGCGGCAGGCGCCGTCCAGGAGGGAGTA
>JAHFGZ010000018.1 GCA_023247155.1 Candidatus Omnitrophota bacterium
GGCACGATGACGCTGAGTGCCGGCGGCATGGGTGAGGCGTCACGCGGAGGAGGACGTCTCGGCGACCCGCTCGCTCAACCCGATGGCCAATCCGGCCAGCACCCAGAAGAGCGCCGCCTGCCGCAGCGAATAGAAATTCGTGTCCAGCCCCGCCTGCGCCGCGAAGGCGACGAGCCCGGCGCACAGACCCAGCAACAGGAGCTGACCCGTCCCAGCCGCCCGCCGGATCCCTGCCGCCAGATGGGCGAAGAGACCGCCGAGGAGCCAGAGGAACGCCGCCAGGCCCACGAGGCCTGTCTCGGCGGCGACCTGGAGGTAGCAGTTGTGCGCATACCGCGGCTGGCGCTCGCCTCCCACCCAGTAAGCGAGGTAGTTGGCCATGAAGGTATTGAGCCCATGCCCGAGGACGGGTCGATCCCGGATCATCCCCAGCGCCGCCTGCCACATCGCCCACCGGTCCCTGACCCCGACGTCCGACCGCGCCATGACCTCGCCGAGCCGCCCCTCGCGCTGCAGCACCGCCATCCCGAGCGCCGCCGCGACGAGCAGGGCGATGAGGCCGGCCCGCCGGAGGGCGGGGCTCAGGACGGCCATCACGAGGAACCCCGCGCCGGCCCCGAGCCAGGCGCCGACCGCCCGCGTCTCCGCCAGGCACAGGGCGATGAGAGCCACCAAGGCTCCCAGCCGCCACCGCGCCGGGCCGCGCCGGGTGAGGGCGTATGCGAGGAGGACGAACCCCACCACCATGAGGTACGTGGCCAGGTCAATGGGGTTCTCATACGGCCCCATCATCCGCTTGTAGTACCACAGGGGATGGAAGGCGTACGCCTTGGTCTTGAGCACGAACGTGACCTGGATGAACGCGTACCCGACCACGCCGAGGGCCGACCACGCGACGAACGCCAGGGCCCGCGTGACGATCCTGGGCCGGCTGCAGACGTCGGCGACGATGACCGTGAACAATAGGTATTCGAGCCATTTGAACACGAGGCCCCGCGCGCTGAGCGCGGGGAAGCCGCTCACGGCGATGGAGGCCGCGCAGACCGCGAGGAAGGCGCACCCGGCGAGCAGGACCGGGCGCAGGCGGGCCGAGCGCCAGACGGTCGCGCCCCTCGTCGCCGGGTTGAGCCGGTCCACCGTCCAGCCGAGCAGGAGCAGGCCAAAGCAGATCTCCACCGACGCCTTCGAGAAGGGCAACAAAAAAAGCAGCACACAGAGGCTGCCTTCCTGAAGGAGGCGCGCGGCGCGCCACCCGCTGATCATCACGCGTTCACGATCCCGGCCGTCACCACCTTCCAGGTCACCCCGAGCGGCTCGCAGCAGCAACGGACCTCCTCCAGCAGCGCCCCCGGGGGATCGCTGACGGCCACCAGGACCTGGCGGACCTGGTGGTCCCGGAGGACGGAGGCGAGCTTCGCGCGCCCCCCGAGGACCCTGCAGCCGTGGATGAGGCTCCCGTGCTTCCTCGCGTCATCGTCGAGAAACCCGACGACCCGGCAGGTCGGGCGCGCGGCGTGCCGCAGGTAACGGAACACCCGCTCGCCGGTGTCTCCGGCGCCGATAATGAGGACCGGGACCCCGCGCGCGGCCGCCGCGCTGATCCATTCATCCAGGAGCCGCTCCACCACCCGCGAGCCGCCGACCGCCAGGAAGGTCAACGCCCAGTCGATGATGAGGACCGCCCGGGAATAGCCCTCGAACCGCCACAGGTAGAGCAGCGCGAGGAGGGAGCCGAGGGAGCCGAGCGTCACCGCCCTGAACACCGTGGTGAGGTCGGAGAGGCTGAGGTAGCGCCACACGCCCCGGTAGAGCCCGCAGGCGGCGAAGGACCCGATCTTCGCCACGAGGATGACCGGCAGCGACTGGACGATGAGGCGTTGGGCCTCGCCGCTCATCGCCCCCTCGAAGCGCAGCAGGTACGCTCCCACGTACGTCCCGCTCACGATCGCGAAGTCCACCAGGATTTCCAGCAGCCGGCGCTTGTGGAGCAGCATCGTCTCGATCAGCGTCACGGGCCTGGCGACCGACGACAGGTCCGCCGCCGCGTCCCGCTCCTCCAGCCGGTACACCTTGACCCGCGAGAGATACAATCCGACCAGCACCAGGGCGATCAGGACGAAGAGCCAGATGACCAAGGCCGCCAGCGGCTTCAGGAACACCGACGCCACGCTGAGCGCGCCCAGGCACGCGCTCATCCCGTAGAGCGCGAGCACGGTCCGCCGGGTGCTCAGGCCGAGCACCGCGAGCCGGTGGGACACGTGGTCCGTCCCCCCGATGAACGGCGACTGCCGGTGCACGAGGCGCTGGATCGTGACGAAGCACGTATCGAAGATCGGGACGGCCAGCACGAGCGAGGGCACCGCCAAGACGCTCAGGAGATGGGTGGAATCGCGCCAGCTGCCGAGGAGCGCGAGGGCCGCCAGGTTCAACCCGAGGACATGGCTGCCCGAGTCGCCCATGAAGATCTTCGCCGGCGGGAAGTTGAAGAGGAGGAAGCCCAGGCAGACGCCGATGAGGATGCAGTCCAGCGACACGACGAGCCACTGCTGGGCGAGCACGGCGTGCAAGGCGCAGAACGCGGCGGCGATGGCGCCGACGCCGGCGGCCAGCCCATCCATGTTATCCAGCAGGTTGAAGGCGTTCATGACGAGGACGAACCACAGAACCGAGAGGGGGATGGAGAGCCACGGCCAGGGGGCGAACTCGATGCGGATGCCGTTCAGGACGACGACGCAGCCGATGAGGAGCTGGCCGACCAGCTTGAGGGAGGCGGGGATGCCGCGGACATCGTCCAGGAGGCCGAGGCCGAAGACCAGCGCCGTCCCGAGCAGGAGCCCGCGCACCGGCCCGTCGAGGGGGACCCAGGCCGAGACAGCGGCCAGGAACCCCGCGAACATCCCCACGCCGCCCAGGCGCGCGATGGTGCGCCGGCCCCAGCGGCCCTCGACGGGCCGCCCGACCCAACCGAGCCGCACGGCGGCCAAGCGCACGACGGGCGTCAGGAGCAGCGTCACGGAGAACGCGGTCAGACCGGCCACCCCAGCCGTGCCGAGCCACGCCACCACGTGGGACGTCATCGGAGCGGCCTCACACCCTCACGGGACGCTTCCTCGTCCGACGCCGGCCGCGGGACGCGGCGGGGCGCTTGGGCGAGGCAGGCTGCTGGCGCACGCTGTCCACCACGCTGTGGATGATCTGGTCCAGCCGCGTCGTCGGCTCAAACCCGATCAGCGCCCGGATCTTGGAGATGTCCGGGACCCGCCGCGGCATGTCCTCATACCCCTCCTCATACGCCTCCTCGTACGGGACGTACTGGATCGTCGAGGAGCTGCCGGTGATCGTGAGCACCCGCCGGGCGAGCTCCTCAACCGTCACCTCTTCCTGGCTGCCCAGATTGAACACCTGGCCCACCGCCCCGGGATGCTCCATCAGCTGGATCAACGCCCGGACGACATCCTGGACATGGAGGAAGCACCGCGATTGCCGGCCGTCGCCGTGGACCTGCAGCGGTTTGGCGGCCAGCGCCTGGCTGACGAACCGCGGGATCACCATCCCGTAGGCCCCGCTCTGCCGGGGGCCGACCGTATTGAAGAGGCGCACGATGACGGTCGGCACGCCCTTCTCCTTCCAGTAGACGTAGGCCAGGATCTCGTCCACGGCCTTCGAGGTGGAGTAGCTCCACCGGGTCTTCAGCGCGGAGCCCAGGATGCGGTCGGTGTCCTCCCGGAGCGGGCCGTGGGTGTTCTTGCCATAGATCTCCGACGTGGAGGCGATGAGGACCTTCTTCCGGTAGCGGTGCGCCATCTCCAGGACGATTTCGCTTCCCCGGATGTTCGTCATCATCGACTCCAGCGGCTTCTTGATGATGAGCTCGACCCCGACCGCCGCCGCCAAGTGGAAGCACGCGTCGCAACGCTCCATCAGCTTGTCCACCAGCGTGTCGTTGAGGATCGTCCCGATCACGACATGGAGGCGTGGGTGCCCGTCCAGATGCGCGAGGTTCTCGTAGCGCCCTGTGGAGAGGTTGTCCAACACGGTCACCTGGTCGCCCCGCTTCAGGAGCGCCTCGGCCAGATGCGAGCCGATGAACCCCGCGCCCCCCGTGATGAATGCCTTCATGGTTCGCTCCCCCCGTGGCTCAGCAACTCATGGTACAGCGACTCGATGTCGTGGAGCAGCCGCTCCTCGGTGAACCGCTCGGTCACGAAGGCCCTCCCGGCTTCCCCCAGCGAGCGGCGCAGCGCCCCATCGGCGCCCAGCCGGCGCAGCGCCGCGGCCAGCCCCTCCGGGTCCCCGGGACGGACCAGCACCCCCCGCGGGGCGACCCGGAACGTCCCGGGCGCGATCCCCTCGCCGGCCGCGTCGCCGTCCGCCAAGAGATCCCGCACCCCGCCGACGTCGGTGGCGACCACCGGGCGGCCCGCCGCCATCGCCTCGATGAGCGAGACCGGCGTGCCCTCGTTCCATGAGGTGAGGCAGGCGACGTCCAGCCGCTCGTACACCGCGCGCACGTCGTGCTGCCACCCGGCGAAGCGCACGACGCGCTCCACGCCGAGCGCCTTCGCTTCCCGCTCGAGCGCCGATCGGAGCGGCCCGTCACCGACCACAAGGCCCCGCACCGGCGTCTGGACACCCAGACGCGCGAGCGCCTGGAGGAACATCGCCGCGTTCTTGATGGGGACCAGCCTCCCCACCGTCCCGACCCGCAACGCCTCCCCTGCGCCATCGGGAGGCGAAAGGCGCGCCAGCGCCCCGAGCCGCAACCCCAGCGGGATCACCCGCCATTGGGAGGGCCGACCAATCCCCTTCTTCAGCAGGTCGTCCCGGACCGACGGGCTCACGGCGATCAGGACGTCCGTGCGGGCGGCCAGCCACCGCTCAATCCAGAGGAACGCGCGGGTGGCCCACCCCGGGAAGTACCCCTCCAGCACATGGCCGTGAAACGTGTGGAGGCACACGGCGCGCCGGCCCGGACGACGCCCCGGCCCGACCCCATTATAGAGGAAGCCGGCCAGCCTGCCCAGCGCGCCGGCCTTCGCCATGTGCGTGTGGATGATGGCCGGCCGCTCCCGCCACACAAGCCGGAGCAACCCGGCCAGCGTCCGCAGGTCCGCCCAGGGACGGATCGGGCGGGTGAGCGTCGGGAGCCGGATGATCCGCGCCACGGAGCCCTGGACGAGGCCGGTGAGGTTCCCCTCGGTCGCCTCCGGCTCGCCGACCACAAGACAGGTGGAGAACCGCCTGGGGTCCAGGCCCGTGGATAGGCAGGCGGCATGGAGCGACGGCCCGCCGATGTTGAGCCGCGTGATGACCCGCACGATCTTCGCTGGACCCAGCTCCATCCTCATCCGGACCGATCGAGCAGCCCCCTCAAGAGCCCCACCCCCATCCAGACAAACCGAAAATTCATGATATCGGCATTGAGGCTGTTCACCAGCACGCCGACCAGGCCCGCCAGGATCGCGGAAGACGCCCAGGCGAATGCCGGCTCGCCGCGGAGCAGCGTCCAGCCGTATCGCGCAATCCCCCACCAGAGGAGGAGCAGCGTCACCCCGCCCACGACCCCGGTTTCGGCGAGCCGCCCGAGCAGCTCGGCATGCGGATCCGCGCGGCGGTACGGGGCGTGAAGGAGGCCCTCGCGGTACGCGCGCTCGGTCTCCGCATGGAAGGCGCCAAGCCCCGCCCCGGTGAGCGGCTCCCGCCACAACGCCCGCACCGCCACCCGCTTCAGGAGGAAGTAGCTCATCGGATTATAGGACACGCTGACGGTGAGCCGCTGGGCTCCCGCCCCCTCCTCCTGGAGCGCATAGTGATGGCCGGGAGCCGGCACGCGCGGGTTTCGATCGGCGGCCCAGCTGACGTCGCGGACCGTGACCATGACCATGAGGTTCACCCCAACCAGCGTCGCTCCGGCCAGCGTCGCCAGGCCCACCCGCGCCAGGCGCAGCCCGCGACGGGCCCCCCACCGTGGCCAGACGGCGGTGAGGCCCCCCGCGAGGAACCCCGCGATGCTCGCGGTCAGCGTCCCCATAGCCGCGAGCACGACCACCAGCGGCCCCGCGCGCCACCATCCTGTCGCGTGCGCATGCGCAGGACCCCTCGGCAGAAGGAGGAGAAACGGGAGCGCGACGGTCAGGTAATTGCAGAAGAAGCCCGGCGAGAGCAGCGTCCCCGTGATGCGGGCGACGTGTCCTGCAGCGGGGATCGGCGCGACTGACAGGAACGGGCCGACCTCGCGGCCGGTCACGAGATACACGCCCAGCGCAAGCAGGCCGGTCGCGGCCAGCGCCGCCGCCGCCCACGCAAACCAGCAGGCGATGTTGACCACCATCTCGCGCCGACGGGCGAGGAGGCTGAAGGCCAGATAGACGACCGCCAGAGAACCCTGTTTGGCAAGCTCCAGGCCGCTGTGCACGAGGTCAGGGCTCCGGCGAAACGACAGCACCGAGCCGGCGAGGTACACCATCACGAGCACGTCCAGCGGATGGAGGGCCAGGGCGACGCGGCGCCGTCCCGCGGCCAGCGCCGCGCAGATGCCGACCAACGCGAGGTCAGCCCACTCCATGTTCGCGGGCAGCGGCCCGCCCCCGATCGGGATCAGCACGACATAGCCCAACACGAGCCATTCCAGGATCGTCGACGGCCGGCAGGGCGTCATGGCTTCTCAAACACCGTGACCAGGTCGGCCGGGAGCGGTGTGGTCCACCGGCCGTCGCCCCAGGTGTTAAACTGCCGGAGGACCGCAAGCCCATGGGCCTGGCAGAGCCCCGCCATCTCTTCCGCGGTGACGACGCTGCGCCACCCCGCTCCACGAGCGCCGTTCGAATGGTGGATCACGCCTCGGCCTCCAGGCGAGAGGATCCTCGCGAAGTGCCGCACGTAGCGCTCGACCTCTTGGGATTGGATGTGGACGAACACGTCCCAGGACCAGATCCGGTCGATGGTGTCGGCCGGGATGACGCTCAGGTCGCTGCCGTCATTCACGACATACTCGATATGAGCGGCCTGCTTGAAGCGCTCCCGGCAGATCGCAAGGCAGGCGGGCGTCAGGTCCACCACCACCAGACGGCTCGCCCGCGGGACGAGGAACTCCGTCCAGCGGCCGGCCCCGGGCCCGATCTCCAGCACCCGGCTCCCCGTCGGGATCTGGGGGGCCAGGATGTGCTCCACGACGCTCAAGGTCCACTCGGGCGTCTGGGACCATTCGTGGCCGCCCCCGGACCAGTCGTAGGACGTCCAGAGCAACCGGTTCACCTCGGGCGTCTGGGGCAGCGGCTGGCCGCGGAGCGCGCGGGAGAGCCCCAGCCACGCAAACTTGACGGTGGCTCGGGGACCTTGCCTCAGGAGCATCCGCTTCAGGATCTGCAGGGACAGCCGGGAGACCCTCCAGCGCTCCCCCCACCGCTCCCTTCGAAACCCCCACCACAGCCGGAGGAGGTTCTCCGTCACCTCGGGGCTGCGACGGAGGAGCGACCGGTAGCCGGGCTGCCGCAGCTCGCGGACCGCAACCGGGATCTCCATGATCCGCAGGCCCGCGCGCTGCGCGCGCAGGACGAGCTCCGTGTCGAAAATCGACTGATCCGTCACGCACCGTGAGATGATCGGCGACACCGACCGCCGCCTGAACGCCTTCAGCCCATGCGTGTCGGTGCCCCGGAAGCCGAAGCCCAGCCGGAGCGCCCAGTTGAAGCCCCGCGTGATCACCCGCCGGAGGAGCGGCCGCTCATCCCGCGCCCCGCGCATCACCTTGGAACCGATGACCATGTCGCAGTGCTCAAGACGGACGAGGGCCTCGCGGAGGAACTCGCCGCTCCAGAAATCGATGTTGACCAGGACCACCGCGTCGTGCAGGCAGGTCGCGATCGCATGGCGCAAGGCCAACCCGTAATTCGGCGCCGGCAGGCGCTCCACGCGGACCTCGGGATGGGCGCGTTGGAACGCCTCCACGATGACCGGCGTCTCATCCGTGCTCCCGTTTTCACAGACCACCAGGTCGAACGCCATCCCCAGCCCCCGGAGGGCCTCGAGGAGCTGCGTGGCGGACCGCTGAAAGATCGTCGCCTCGTTGTACACGGGCACGACGATCGAGCACGGAGGGATCGGACGGCCCGCGAGCCGCTCCCCGGCGCCCCCCGGCCCCTCGGCCAGACCCGTCTCCAGCCCTGCAGCGCCCTCGGTCATCCCTCGACCCCCTTGATCATCCCTTTCAAAACTGAAAATAGATGAACGCTGTCACCCCGGAGGCTCCGCACAGGACAATCAGATGAAACAGTGTGGTGTACACCGCCCACCGGCCTGGTAACGCCAACCGCCGCAACGCCAGCAAATCATCCCGCCTATACTGCCAGATCTGCATCACGAGTAAGGGGATCGTGACCGCAAGGAAACGCATCCAGAGCGAGGCGGTGACTGACACCGCTGAGACGGTCCACGGGCCGCCGATCAGGCCATGAGCCATGTGCATGACCTGGCTCCATGAATCGGCGCGAAAGAACAGCCAGCCCAAGCAGACGGCGTGAAAACACGCCACGATTCGAAGCGCCAGCCAACGATCCCCGCCTGACGTTTCGCGGCGGTTCGACCACCCCGTCTGCTCCGTCCACAGCCGGTGACCGGCCAGGAGGAAGGCATGGTACAATCCCCACACCACGAACGTCCAGGCCGCCCCATGCCACAGCCCTCCTAACAGCATGGTCAGGAGCAGGTTTCTGTACGTCATCCACCTTCCCCGTTGGTTTCCGCCGAGCGGGAGATAGAGATAATCCCGCAACCATGTGGAGAGGCTCACGTGCCACCTCCGCCAAAAGTCGCGGGGATTGGCCGCGAAGTAGGGCAGCCGGAAATTGACCATGAGGTCAAACCCCATCCAGCGGGCCACCCCGCGCGCCATATTGGAGTACCCATCAAAGTCGCAGAAGATCTGAAAGCTAAATGCATAGAGGGCCACCAGCACGGCAGGGCCCGCATAGGGCGGCGAATCGCCAAAGACCGATGTGACAATCGGCGCCAGATTGTCAGCCACAACGACCTTCTCAAAGAGCCCCCAGAGAAACAGGTACGCGCCCTCTTCGAGATCGGCAATCCGGATCCGTCGCGGTTGCTGGATCTGGGGCAGCAGCCGGTCGGCGCGCTCAATCGGGCCGGCGACCAATTGCGGAAAAAACGCCACGTAGAGCGCGAAGTCAACGAAACGACGAGTGGGCTGCACGTGCCGGCGATAGACATCAATGACATAGCTCATGGTCTGGAACGTATAAAACGAAATCCCGACCGGCAGGATGATGCGCAGCGTGGCCGGGCTCCATGCGAGCCCCAGGCGGCCAACAAGCCGGCTGGCGCTCTCCACAAAAAATCCGGAATATTTGAACAGGCCCAGCACCCCCAGGCTGCCCACCAGGCTGAGGAGCAGCCACCGGCGCCGAATGGCTTGATGCGGTGTGCGGCTCATCGCGAGCGCGCAGCCGTAATCCAAGACCGTTGAAAACAGCAGCAGCCCAAGAAATCGAACATCCCACCAGCCATAGAAGAGATAGCTCGCCGCAAGGAGTAACCGGTTCTGGCCCCGATGGCCCAGCCGCACGTAGGCAGCAAACACGATGGCGAAAAATATCGCGAAGGTCCATGTGTGGAACAACATCAGTGTGAGGTGACCCTCTCCTTGGCAGAGATCCGTGCTGGCCTCATCACCTCGGCCAGCCGATCTGCAGCCAGCGCAGCCCCCGTGGCATTCCAATGGGTGTCGTCGAGATGGTAGGGCTGCCTGCCAGCCGCGCGCGCCCTCTGAAACATCGCTTGCAGCTCAACCACCTTGATGCCTGCGGCGTTCAGCCGGCTGATGAGCCGAGGCAGGAAGTCCGGGGGATCTGCGGCATCCGTTGCCTGCGGCGGGATCAGGTCCCAGTAGATCCGTTCCCTGTCAGGAATGGGCATGAAGACGAAGCGCATGCCTCGCGCTTCGAGAGCGTCGCGATACGCCACGATGACCTGGACCACGCCCTGCAGGATCGCCTCCTGATCCCCGTTGCGGTAGGCGCGCGCCCATCTCAACGCATCTTCCGTGAACATGATCCGTTCGGACGGATTGGCGACGAAGGGAAAGATGGCATCCTGAACCTGCCACAGTCGAGGCTGCCGCATGGCCGCATGCAGGAGCGGCAGGAACAACGCATCACGAGCGATCCGAATCGTGTACCGAGTCAGCCACGGCTTCTTCCATATCCGGTCGACGGCGATGGTCCAGGCGGTCGGCATGAGGCCCTCGTAGACACGCGTCACCAGCCCGGCCAGTTGGCGAGGGGATCGCTCGGGTGCAGGACGCAGCGCCTCAAGGGTGTAGAGCGTGCGCTCGACGTTCACGAGGACCACCGTGGCTGGTGGGCCGGCCGTGAACCGCTCCTCGGCAAAAAAGTCATTCATGTCGGCCGGCGAGTAGGCGTACACGCGTTGACCAGTGGCCCTGGCCAGCGCTTCGGCAAGCGTGTCATCCTGGGTTAATGAGGCGCCCGCGACGTTGGAGTCGCCGACCAGGACCATGTCAGGCGGTTCAGACATTGGCCGGTTCCGCCAGCCGTAGGCATCGGTCTGCCATGCTGCAGGCCTGCGGATGGTCAACGCCGTATGCACCCCAAGGTCGCCTCGTTCAATCATGGTGGCGTGTGCGTTTGGATAGAACCATCCACCCGCTGAGGCGTGCGGGCGCTGGTCCACCAGGAGTTCCCAACAACGGAATGCGTACCAGTCGAGGGGAACCAGCTTGCCAACAAGAAGAGGAAGGACCGTGGTGCTGCCATACAGCACGCACTTCAGCCACAATCGGCGCCCAGGGGTCAGATCCATCCCTTCCCGCAGGCCTGGAGCAGACGCGTCCGCAGCCGGTCATAGCATGCAAACGGCAGCACCGCCTTGCAGGCCTCCGTCACGATCTGCTTGGCGGCCACCTTGCACGCGGTGGCGGCCCGGCGCTCGCAGATGCCCGCCACGCCGGCGGTCGTCGTGTACGCCCGCATCGCGAACCGCTTGAGCAGGAAGGGCGACCCGCGTGACGGGTTGTAGCCTTCCACCGAGGTCAGCACCCGGTCATAGCCGGCCCGCCGCGCCGCCGAGATGACCCGGCTGTTGAACGCGCCGTTGGGGCACGAGAAGAACTCCACGGGCGTGCCCGTGATCGCCTCCAGGTCGGCCTTCGACCCCGCCAGCTCCTCCTCCAGCCCCTCCGGGTCGAGCCCCGTCAGACACCGGTGCGTCGCGGAATGGGAGTGGATCCCATGGCCGTTGGCGGCGAGCCCCTTGATGTCGCCAGCCGTCAGGTACCCCGGCGTCCCGATGAGCCGGCTGACGATGAAGAAATCGCCCCGGAACCCCAGCCGTTCCAGCAGCGGCGCGATCGTCTGGTGGCAGCTCCTTTCCCCGTCGTCGAAGGTCAGCGCGACCGCCTCCCGGGGCCGGTCCAGGCACTCCCCGAGCGGGCGCACGCGGTAGCCCCGGGCGCGCAGGTAGCCCATGTGGTCCTCGAACAACCGGTCCCGCAGGATGTACTCGCGGCGATGCGGCTCGGCCTGGCCAGCGAACCCCTCGCCGCTGTCCACCCCGTGGTACAGGAGGATTATGAGCGATCCGTCCCGCATCCCCGCGCAGTCCTCCAGGCGGCCTTGACGTAATCCGACAGCCCGATATGCGTGAACACGCCACCCGGCGACGCCGGAGGAGCCGACCCCGCCGCGGCGTCCTGTCCCGCCGCCTCCGCGGCCTTCAGCAGCTCGGATGCGCCCTCGACCATCAACCGCTCGGACTCGACCTTGAAATGCCGCAGGGGAAACTGCGGCGGGGAGCTCCGCTTGGCGATGAGGGCGCCGGCATCCAGCCCGTCATCCGCCCGGTAGATGGACCACCCCACCTTCTCCGGTTCTCCGCGCGACCTCGCCCAGAACGGCGCGTAGACGCCGCGGTAGTCCGGCAGGATCCCGGGATGGCACCCGATGAACCCCAGCCGCGGGATGGCCAGGACCTCCCGGTCCAGCAGCTCCCGCGATTCCATCAGCACCACGTCGGGCTCAAGCCGCCGCAGCAGCCCCTTGCCGTCGTCGCTGTTGAGCGATGCCACCTCATACACCGGCACCCCGCCTGCGGCGAGCGGCGCGGAGAAGCCCCGAGGGAACACCGCCCGGCGCAGGCGCTCGTCGGCCCCCTGCACGAAGAGCCGGTGGTACACGCTGAAGCAGAGCTCATCGATCGCCTTGGCAAGGCCGTAGCGATGGGCGCGCCTGGCCAGGAGCCGCACCTTGCCGGAGGCGGTCATCGGCGACTGGAGGATCACGGCGGAGAGCCGGCCGCTCGCCATCAGCAACCGGGCGACATACCGTGTCACCGGCGATTGAAACGTGTAGAAGCAGATCCGCATGCCGGAGCCAGCCGCTTCACCGCGCGATGGCGCAGGGCGCTCACACCCACCCCTGCCACCAGTAATAGAGGATCCCGAGGTACTCATGGAGGATCCCGTGAATCTGCTCAAGGCTCGCCCCGCGCGTGTGGGCGAAGAACCGGCTCTCGGGGACCGGCGAGGGCACCACGCGGATCTGCGGGGCGGCCCTGCGCCAGCTCAGCAGGGCGCGGCGCATGTGGTACGGGGCGCTCACGAGGAGCGCGGACCCCCACCCGTGCGCGTGGAGGATGTCCGCCGTGAACACGACGTTCTCGTGGGTGTTGGTGGCCCGCTGCTCCAGGACGATCGCGGATGCCGGGACGCCCTCCGCCACCGCCAGCTCGCGCATCACCTCGGCCTCCGGGAAGACAAACGTGTAGCCGGAGGAAAAGATGAGGTGCGGGGCTCTCCCCTCCTGGTAGAGTTCGACCGCTTGCTTCACGCGTTCCTGGTAGCCGCCCCCGGCCTTCCCCGACTCCCCCACGCCTCCCGCGAACACGACGATCGCGTCGGCGGAGGCGGGCGGGGCGGTCACCCGCAGCGGCTCGGCGAGCCACCAGATCACGGGGCTCTGGAACAGGAGCAGGTACGTGGCGGCGAGTCCCATGGTCAGCCGGACCACCCGGCGCCGCGCGCGCCGGTAGATGCGGCGCAGCGACTCCTGCCAGCGCTCCCCCGCCACGTGGCGGGCCGCCAGGGCCCGCTCGATCAGCGAGGACATCTCGGCGATCCGGGTCCGCCAGCCGTTCTGCCGGGATACTTCGATGCGCTGCCTGACACGCTCGGGAGCATTGTCTGCCATGGCCGCACGGAGGGCCATGGCGAACTCGTCCGCATCCCGCGCCACCGCCACGATGTCGCCGTGCCGCTCGTTGAAGCGCCGGATCTCCGGCAGCGGCGTGGCGACGACGGGGATGCCCATGGCCAGATACTCGTTGAGCTTCGTCGGGTAGACGTGAGCGGTGTAGTCGGTCAGATGGTAGGGCACGATCCCCGCGTCAAACCCCTTCGCGTAGCGGGGTAGCTCATCGTGGGGCCGCGCGCCCAAGAGGCGCACGTTCGGGCACCGGCGGAGCCGGGCGAGGTCTGTCTGCGCCGGCCCGATCAGGGCGAAGGTGGTCTGGGGCATCCGGCCCGCGACCTCCGCGACCAGCTCCTGGTCGACCCATCGGTGCAGCCCGCCCACATAGCCGACCACCGGATGCGCCAGGGCGCGCATCTCCTCGGGGACGTTGCCGGCGCAGGTGCGCACGTCATCGAACGCTTCGAAGTCCACCCCGAAGGGGAAGAAGTGGACCTGGTCATTGAGGGGCGCGGCGCTCTGCCGGAGCTTCTCCGAGGTCACGAACACCAGGTCCGCGGTGCGGAACAGCTCGGCCTCACTCCGGGCGATCCGCTTCGCGGCCGACGAGCTGGATGCGAGGTCATCGATGCAGTAGTAGATGGTCAGCTCCGGATCCACTTCCCGGATCACATCCAGCGTGAGCGGCGTGGGAAGGAACGTCCAGAGGATCGGCCGGCGGAACCCCGTCGCGTGCATCCACCGCTGCAGCGCCCGCAGGAGCAGCCAGCGATTGATCCATCGGGCGATGGGCGAGTACGGGAACGGCAGGAGGAGCGGCGAGTACACGAAGAGGCGCTCCCGTTCCTGGCGGAACCCCTTCGTGCCGCGGACCCAGTTGACCAGCCGGCGCTTCAAGCGCGGCAGGTCGCGCAGCCGCGGGGCGCGCACGCCCGTGTTCTCGACGAACAGGACGCGGTTGCCCTGCCCCGCCAGCGCGGCCATGATCTCCTGGTGCCCTTGCCAGATGAAGTCCCAGTCGATGGAGGAGAGACAGAGGATGTCCTTCCCGCTCAGCGCGGCCGGCTGGCCCCGTGAGATGACGCCGCTCGACGACGCGGAGGCGGCTACCTCACGGGGCGGCTGCGCCGCGGAGGGTGCGCCGTCCAGTCCCGCCACGTACTCCTGCACCGTCAAGAAGCGGACGTCGGACGGGGAGGCCATCTCTCGGAAGAGGGCGACGAGATCCCGCCGCACCAGGCACCAGTCATGCTCCAGCAGCGCATGGCGGAATTGGAATCCGTGCGTCCGGGACGGCAGAAAATCGCTCCACGCGAGGGGCCGGCGCGGTTCGACCCCGCGGTCTGCGTTCAGATCCTCGGCGTGGAACATGAAGACGACCGGCTTGCCGGTCAGCCTCGATTCCAGATGGAGCGCGCGGAAGAACGCCCGCATCGCCGGCAGGCCGCAGAGCCGCTCGGTGTTGGACAAAAACGGCAGCCCCCACGCCGAGACCGGGATCTCCCAGAGCGCCATGGTGCCGCGCCGGAACGGGTCGCGCCGGTCGGGGTGGTACGGGCGTCTGGGCGCCAGCAGCGGTCGCAGGTCGTAGACGTCCGAGCCGAACAGCCCCAGCCGCTGCGCCGTGACCGAGACATCGGCGCGGTAGCCCAGGTCCTCAAGCGCGCCAATCGTCCCGCCGGACAACTTGAACACCGGCGCCCGGAAGCTGACCGGCGGTGCGCCGAGCAACCGGCCGAGGCGGTCCGTCGCCTCCGCCAGAAACTGGCGCTGCGTCGCCGCGGGAAGCACGCCGTAATTTTCCGCCGGGACGTGCGTCAACCCGTGGCAGCCGATCTCGTGGCCGTCCTGCCGAAGCGCCTCGACCTGGTCCTGCAGCTCCTCCGCGGACTGGGCGGGAAAGAAGAACGTGCAGCGCAGCCCCAGCCCCGAGAGGATCCGACGGGCCGCGACGAGATCCTCCCGCACCGGCCCGGGACCAGCCATGTGGGTGTGGATGTCGCACGTGAGGAGAACCGGAACGACCGTCATCGCTTCGTTGCGGCCACCATGATAATGCCGGCCAGCCGCCGGAGCAGCGGCAACCGCTCCCCGATCCAATCCGCCCCCGCGAAGAGGGGGAGGAGCGGCTCCGGCGCCACCGTCGGCGTGAACAACAGGTGCTGCACCCGCACGCCGCGCAGCCCGGCCTCCTCCACGAGCCGCTTCACGGCCCCGGCGCTGAACCAGTGGTCGCACGGATGCCGTTCACTGCCCAGCCACGGCTTGAGGTAGAACCAGGGGCACCATCGATTCGGGAAGTCCATCACCGCCGTCCCGCCGGGCCGCAGCACGCGGCGGATCTCCGCCAGCGCCCTGGGGAGGTCCGCGACGTAGCGGAGCGTCGACAACGACATCACGCCGTCGAACCGGCCGTCCGGAAACTGCCCCAGGTCCTCGGCATCGCCTGAGAGGAAGGTCACCCCGCTCACACCGGACGCCTCGGCCCGCCGGCGCGCCACCTCCACGGAGGCCGGCGAGAGGTCCATGCCCCAGACCGCATAGCCGTGCCGCGCCAGCGGGATGGTGAACTGGCCGACCGAACAGCCGATCTCCAAGAGCTCGGCGCCGCCGGGGAAGCGGCCCATGGCGAGCGCCGCCGCCAGCTTGCGGCCGCGGAAATACCGCTTCGCGCGGGTCAGAGGCTCAAAGACGCCGGCGCCGCTCAGCTCAGCCGCCGCCATCCCGTCGTAGCGCGCCTGGACGTCCGCCTTTGCCGCCTGGTCAATGCTCATCCGATTCTCCTGTCGCGACAAGCACGGCCTCCTCCCGCCGCGGTTTGCGCCCGACCACCATCCATCCCCGGTCCTGCGCGATCCGCACTCCATGGACGCCCGCCCTGTCGAACAGGGCGAGCGCCCCGGCCCGGCTATACCGGTGCTCAATGGGGGTGGCAAACCGGTCATAGAGATCGCCCCAGAGGCTCCACAGACCCTCCGCGTGGCGGAACGGCATGGCCTCGGCCAGCCGCGCGGCGCCCGGGAACCGCCGCGCGAGGCGGGCGGGCAACGCGCAGGCCAGGAACGCGATCGGCGCCGCCGCGCGGCAGAGGAGTTCCAGCAGCGGCGGCGGCATGCGCGTGGTGATTGGCCGCAGGCCATTCACCAGCCCCAGCAGGGATCGCCACGCCACCCCGCGGTCGCTGAAATCCTCATAGAGGTATGCCACCACCGGCGCCCCGGGCTTGA
The DNA here is from genome assembly GCA_023247155.1 of Candidatus Omnitrophota bacterium. GTDB lineage: Bacteria > Omnitrophota > Gorgyraeia > Aquiviventales > Aquiviventaceae > JACPAY01. The sequence continues at coordinate 16,448 of JAHFGZ010000018.1, forward strand.
GCACCCGGACCAGCTCTCGCAGCCCCTCCGCCGGCTCGGGCAGATGGTGCAGCACGCCGTAGCTGTAGATGAAATCGAATGTCCCATCGGCAAAGGGCAGCCGCCGGAGGTCGCCTTGGACGACGGCGGCCGAGGAGACCCCGCGCGTGCGCCGGGCGCTTGCCCGGCAGCCCCATTCGCTCAGCTCCACGCCGACGACCGCAAGCCCCGGCTGCCCGGCGTGGCGGGCCAGGTCGATGCCCTCCCCGCACCCGGCGTCGAGCACGAGCCCTTCGAGGGGCGACAGCGAGAGCCGCTGGCGCATCCGATCAAAATGGTAGGCCGGCCCGACGGGGCGATCCAGCGAGCGCCGCCAGAGATACCCGTATCGCGCGGCGGTCCTCGCCTGCAGGCGGTCACGGCTCGGGTCCGCCTCCAGCAGCCGGGGGACACCCTCCTCGCTCATCCGGGCCGGCATCCGTTCCGCAGCGGGTGCTCCGCGTCCGCGTGCCCGGCCAGCACCTCGCCGGGATGGCGCGCGGCGTGCCACCAGCCGGCGAGATTCCCGCGCGCCCGGCGCAGCAGCCGCCGGTCCCGCTCCACAAGGCCCAAGCTGATGTTGACCAGCACCTGTCCCACCAGCGCCCAGCAGCACCGCGCCAGCGACAGCTCCGGATGCTTGCTCACAAAATGCAGGCGGTTCACCACCTGCCATCGCCCGAAGACCTCGTCATCCCGGCGGCGGCCGGGATCGGGGATCTCCCGCACGACCGCCGGCGCCACCGCCATCAGCCGGAAGCGCCGGCCCGCCCGGAAACTGAAGTCCACGTCAGACAGATGCGGGCGCTCGGCGAACCACTCGTCAATCCGCCAGGTCTCCCAGACCTGCCGGCGCCACACCGTGGCGCCGCTGTTCAGCCAGCGCACCGCCTGCGTGTCCAGGACCTTGCCGATCTGCGTCTGATAGCCGGACCGCAGCACCACGCCCGGCCGCATGCCGTCCATCCCGAAGAGCGCTTTCAGCCGCACCGCGCGCGGGGGGGCGTCGTGGTTCACGATATTGAAGACCGCGCCGCCCACGTCCGAGGGCGCCGTCTCCCAAAACGCCAGCATGGCCGAAAGCGCCTCCGGCTCCAAGACCATATCGTCATCCACGAAGGCGATCAGGTCGCAACACGGCTCCACGTCGTTCACCGCCAGGTTCTGCTGCCGAACCCCAGACGGGGGCAAGATGCGCCGGTACACGATCGGCAGGTCG
>JAHFGZ010000019.1:0-6798 GCA_023247155.1 Candidatus Omnitrophota bacterium
TCCCGCCAGGCACCAGCAAGGTGGTGGAGGTCGGGGGCAAGACAATCGCCGTGTTCAACTGCGACGGCGCGTTCTACGCCATCGAGAACACGTGCCGGCACCGCGGCGGGCCGCTGGGGGAGGGGAGCCTCGCGGGCAAGACGGTGACCTGTCCCTGGCACGGGTGGGAGTACGATGTGGCCTCCGGCGCCTGCCAGACGGATCCGTCCATCACGGTCCAGGCGTTCAGCGTGACAGTGGAAGGGGACGACGTGCTGGTGGCGGTCTAGCCCGGGGCTTGACCGACCGCCTTGCCCGGCCGCGGCGGAGTCAGGCCGCGGCCGTCGCCATTATCGCGGGGGACGTTTTCGATGGAACGCAGGTGCGTGGCGCTCATCTCCGGCGGGCTTGACAGCGCCCTCGCGGCGCGGCTGATGCTCGAGCAGGGCATCGCGGTGCACGGCCTGTACCTCTCCCTGAGCTGGGGCTGCTGCGAGAAGGACAAGGCGGCGGAGCTCGCCCGGCAGCTGGGCATCCCCCTGATGGTGCTGGGCGTCGGGGACGCATACCTGGACGTGATCCGCGAGCCGAAGTACGGCTACGGCACGGGGCTGAACCCCTGCGTCGACTGCCGGATCTACATGTTCCGGATCGCCAAGCGGTACATGGAAGAGCTGGGCGCCGGCTTCGTCGTCACCGGCGAGGTGCTGGGGCAGCGGCCGATGTCGCAGATGCGCCGTCCGCTCGGGCTCATCGAGGCGGAGAGCGGCCTGGAAGGGCTGCTGCTGCGGCCGCTCTCGGCCCGGCTGCTTGAGCCGACGCTGCCGGAGCTCCTCGGGGTGGTCGACCGGGAGCGGCTGCTGCGGATCGCCGGCCGCTCGCGCCAGGAGCAGCTGGCGCTGGCCGGGGAGCGTGGGCTGAGCGGCTACTCCACGCCGGCCGGGGGCTGCCTCCTGACCGACGAGCACTTCGCCAAGAAGGCCAAGGACCTCTTCGCCCATGACGAGCGCCCCACCACCAAGGACATGGAGCTGCTGGCCATCGGGCGACATTTCCGCATCGGACCGAGGACGAAGATCATCCTGGGCCGCAACGAGTTAGAGAACCTCCAGTTGGAGGGCCACGCGGACAAGGGGTATACTTGTATCCGGCCGAAGTTCGCGGCTCCGGCGGCGCTCGTGGCGGGCGTCTGGATCGAGGAGGCGCCCCAACTCGCCGCGTCGTTGATCCTCCAGCACACCAAGGCGGAGAAGCGTCCCGAGGGGCCGCTGGAGTTTTGGATGAACGGGGCGTCCTGGACGGCGCAGGTCTGTGCCCCGCCGGTCGAAGCGGACGCGATCCCACTATAGCGGGCGTGACGGGCATGGTCGATTACATCTTTCGGGTCGGGGGCGAGGGCGGCGAGGGGGTCATCAGCACCGGGGAGATGCTGACCCTGGCGCTGGCCCGGGCCGGGTTTGAGATCTACACCTTCCGGACCTACCCGGCCGAGATCAAGGGAGGCCACGCCAGCTACCAGGTTCGGGCCTCCGGCAGCCTGCTGCTCTCGCAGGGGGCCGCCGTCGACGTGCTGGTGGCGTTCAACGAGGAGGCCTATCAGAAGCACATCCAGGACGTGCGCCCCGGCGGCGTAGTCATCTACGATGCCGACAGCTTCTCCCCTCCCGCCTACGATTCGACGATCTGCTACGGCGTGCCCCTGACGTCGCTCGCGACCGAGCAGGTCGGCATCAAGCTCACCAAGAACATCGTCGCGCTCGGCGTCCTCGCCGGGTTGTTCGACCTGCCGGTCGCGACGTTCGAGGAGCTCCTCAAGGAGCGGTTCGGCCGGAAGGGCGAGACGGTCGTGCAGAAGAACCTCCTCGCCCTGCGCGTCGGGATCGAGCACGCCAAGCAGGTCAAGCGGCGGGACGCCATCCGGCTGGGGGCGGGGCCGCGGAAAACCAAGGAGCTCGTCCTCTCCGGCAACGAGTCGCTCGCGCTCGGGGCGATCGCGGCGGGCTGCCGGTTCTACGCCGGGTATCCGATCACGCCGGCCACGGACATCATGGAGTTCCTCGCCAAGGAGCTCCCCAAGGTCGGCGGGTGCGTCATCCAGACGGAGGACGAGATCGCCGCCGTCGGCGCGGTGCTCGGGGCGTCGTTTGCCGGGAAGAAGGCGATGACGGCGACCTCCGGTCCGGGGTTCTCCGTCATGACGGAGATGGTCGGCCTGGCGGTCGCCGCGGAGCTCCCCGCGGTCATCGTGGACGTCCAGCGCGTCGGGCCGTCCACCGGGATGCCGACGAAGACCGAGCAGGGCGACCTGTACCTGGCCTGCTACGGCGGCCACGGCAACTGCCCGCGCATCGTCATGGCGCTCAACAACGTCGAGGACTGTTTCTACGGCATCATGCAGGCCTTCAACCTGGCCGAGCAGTTCCAGATGCCCGTCGTCGTCCTCTCCGACCAGTACCTGGGCCACCGGAAGGCGACGGTGCCGGTGCCGGACCCGTCCCGGGTCCCGGTGATCGAGCGGCGCAAGCCGCAGGGGGAGGAGCTGGTCGGCTACAAGCGCTACCGCTTCACCCCGGACCACATCTCGCCGATGGCGATCCCCGGGATGGAGGGCGGCGGGTACGTCGCCGAGGGGCTCGAGCACGACGAGGGCGGCTACCCGGCGGCGTCGAACCACGAGAACCACCTCCGGCTGACCCGGAAGCGCTACGGCAAGTTCGTCGAGGTCGAGGCGATCGCCAACGACCTCGTGCGGGTCCACGGCGAGCCGCACCCCGAGATCGGAATCATCGGGTGGGGCTCGACGGAGGGGGTGATCCGCGAGGCGGTCCAGATGGCAACGGCGCAGGGCTATTCGGTCGGGGCGCTCCACCCGAAGATCCTCTACCCGCAGCCGCTGGCGAAGCTGCGGGAGTTCATGCAGGGGACCAAGGCGGTGATCATCCCGGAGGTGAACTTCACCGGACAGTTCGCGACGCTGCTGCGCAAGCGGTTCACGGTCGACTTCATCCAGCTCAACAAGTGCATCGGGCTGCCGTTCACGCCCAAGGAGATTTTCGACAAGATCGAGGAGGTGGCCGCGGATGTCCACGGCGGTCGGCGAGCTCACGCCGCAGCACTATAAGACCGACGAGCACCCGATCTGGTGCCCCGGCTGCGGGGACTTCGGGGTGCTCGCCTCGCTCTACAACGCGCTCGCGGGGCTGCAGGTCAACCCGAAGGACCTCGTCGTGGTCTCGGGGATCGGCTGCTCCGGGCGGACGCCGGGCTTCATCAAGTCCTATGGCTTCCACAGCGTCCACGGGCGCGTGCTGCCGGTGGCGCTCGGGGTCAAGGTCGCCAATCCCGCCCTCGAGGTGATCGCGGTCGGCGGGGATGGCGACGGGTTCGCCATCGGCGGGGGCCACATCCCCCACGCCGCGCGGCGCAATCCCGACCTCATCTATATCGTCATGGACAATTCGACATACGGGCTGACGAAGGGGCAGTACTCCCCGACCTCGCCGGCTGGGTTCCAGGCCGGCTCCACCCCCTATGGGAACATCGAGCAGCCGCTCAACCCGATCGCCATGCTCATCGCGTACGGGGCGAGCTTCGTCGGCCAGGGCTACTCCGGCAAGCCGAAGGAGCTGGCCGACCTCATCACCCGGGCCATGCAGCACAAGGGCTTCGCGTTCCTGAACGTCATCAGCCCGTGCATCACCTTCTACAACACCTACAAGGTCATCCCGCCGCGCCTCGCCGAGATCCCGAAAGACCATGACGTGGCCGACCGGGCCAAGGCGTTCGCGCTGGCGCTGCAGACCGACCGGGTGGCGCTCGGCGTGTTCTACCAGGAGTCCCGCCCCACGTTTGAGGAGGGCGTCGCGCAGGTGATGCAGAAAGCGCAGGCGGCCAGCCCCCCCAGGCTGGACGAGATCTTCGCCGAGTTTTCATGATGCGAAAAGTGCCAGGCACTTTTCGCGCAGGGTCGATCGCCTCCCCGAAAAGTGCCAGGCACTTTCGCACGGAGCGCGACTCCCTCGGCACCAGGCGCGTTCCCGCATCCGCCTACTACGGCATCCAGACCCTCCGCGCCGTCGAGAACTTTCCCATCAGCGGCCTGCGCCTCCAGCCGGAGCTGGTGCGCGCCTACGCCCTCATCAAGAAGGCGGCCGCCCACGCCAACCGCGCCGTCGGGGCGCTGCCGCGCCGCTTGGCCGCCGCCATCAGCCGCGCGTGCGATGAGCTCCTGCGGGGGCGCCTGGGCGACCAGTTCGTGGTCGACGTCTACCAGGCGGGGGCGGGGACGTCGTTCCACATGAATGTGAACGAGGTCCTCGCCAACCGCGCCAACGAGCTGCTGGGCTCGCGCAAGGGCGCCTACCGGCCCCTGCATCCCAACGACCACGTGAATATGGCGCAGTCCACGAATGACACCTTCCCGACGGCGATGCGGCTGGCCTGCCTTGCGGCGCTCCCGCAGTGCCTTTCGGCCATGGCGCGGCTCGAGGGGTCACTCCGCAAGCAGGCGCGGGCGTTCGACCGCATCGTCAAGGCCGGGCGGACTCATCTGCAGGACGCGGTGCCGGTCCGCCTCGGCCGGGAGTTCGGGGCCTACGCCGTGACGGTCCGCAAGGCGCGGGAGCATGTGGCCCGGACCGCGGCCGCCCTGCACGAGCTCAACCTGGGCGGGACGGCGACCGGGACGGGCCTGAACGCGCACCCGCGCTTCCGGGGCCTGGCGATCCAGGCGCTTCGCCGGTGGACCGGCTGTCCGCTTCGCCCGGCGGAGGACCTGATGGAGCGCACGCAGAGCCTCGCCGATTTCTCGCGGCTCTCTGGCGGCCTGCGGGCCTATGCGCTTGAGCTCATCCGCATCGCCAACGACCTCCGCTTGATGAGCTCAGGGCCAAACACGGGCCTTGGCGAGATCGAGCTGCCCGCGATGCAGCCGGGCTCCTCGATCATGCCGGGCAAGGTCAACCCCGTCATCCCGGAGATGGTGGACATGGTCGGGTTCCAGGTGCTGGGCCACGACGCCACCATCGCGTACGCCGTCCAGGCCGGGCAGCTTGAGCTCAACGTCATGATGCCGTTGGTCGCCTACAACCTCCTCCAATCGATGCGCCTGCTGGGCGCCGCCAGCGAGGTGCTGGCCGCCCGCTGCATCGAGGGGATCACCGCCAACCGCCGGCGCTGCGAGTCGCTGGCGCACCAGAGCCTGGCGCTGGTGACCGCGCTCAACCCGTCCATCGGCTACCTCAACGCGGCGGCGGTCGCCAAAGCATCGCTCCGGACCGGCAAGTCTCCGTTGGAACTGGTGATCGAGCGCCGCTTGCTGGACCCGCGGGCCGCCCGGCGCCTGCTGGACCCCCTGCGCCTCAGCAAGGGCGTGTGACGCCTTGCCTGGGCTCTGACCCCATGTTACAATTTTTGCTCGCGCCGCCCCCTTGGTCATTTTCACAGACTGTCCGTAGGGAGGGGGACCAGGGAGCCCCATCGGGTCGCATGACCATCAAGAGCGATTCCTTATCGGGGCGACCGATAGGGGGGAACCTCGGTTCCCCCCTATGGAGCGACCCGCGATGGACTGAAGTCGCGAGCGCCCGTAGCTCAGCTGGATAGAGCGACAGGCTTCGAACCTGTAGGTCGGGCGTTCGAGTCGCCCCGGGCGCGCCATTTTGTGGCTGGATTGAATGCCCTGACGAGCGCTGTTGCGGGCCGTTAGCTCAACTGGTAGAGCTGCTCCCTCTTAAGGAGATGGCTGCAGGTTCGACTCCTGCACGGCCCACGTGATTCACACAGGCGGGGTGCCCGTCATCCTGTGCACATGGGCGAGTGGCGGAACTGGCAGACGCGCAGGCCTTAGGAGCCTGTCCCGAAAGGGTTGGAGGTTCAAATCCTCTCTCGCCCATCTTTGGCAGCTCCGAGAGGATTTGAAGGGAGGCCCGACCGGAAGAGACGGAGCCGCGAGCGAGCAGCGAGCGGCGACTTCCACGGGAGGGCCGGGCGGCGACCGGAGCGAGCGCAGCGAGCGGAGGCGCCAAATCCTCTCTCGCCCATCGTAGACGAAGCCAGACTGTCCGCGGCCTTTCGGATTCGCGTTCCGCGCAGGAACGTGGGGAGGGGGACCAGGGAGCCCCATCGGGTCGCATGACCATCAAGAGCGATTCCTTATCGGGGCGACCGATAGGGGGGAACCTCGGTTCCCCCCTATGGAGCGTCCCTCGTGTGACTGTAGACGCGACGCGGGAGTAGCTCAGGGGTAGAGCGTCACGTTGCCAACGTGAATGTCGCGGGTTCAAATCCCGTCTCCCGCTCCATTTGATGCTCACCGATGTTCTCAGCTGAGGCGAGGGTGCGGATGAATGTGATGGAGTTCCTGGATGAGCGCGCCGTGACGGTCGACGTCAAGGCGCGCCAGAGCAAGGAAGAGGTGATCCGCGAGCTGGTCGAGCTGCTCGTGCGGGCCGGGTCGATCAAGGAGCGGGATGTCCACAAGCTGGTGCAGATCCTCCTGAAGCGGGAGTCGCTGGGGTCGACCGGGATCGGCCAGGGGGTGGCCATCCCGCACGGCAAATCGGATTGCGTGACGAAGCTGGTGGGCGCCTTCGGCGTGTCGCGCGCAGGGGTGGACTTCGACGCGCTCGATGGTGAGCCGGTCTCGCTGCTCTTCCTGCTCGTCGCCCCCGAGGATTCCGCCGGCCCGCACCTGAAGGCCCTCGCCCGCATCTCCCGCCTGCTCAAAGACAAGCACTTCCGGGACACCCTGCGGAACGCCAAGGACGAGAAGACGCTGGTGCGCATCATCCGCGAGGAGGACGAGCACCGCCACTAACG
>JAHFGZ010000019.1:6893-17650 GCA_023247155.1 Candidatus Omnitrophota bacterium
GGCATCGGCTCGGCCCTGCTGCCGCTCGAAGGGGGGGTGTTCCTGCGGCTGTTCAGCCTCGTGCTGCTCGTCCTGGGCCTGGCCTCGCTGGTGTTCGGCGTGGGGCTGATGGTGCGCTCCCTCCTCGAGGTCGTCTCCCCCAGCCACGCGCAGGATCTGGTGGAGCTCGTGTTTCAGCAGCGCTACCTCGAGAAGGGCCCGAAGATCGTCGTCATCGGCGGGGGGACAGGCCTCTCGACCCTCCTGCACGGGCTCAAGCCCTACACGACCAACCTCACCGCCATCGTGACGGTGGCGGACGATGGGGGCAGCTCCGGCCGGCTGCGCCAGGAGTTCGACATGCTCCCGCCCGGGGATATCCGCAACTGCCTGGTGGCGCTGGCCGACACCGAGCCGCTCATGCAGCGGCTCTTCCAGTACCGGTTCGCCGAGGACTCCGCCCTGCACGGCCACAACTTCGGGAACCTGTTCATCACCGCGATGACGAAGATCACCGGCGATTTCGAGCGGGCCGTCCGGGCCTCCAGCAAGGTGCTGGCGATCAGGGGGCGGGTGGTCCCGTCGACGAACATGAAGGTCCGCCTGGCCGCCGAGCACGACGACGGCAGCGTCACCTTGGGGGAGACCAAGATCTCGCAGTCCCAGGTGCCGATCCGGCGGATCTACCTGGAGCCGACCGGGTGCCTGCCCACCGCCGACGCGATCGCCGCCATCCAGGACGCCAACGCCATCGTCCTGGGCCCCGGCTCGCTCTACACCAGCATCATCCCCAACCTGCTGGTGGATGGGATGGTCGGCGCGATCGTCACCTCGAAGGCGTTGAAGATCTACGTCTGCAACGTGATGACCCAGTCCCGGGAGACCGCGGGCTTCCGCGCCAGCGACCACGTGCGGGCGCTGGTGGCGCATTCGAACCCTGGCATCCTCCAGCTGTGCATCGTCAACACCGAGCCGGTCCCGCCCACCCTGCTCGAGCGCTACCGCCAGGAGGAGGCGTTCCCGGTCGAGCCGGACGTCGAGCGGATCCGGGCGTTGGGCTACCAGGTGGTCGCGGACAACATCATCAGCACCGAGGACTACGTGCGCCATGACCCCGACAAGGTGGCCAAGATCATCGTCCAGTTGATCGTGGGCGGCCGCGGGCGCGGGCTCACCCACGCCCCGGCGGGAGCGGCCCACGCGCCGGTAGCGGGATGAGCGCGCCCGTCACGCTGCTGATGGCCATCCACTGCCATCAGCCGGTCGGGAACTTCGGGTTTGTCTTCGAGGAGGCCTACGCCAAGGCGTACGAGCCGTTCCTGCAGGCGCTTGAGCGCCATCCCCGCGTGCGGTTGGCGCTGCACTACAGCGGGTGCCTGCTGGATTGGCTGCGTGACCACCAGCCGGGGTTCCTTTCGCGGGTCAAGGCGCTGGCGGCGAGCGGGCAGGTGGAGCTGCTCGCCGGGGGCTACTATGAGCCGATCCTGCCGCTCCTGCCCGAGGCGGACCGCCAGGGGCAGCTGGCCCAGATGCGCGCAGCGCTGCGCGTGCATCTCGGCGCCGAGGCCTCCGGCTGCTGGCTGACCGAGCGGGTGTGGGAGCCCGACCTGCCGGCGACCCTCGCTGCGGCCGGCCTGCGGTACACCATGGTGGACGCCAACCAGTTTGCGACGGCTGCGGCGTGGCTGCCGCCGAATCTCCAGGTGCGAGAGGACGAGTTCTGGGACCTGCTCGGCTGCTACACGACGGAATGCGCCGGCTCCTCCGTCGTGCTGTTCCCGTCGTCCAAGCGGCTGCGCTACTGGCTGCCGTTCCAGCCCGTGGAGCGGACGATCGCGTTCCTCAAGCGGCTCAGGCGGGATGAGCCGGTCGCCATCACGTTCGCCGATGACGGGGAGAAGTTCGGGTTCTGGCCCGAGACGCACCGCTGGGTCTACGAGGAGGGCTGGCTGGACCAGTTCCTGACGGCGCTCGAGCAGGAGGCGGGCTGGCTGACGACGACCACGTTCCGCGACTACCTGGCCAAGCGCCGCCCGGATGGCCGCGTCTACCTCCCCTGCGGCAGCTACGAGGAGATGCTGGAGTGGTCCGGCGGGCATTTCCGGAACTTCTTCGCGAAGTACCCTGAAGCGAACGCCATGCAGCAGAAGATGCTGCGGGCCAGCCGGCTGCTGCAGACCCTGCGGGAGGGCGGGGGACCGCCGGCGAGGGCCAGGCGGTCGGCCGTGACGGTCAACGGCAGCCGGGTGGCGCACGATCAGCTCCTGCAGCGCGCGACGCGCGAGCTGTATACGGGCCAGTGCAACTGCGCGTACTGGCACGGGGTCTTCGGCGGCCTGTACCTCTCGCATCTGCGGCGCGCGGTGTACGCCCACCTCATTGCGGCCGAGGAGCTGGCTTCCCGCGCCGCCGGAGACGCCGCCCCAGTGACCGCGCTGGACGCGGATGGAGACGGCGTGGATGAGCTGCGCCTCAGGACCGGCGCCATGAGCCTGATCCTCGACCCGGACGAGGGGGGCGCCGTGACGGAATGGGTCCTCTCCGGCGCGCGCCTCAACCTGCTGGATACGCTCACCCGGCGTCCTGAGCCCTATCACCGCAAGGTGCGCTCCACCGCGCTGCAGGCCGTCGCCGCCGGGGGCAGCACCCCCGCCAGCATCCATGACCTCGTCGGCGTGAAGGAGCGGGACCTGGAATCATGCCTCGTGTACGATGACCATCGGCGCAGCGCATTCCTCGACTACGCGTTGCCGCGCCTGCCGAGCCTCGAGGAGGTGGTCCGGTCCGGCTGGGCCGAGCAGCGGCTCTGGCCCCCCGGCCCGTTTCGCTGGCGGAGAGCGCGGGGAACGCCCCGGGCGACCCTGGTCCGGGACCTCGGCGGCGGGCGGGTGCTCAAGACGCTCCGCCTTGACGCGCGCCGAGCGTCCGTCGAGTGCCGCTATGAGCTCGACCGGCTGGACGTCCCCGTGACGGCGCTGGAGTTCAACCTGTCGCTGCGCGACGGGCGCTACCTCGCCGCGGCGGGGCAGGGCGCTGACGTGACGTCGTTCGACATTGAAGAGCCGGCCCTCGGGGTGAGGCTCCGTCTCGCCATTGACCCGCCCGCCACCCTGTTCCATTTCCCCATCGAGACGGTGTCGGAGTCCGAGGGGGGGCTGGAGCGGACCTACCAGGGGCTGTGCCTCGTCTGCTGCTGGGCGCTGGATGCCCGGTCGCGCCCGCGGTCATGGGCCTGCCGGCTGCGGTGGTCCGTGGAGACGGGGGCCCCGTCGCCGGCGCCGGCGGCCAAGGGGCGGAGGCGCTGATGCCGAAGCTGCAGCGGACCGTGACGGTGATCCACCGGCAGGGGCTGCACGCCCGGCCCGCCGCGCTCTTCGTCCAGGCGGCCAAGAAGTTTGCGAGCCGCGTCACGGTGAAGAAGGGGCGGAAGATCGTCGACGGGAAATCCATCATGGGGCTGCTCACCCTCGCGGCCGGACGCGGCGCGCGCATCTCCCTCATCGCCGAGGGCCCCGATGCGACGGAGGCGCTCGAACGGCTCGCGGACCTCGTGACGACCCAGCTGTCCGAATGACGACGCTCAAAGGCATCCCCGCCGCCCCCGGCATCGCGATGGGCAAGGCGCTGCTGTTCCACAGCGAGTCGGTGGCCATCCCGCGCCGGCCCATCACCGAGCCGGAGATCTCCCTCGAGATGCTCCGGCTCGAAGAGGCGCTGATCAAGACGCGGCACCAGATCCTGGACATCCAGAAGCGGCTCGCGGAGGAGCTCGGCCAGGATCACGCGGATATCCTCAACGCCCACCTCCTCGTCCTGGAGGACCAGGCGCTCCGCGAGGAGATCATCCAGGGCCTGAAGACGCAGCTGCTGAACGTCGAGGTGATCTTCAACGACGTGGTCCAGCGCCACCTCAAGGCCTTCTCCCGGACGGAGGACGAGTACCTGCGCGAGCGCACCGCCGACATCGAAGACGTCCGCAAGCGGGTGCTCCGCAACCTCCTCAACAAGCAGGCGACCACCCTGGCGCAGCTCGAGGAGCCCGTCATCGTGGTCGCGCGCGACCTCTCGCCGTCCGAGACCGCCCAGATGCACCGCCGGCACGTCCTCGCCTTCGTGACCGACATCGGCGGCCGCACGAGCCACACGGCCATCATGGCCAAGTCGCTCGAGATCCCGGCGGTCGTCGGCCTGGCCGCGGCGACGAAGCGGATCCAGAAGGGCGAGTTCATCATCGTGGACGGCACCCGCGGCGAGGTCCTCGTCGAGCCGGACCCCGCCGCCATCAAGCACTACGAGCTGGAGCAGCGCCGGAACCAGGAGGTCAACCGCCAGCTCCTGCACCTGAAAGACCTCCCCGCCGAGACGCTCGACCACCACGCGGTGACCCTCTCGGCCAACATCGAGCTGCCCGACGAGGTGCCGTCGGTGATCGCGCACGGGGCGGACGGGGTCGGCCTGTTCCGCACCGAGTTCCTCTACCTCAACCGGTCCGATTTCCCGACCGAGGAGGAGCAGTACCAGGCCTACGCCGCCGTCGCCGAGCAGCTTGCGCCGCACTCGGTCATCGTCCGCACCATGGATCTGGGCGGGGACAAGTTCCTCTCCCCCCTCCAGTTCCCCACGGAGATGAACCCCTTCATGGGCTGGCGGGCGATCCGGTTCAGCCTGGCCCGGCCGGACATCTTCCGCATCCAGCTGCGCGCGATCCTCCGGGCGAGCGTCCACGGCAACCTGAAGCTGATGTACCCCATGATCTCCGGCCTCGAGGAGCTGCGGCGCGCCAACGAGATCCTGCGGGAAGTCCAGCAGGGGCTCGCCCGGGACGGCATCCCCTACGCGGAGGCGATGGAGGTCGGGGCGATGATCGAGGTGCCCTCCGCCGCGCTCATGTGCGACCTGCTCGCGCCGGAGGTGCAGTTCTTTTCGATCGGGACCAACGACCTGATCCAGTACGCCCTGGCGGTCGACCGGGTCAACGAGAAGATCGCCTACCTCTACGAGCCGACCCACCCGGCCATCCTCCGGCTGATCAAGCGGATCATCGACGTCGGCCATGCCGCGAAGCTCTGGGTGGGGATGTGCGGGGAGATGGCCGGGGAGCCGGCGTTGAGCCTGCTGCTCCTCGGGATGGGGCTGGACGAGTTCTCCACCTCGCCGGTCCAGCTGCCGATCGTCAAGCAGGTGATCCGGTCGGTCGAGCACTCCTTCGCCCAGTCGGTGGTCGAGCAGGCGCTCAAGCTGCGGACCGGCAAGGAGGTCGAGGCGTTCCTCATGGCCAGCCTCAAGCAGGTGGCCCCCGTCCTCGTCGAGTAGGATGCGCCATCGAATCCGGAATGCGGAATGCGGAATGCGGAATGGAAGACCAGGATCCCGAACTCCACATTCCGAATTCCACATTGCGTGGTGATGGCGATCACCGCGGTGCTCCTGGCGGCCGGCTACGCGACCCGGCTCTACCCGTTGACGAAGGACCATCCCAAGGCGCTCCTGCCGCTGGGGGCGGGGACGATCCTGGATGAGGTGGTCCGGTCGCTGGACGGGGTGCGGCCGCTGCGCAAGCGGGTGCTGGTGACCAACCACCGGTTCGCCGAGCCGTTCCGCCAGTGGCAGCGGGCCCGCCAGGCCGGCGTCGAGATCCTGGACGACGGCACCGACACCCCGGAGGCGCGGTTGGGGGCGATCCGGGACCTGGAGCTGGCCCGCCGGACGACGGACCCGGACGACGACCTGCTGGTGCTCGGGACGGATAACCTCTTTCGATGGCGGCTGTCGGACTTCGTGGCAGCCGCCCAGCGCCACCGGCCGGACGCGAGCCTCGCGTTGTGGGAGGCCCCCTCCGCGGAGGCGGCGACGCAGTTCGGCGTGGTCGTCCGCGATCGCTCCTCGCGCATCACGGCGTTCGTGGAGAAGTCCCCCCAGCCGCCGTCCAAGGAAGTGGCGCTGTGCGTGTACTACTTTCCGGCCGCCATGTGCGGCCAGATCCGGCGCTTCATCGAGGAGGGCGGCAACCCCGACGCGCCCGGCTACTTCCTGGAATGGCTCGTGCGCCGGGGCCGCGTGTACGGCATCATGATGCCGGGGGCGTGGTATGATATCGGGTCGACGGAATCGTATCAGACGGTCCTTGACGCCTGGCAGGGAGGGGAAGCATGAAGCGGCATGTCTTCACATCGGAATCCGTGACCGAGGGGCATCCGGATAAGATCGCCGACCAGATCTCCGACGCGGTCCTGGACGCGATCTATGCGGAGGACCCCAACGGCCGCGTGGCGTGCGAGACGCTGGTGACGACGGGGCTCGCGTTCGTCGCGGGGGAGATCACCACCTCCTGCTACATCGAGATCCCGCAGATCGTCCGGGAGACGATCTACAACATCGGCTACGTGGAGCCGGTGCACGGCTTCGCCTACAAGACCTGCGGCGTGGCGACGGCCATCCAGTCCCAGTCGCCGGACATCGCCCTGGGGGTGGACAAGGGCGGGGCGGGGGACCAGGGGATGATGTTCGGCTACGCCACGAACGAGACCCCGGAGTACATGCCGCTGCCCATCATGCTCGCGCACAAGCTGGCGCGCCAGCTCTCGGAGGTCCGGAAGCAGGGGCTGGCCGACTACCTGCTGCCCGACGGCAAGACCCAGGTCACCGCCGAGTACCGTGACGGCCATGTCGCGCGGCTGGACGCGCTCGTCGTCAGCGCCCACCACAAACGCGGGGTCCCGATGACGAGGATCCGGTCGGACGTCAAGCGGCTGGTCATCGAGCCCATCGTGCCGAAGCACTGGCTGGACCGGCGGACCAAGATCTTCGTCAATCCGACGGGCCGCTTCGAGGTCGGCGGGCCGCAGGGCGACACCGGCCTCACGGGCCGGAAGATCATCATGGACACGTACGGCGGGGCGATCGCCCACGGCGGCGGGGCGTTCTCGGGCAAGGACCCGACCAAGGTGGACCGCTCGGCGGCCTACATGGCGCGCTACGTCGCCAAGAACCTCGTCGCGGCCGGCGTCGCCGACCGGTGCGAGATCCAGCTCGCCTACGCCATCGGGGTGGCGGAACCGGTGTCGGTCATGGTCGACACCCACGGGACCGGGAAGCTCTCCGACGGTGCCATCACGAAGCTCATCCGGGAGCTGTTCGATCTGACGCCGGCGGGCATCATCCGGACGCTGCGGCTCCGCCGGCCGCTCTACCTGAAGACCGCGGCGTACGGCCACTTCGGCCGCGAGGACGCCGAGTTCCCCTGGGAAGAGCTCGACCGCGTCAAGGACATCCAGCGGGCGGCGAGGCACCACTGATGCCCGCGCGTTTCCACATCAAGAACCCGTCGCTCGCCCGGGCGGGGCGGTTGAAGATCGAGTGGGCCGAGGGGCAGATGCCGGTGCTGCTGCAGATCCGCGCGCGGGCGGCGCGGACCCGTCCGCTCAAGGGGATGCGCTTGGCCTGCTGCCTGCACGTCACGACGGAGACCGCGCATCTGGCGCTGACGCTCAAGGCGGCGGGCGCCCAGGTCGCCCTGTGCGCCTCCAACCCGCTCTCCACGCAGGATGACATCGCCGCCAGCCTGGTGAGGGATTTCGGGATCAGCGTGTACGCGATCCGGGGCGAAGGCCGCGCGACCTACTACGACCACATCCACGCGGTCCTCGGCTCCTCGCCGCACCTGACGATGGACGACGGGGCGGACCTGGTCTCGACCATCCACAAGCAGCCGCGCCGCTTCGGGCGCGACGTGATCGGGGGGACCGAGGAGACGACGACGGGGGTGATCCGGCTGAAGAGCCTGGATGCCCAGCGCAAGCTGCGCTACCCCGTCATCGCCGTGAACGACGCGGACACCAAGCACCTGTTCGACAACCGCTACGGGACGGGGCAGTCCACGATCGACGGCATCCTCCGGGCCACCAACCGGCTCCTCGCCGGGTCGGCCTTCGTGGTGGCCGGCTACGGCTGGTGCGGCAAGGGGCTGGCGCAGCGGGCGCGCGGCATGGGCGCCCACGTCATCGTGACCGAGGTCGACCCCATCCGCGGGCTCGAGGCGGTGATGGACGGCTTCGAGGTGATGACCCTCGCCGACGCGGCGCGCCGGGGGGACCTCTTCGTCACGGTCACGGGCTGCGCGCAGGTGCTGACCGCCGCGCACTTCTCGCGGATGAAGGACGGCGCCGTGGTCGCCAACGCGGGGCACTTCGACGTCGAGATCGACCTGAAGGCGCTGGGGCGGCTCTCGCGGCGGCAGCGGATCCTGCGCGAGGGCATCCACCAGTACGTGCTCAGGAACGGCCGGCGCGTCAACGTCCTGGCGGAGGGCCGGCTGGTGAACCTGGCGTGCGCCGAGGGCCATCCGCCCGGCGTCATGGACATGTCGTTCGCCAACCAGGCGCTGGCCTCGGAGTACCTGACGCGGGAGGGCGCGCGCCTTGCGCCGCACGTCTATCCCGTCCCCAAGGCGATCGACCAGGAGATCGCCCGCCTGAAGCTGAAGGCGCTCGGCGTCGCCCTGGATCGGCTGACCCCGGCGCAGCGCCGCTACCTGTCGAGCTGGGAGCTCGGCACGTAGTGCCAGGCACTTCCCCGCGCGTCCTCGCGCTCCCAGAAGTGCCTGGCACTTTTTACGGTGCGCGCCTGAGCACCTTGAGGCACCACCACAGGGCGATCACGTGGGGGGCCCACACCGCGACGGCGATCGGCAGCATCCCGCGTTTCCCGATCCCTTCCCAGAAGCCCACGAAGAAGTAGTAGAGCAGTCCCCACCCGAGGCTGAGCCCCAAGCCCTTGAGATGGCCCCGCAGCTGGGGCTGCGTCGAGCCCGCGAAGGCGAGCAGGCAGACCACCAGGTTCATCAGGGGGATGGTCACCTTCGAGGCGAGCTCCACGCGGTAGCGGCGCACGTCCAGCCCCATGTGCCGCAGGCGGATGATGAGCAGGCGCAGTTTGCCGTAGCGCATCGTCTCCGGACGGGTCTCCGGCTGGCTGAACGACTCGGGGGTGACCGGGTAGCTGATGAGCCGCTCGACGAACGGCTCCGGGTCGCCCCGCAGGGCGCCCCGGGGGTCGACGCGATAGATCGCCCCGTGCAGCAGGAGCCAGCCGAACTTGGTCCAGACCGCCCGGTTGGCGTACAGGCTCTTGACGGGGCGGTTCTGCCGGTCGTGCTCCAGGATCGTCAGGTCGCGAAGCTCCCGCGTCTTCAGGTCGAGCTGGCGGGCGTGGTAGAGGCGGTTGAACGCGTCCATGATGGCGACGTTCTCGACGACCGCCTCGGCCTCCGCGCTGCGGAACGCGTCCAGCCGGATCCGCTCGTACGCCTTCGAGGTGCCCGGCACGACGAGGTCGTTGACGGCGAACACCAGGAGGGTGGCGAGCCACCCGACGAAGAGGAACGGGGCGCTGGCGCGCAGGAGGCTGGTCCCGCTGGCGTTCATGGCGAGCAGCTCCTGGTGCCGTGACAGCCGGGTCGCCACGAAGGCGCCGGCCAGCAGCAGGGCGAGGGGGGAGGCCCGCACGAAGATGAGGGGGATGAAGTTCAGGTAGTAGCGCAGCACCGTCTCGGCGGCGATGCGGTAGCGGGCGATCTCGTCCAGGTGCTCGAAGAGGTCGATGAGGCAGGTCAGGGAGATGAAGACGGTCAGGCACCAGAGCCAGACCGGCAGCAGCTGCCGGACCAGGTAGCGGTCAAGGATGCGCATCAATGGCGGACCGCCCGGGCGACCAGGAGGCCGCTCGCCGCAGCCCCGAGCAGGTTCGGCATCCACATCGCGAGCCAGGCCGGCAGCCAGCCCTTGAGCGCGACGGTGTTCATCCCGATAGAGACCAGGTAGTAGGTGATGAAGACCGCCAGGACCCAGACGTAGCTGATGAGCTGCTCGTGGTGGTGCAGGCGCAGCCCGAAGGCCAGCCCGAACGCGACGAAGATGAGCGCGGCGAACGCCGAGGAGATCTTCCGGTGCAGCTCGAGGCTCACCGGCAGCGTGTCGATCCCCTCGGCGCCGAGCCGCCCGCGCTCGGCGATGAGCTCCTTGAAGGTCAGCTCCTTGAGCTTCTTCCCGAGCCGCTCGGGGTCGTCCTGGTTCGTGTCCAGGCGGATGGCGTACGTGGTGAACGTGACCTTGTAGAACGAACCGGGGTGGAGCGGGTCCCACTCGTCCACCGTGCCGTCGAACAGCTTCAGCTGGACGCCGGCTCGTCCGGGCAGGCGCTCGAAGAGCCCCCGCTCGGCGATGATCGTCCGCGTCGGGCCGTTGGGCTGCGGCTCGTAGATGCGCACGTGCTGCAGCTTCTGCCCGTCCGCCCGGTAGATGAAGATGACGTACGGGGGGAACTCCTTGATGAACGTTCCCGCCTCCAGATAGGCGGTGGGCTGCTTCAGGCCGATGGCCTTCAGCTGCTTGCGGAAGGCCAGGTGCGACTCGGGCACGATGCGGTCGCTGTTGATGAGCAGCAACCCGCTGAACACCAGGCCCACCAGGAGAATGGGGCACACCAGGCGGATCGGCGCCACGCCGGAAGCGCGCATGGCGATGAGCTCGTAGTCGGTGCTCAGGCGGCCGAAGGCCAGCGTCATCGCCACGAGGCAGGCCATCGGGATGGTGAAGCCGAGCAGGTAGGGGATGAGGTAGAGGATGAGCCGGAGGACATCCACGACGCTGACCCCCTTGGCGACGACGAGCTCCGTGAACTTGATGATGTTGCCGACCAGCAGCACCGCCGTGAGGCCGCCCATCGTGACGAGGAAGGGCGCCGCATGCTCCCGGAGGACGTAGGTCCGGAGGATCCTCATC
>JAHFGZ010000062.1 GCA_023247155.1 Candidatus Omnitrophota bacterium
TTCCTCTGGCACTTTCCGTCAGCCATCATCCCGATCGTGACCATCCCGATTGCGGTCCTGCTCGCCTTCATCCCGCTCTACGGGATGCGGCTGACGTCCAACATCATGTCGCTCTCCGGGATCGCGATCTCCATCGGCGTCCTGGTCGACGGGGCGATCGTGGAGGTCGAGAACGCCTATAAGCGCCTGGAGCAGTGGATCGAAGGGGGCCGCAAAGGCGACTACCATGCCATCCGGCTCAAGGCGCTGAAGGAAGTGGGGCCCTCGGTCTTTTTCTCCCTGCTGGTGATCGCGGTGGCGTTCATGCCCATCTTCACGCTGGTGGACCAGGAGGGCCGCCTCTTCAAGCCGCTCGCGTGGGCCAAGAACCTCGCCATGGCGATTGCCGCGATCCTGGCCGTCACCCTCGACCCCGCGATGCGGATGCTCTTCACCCGCATGGAGCCCATTCGGCTCAGGTGGCGGTGGGCCTCGAAGTTGGCGACCACCGTTGCGGTCGGGACGTATTACCCGGAAGAGCAGCACCCGGTCAGCAAGGCGCTCTTTCGTCTGTATGAGCCGGCCTGCCGGTTCGTCCTGCGGCACCGGAAGGCGACGATCCTCACCGCCATGGCCGTGGTCTTGACCACGATTCCTGTGTATCTGCAGCTCGGCTCGGAGTTCATGCCGCCGCTGCGCGAGGGCTCGCTTCTCTACATGCCCACGACGCTGCCGGGCATCTCGGTCACGGAAGCCCAGCGGCTGCTGCAAACGCAGGACCAGATCCTGAAGAGCTTCCCAGAAGTGGAGCGCGTCTTCGGCAAGGCGGGCCGGATGGAGAGCTCCACCGACCCGGCCCCCTTCTCGATGATGGAGACCGTCGTCCTCCTGAAGCCCGAACGCGAGTGGCGCAAAGGGCTCACGTACGACGCCCTGATCGAGCAGATGGACCAGGCGCTCAAGATCACCGGCACGACCAACGCCTGGACGATGCCGATCAAGAACCGCATCGATATGCTGACGACCGGCGTGCGCACGCCGATCGGGATCAAGATCTTCGGTGCGGACCTCAAGAAGATCGAGGAGATCGGGACCCACATCGAGACGATCCTCAAGGACGTCCGTGGCACCCGGAGCATCTATGCCGAACGGGTGGCTGGCGGGTACTTCGTCGACTGTGATCTTAACCGGGAGGCCATCGCCCGCTACGGCCTCTCCGTGGCGGACGTCCAGATGGTCGTCATGTCGGCGATCGGTGGCGAGAACATCACGACGACCATCGAGGGCCGGGAACGCTACCCCGTGAATGTGCGCTACCCGCGAGAGCTGCGGGATGACGTGGAGAAGTTGAAGCGGGTGCTGGTCCCCACGCCCGCCGGCCAACACATCCCGCTGGTGCAGCTGGCGGACATCCGCCTGGTGTCCGGGCCGGCGATGATTCGCAACGAAAACGGTCTACTCGCTGGCTATGTCTACGTGGACATGGCGGGGCGCGACATCGGCGGCTACGTCACCGAGGCCAAGCGCACCGTCGCCAAGGAGCTGAAGCTACCGCCGGGCTACGCACTCACCTGGAGCGGCCAGTACGAGAACATGCTCAGGGTCAAGGAGCGGCTGAAGGTCGTCCTGCCGCTCACCATCTTCATCATCTGCCTGCTGCTCTACATGAACACCAAGTCGATCGTCAAGACCGGCATCGTGATGCTGGCGGTTCCGTTCTCGCTGATCGGGGCCGTGTGGCTGCTGTGGTTCCTGGGCTACAACGTCTCCATCGCGGTGTGGGTCGGCATGATCGCCCTCATGGGCCTCGATGCCGAGACCGGGGTGTTCATGCTGCTGTTTCTGGATCTCGCGTACCACGACGCCATCCAGAAAGGCACGATGCGAAACGAACGCGACCTGGAGGAGGCGATCGTCCATGGCGCGGTCAAGCGGGTGCGCCCGAAGATGATGACCGTGATGGCGGCGTTCATGGGGCTCCTGCCGATCATGTGGTCCACCGGGGCCGGCGCCGATATGATGAAGCGCGTGGCCGCGCCCATGGTCGGCGGGCTCTCGACGTCATTCATCCTCGAGCTGCTCGTCTATCCCGCCGTCTACTTCGTCTGGAAGTGGAGGTTCGAGATGCGGGAAGGGAAGGCGCCATGGCTGACCAGTCCGCAATCCGCGTGACCGGCCGGCGCGATCCGGTCTGCGGGATGACCGGGACGATCGAGCGCCACGGTCATCGGTTCTGCAGCGAGCGGTGCATCGCGGCCTACGAGCGGCGCGCGCACGCGGCCCCCCGCCTGCGCCGGCTCCTGGACCCTTGGGTCTGGGTTCCGGTCTCCGCGGTCCTCCTGGCCACGGCGGGCGCCTGGTGGCCTGCCGCGGAGGGCATGAGCGCAAGCTATCGCGCCTATCTCCGGAAGGTGTTCGCGCCGTTTGTGATCGGCCTCGTGCTGGGCGGCCTCATCGACCAGTTCGTGCCGCGGGAATACATCATCAAGCTCCTGTCCGGGCCGCGCAAACGGGTCATTGCCCGCGCAACGGTCCTGGGCTTCCTGGCGTCCACGTGCAGCCACGGCTGCCTGGCCCTGTCGATTGAGCTGTACCGCAAGGGGGCCTCGACGCCGGCGGTCGTCAGCTTCCTGTTGGCAAGCCCGTGGGCAAGCATGTCGTTGACGCTCATTCTCTTGAGCCTCTTCGGGCTGAAGGGGTCTCTCCTCGTGGGAGGGGCGTTGGCCATCGCGTTCCTGGCAGGGCTCATCTTCCAGCAGCTGGACCGCCGAGGGCTCATCGAGTCCCCCCGCGCGGCCGTCCTGCTGCAGGCGGGGTTTTCCATCAGCCAGGACGTTGCCCGTCGCTGGCGCGGCTACCGGCTCAGCCTCCCCCAACTGCGCCAGGACCTCCGCGGGGTCCTCGCCGGGATGGTCCCGCTGGGCCGCATGGTGATGGGGTGGGTGCAGCTTGGCCTCGTGCTCAGCGCGGTCCTCGGCGTCGTCGTGCCGCACCACGTCTTCGAGCGGTTCCTGGGCCCGACGGCCGGCGGGCTGCTGCTGACGCTGGCCGCGGCCGCCGTGATCGAGGTGTGCTCCGAGGGCACCGCCCCGCTCGCCTACGAGCTCTACCGCCACACCGGCGCGCTGGGCAACGCCTTCGCATTCCTCATGGGCGGGGTGGTCACGGACTTCACCGAGCTGGCGGCGCTCTGGGTCAACATCGGCCGCCGGACGGTCCTGTGGATCTTGGTGGTGACGCTGCCCCTGGTGATCGGGCTGGGGCTTGCATTGAATCTGGTGCGGGGATAACACAGAGGAGGGCACGATGCGACGGATCGCAGGGTTCATGGTTGGATTGGCGCTGACGGCCGGCGGGGGATCCGCCTCGGCGCATGAGGAACACGCCGGAGGGACGCATGAAGCGGCGGCGGAGGGCGCAGCCCAGGAGCAGACGCTGACGGGGGAGGTCGTGGACGTGTTCTGCTACCTCAGCCATGGCGAGGAAGGGTTGGGCGCGAAGCATGCCGGCTGCGCGACAAAGTGCATCAAGGGCGGGCTGCCGGTCGCCATCAAGGTGGGGGATCAGCTCTACCTGGCGTCGATGGCCGACCACACCGCGGCCAACACGCAGCTGGCCGACCTCGCCGCGCAACAGGTGACGGTTCGCGGCACGGTCATGGAGCGCGACGGCCAGCACCTCATCGCCATCTCAGCAATCGAGCCGGCTGAGTAGCAAGCAGTACCGGGTACCTCGCAAAGCGGAAAAAGTCCCTGGGACTTTTGGGAGGATTGAGATGCCGCTGAGCTGGCCGTTTCCCATGGAGAGCGCCCACCCGCTCGTGGTGCACTTTCCCATTGCGCTGCTCCTCGCGGCGGTCCTGGTCGACCTGCTGGCGATCGGGCTGAAGCGGCCGGCGCTGCATCGGGTCGCGCTGTGGAACCTCGGGCTGGGGACCCTTGGAGCCGGCCTGGCCGTCTGGAGCGGCCTCGAGGCGTCGGAGGTGGCCAAGCACACGTTTGAGATCCATCAGGTCATGGAGCTGCACAGGAAGCTGGGCCTGGCGACGCTCATCATCGGCGGCGTCGTGGCGGTCTGGCGCCTCTGGCAGCGCGACCGGCTCGGCCCC
>JAHFGZ010000063.1 GCA_023247155.1 Candidatus Omnitrophota bacterium
GATCGCCCCGTCGCCCCCGCCAGATGAGGCCACGGCCCTCCGGGAACCCGAGGGCCGTTTCCGTTTCTCTGCGGGCCGGCGATGTGGTACAGTGATCCCCTCCTCCGTTGACGGCGCATCGGCTCACTCGCGGACCCCATGGACTCAGCACGGCTTCGGAACATTGCGATCATCGCGCACGTGGACCACGGCAAGACGACCCTGGTCGACGCGATGCTGCGCCATACCAAGACGGTGCGCGGGCCCGCGCTGCCCGAGGGGGCCCTGATCATGGACTCCATGGATCTGGAGCGCGAGAAGGGGATCACGATCCGGGCCAAGAACTGCAGCCTGCGCTACGGGGAGCACAAGATCAACATCGTGGACACCCCGGGCCACGCGGACTTCGGCGGGGAGGTGGAGCGCACGCTGCGGATGGTGGACGGGGCGCTGCTGCTGGTCGACGCCAAGGAAGGCCCGATGCCGCAGACCAAGTTCGTCCTGCGCAAGGCGATCGGCCTCGGGCTGCCGGTCATCGTCGTGGTGAACAAGATCGATCGGCCTGACGCCCAGATCGACGACGTGGTCAACCGCACCTTCGACCTGTTCGTCGAGCTCAACGCCTCCTCCGCGCAGCTCGACTTTCCGCTCGTGTACACCTCCGCGACCCAGGGCACCGCCACCCGCGAGGCGGCGAAGCCGGGAGCCGACGTGTCGGCCCTCTTCGAGACGATCATCGAGCGCATCCCGGCGCCCACCGTGAAGCCCGAGGAGCCCCTGCAGCTGTTGGTGCTGGCGCTCGCGTACGACACCTACAAGGGCAAGATGGGGATCGGCAAGATCCATGCGGGCTCGCTCCGCACGCGGCAGCCCATCCTCCGCCTGACGCCGGACGGCCGGCGCGAGGCGGGGACGGCCACCGCCGTGCTGGCCTACCAGGGCCTGGAGCGGACGGCGATCGACGGCGCGGGGTGCGGGGAGATCGTGGCGGTGGCCGGCTTCGAGGACATCGGCATCGGCGACACGATCACGGACCCCGAGCGTCCGGTGCAGCTGCCGCACGTGGCGATCGAGGAGCCGACGCTGCGGATGACCTTCGCGGTCAACAAGAGCCCCTTCGCCGGCCGGGAGGGCCGCTACGTGACCTCTCGGATGCTGCGCGAGCGGCTCCTGAAGGAGCTCGAGACGAACGTCGCCCTGCGGGTGACGGAAACCGACCGGGCCGACACGTTCCTCGTGTCCGGGCGGGGGGAGCTGCACCTGGCGGTCCTGATCGAGACGATGCGGCGGGAAGGCTTCGAGCTGGAGGTCTCCCAGCCGGAGGTGGTGTACCGGGACATCGAGGGGGCGCGGTGCGAGCCGTACGAGATGCTCTCGATCGACGTGCCGGCGGCGTATCAGGGCGTCATCATCGAGGAGCTGGGCCGACGGCGCGGCGAGCTGCAGGAGCTCACGCAGACCCCCGCCGGGGAGCTGCACGCCGAATACCTCATCACGACCCGGGGCCTGCTGGGCCTGAAGAGCCGGCTCTTGAAGCAGACGCGCGGGACCGCGGTCATCCATCACGTCTTCGACGCCTATGAGCCGCTCGTGGACGCGCTGCCGCCGTCCGAGCCGCACGGGTCGCTCGTGTCGACGGAGGGCGGGGCCAGCACCGCGTATGCCCTGCTCAACGCGCAGGAGCGGGGAGACCTCTTCATCGGGCCCGGCGTGCCGGTGTACCAGGGGATGGTGGTGGGCCAGGCGAACCGCGACCGCGACGTGGAGCTCAACATCTGCAAGCAGAAGAAGCTCACCAACGTCCGCTCGGAGACCGCCGAGACGACCGAGATGCTCGTGCTGCCGCGGGAGATGACGCTCGAGCTCTGCCTGGAATACCTGGGGCCGGACGAGCTGCTCGAGGTCACCCCGAAGTCGCTGCGCATCCGCAAACGCATCGCCGACCCCAAGCTGCGCCTGCGCGCCCAGCGCGCCGAGGGCCCGTGACGCTCCGGCCCCTCTCCCTCGACGCACCGTGTGACGTAACAAGGAGGCCAAGATGCACAAAGCCGTGGTCGAGCTGATCGGGACGTTCTTCCTCGTGCTGGTCATCGGCTTGACGGCCATCGCACCCGGGGCGGGCGCGATGGCGCCGCTGGCGATCGGCGCGATCCTCATGGCCATGGTCTACGCCGGGGGGGCCGTCTCCGGTGCGCACTACAACCCCGCCGTGACGCTGGCCGTGTGGCTCCGGGGCAGGTGCGACGCCAGGGACGTCCCCGCCTACGTGGCCGCCCAAGTCCTGGGCGCCCTCCTGGCGGCCGGGCTCGTCGGCCTGTGCAAGCCGGCCCGCGCGGTGAGCCCGATGGCGCTCGACGTCGTGCCGGCGCTGCTGGTGGAGGGCCTCTTCACGTTTGCGCTGGCGTTTGTCGTGCTGCAGGTCGCCACCTCGAAGCGGTCCGCCGGCAACTCCTACTTCGGCCTGGCCATCGGTTTCACCGTCCTGGCGGCCGCCTATGCGGGCGGGCCCATCTCCGGCGGGGCGTTCAACCCGGCGGTGGCCGTCGGCATCACCTGGATGGGGTTGAGCGCGTGGAGCAACCTGTGGATCCTCCTGGCGGGCCACCTGGCCGGCGGGACGCTCGCGGCGCTGGCCTTTCGTCTGACCAACCCCGGCGATTGAACCGTGTGTGGAGGATTGTGGTTGACAGGGTGGGGCCGGGATGGTAGCCTGAATTGGTATTTTTCAGCTTTCACTTGACCAGCAAACCGTGGGGCTGTAAGATGCTCCGCGGTTTTTGTGTTGAGGCGGCCATGGCGAAAGAAGAGTCGATTGATGTGGAGGGGAAGGTGGTGGAACGGCTGCGCAACGCGCGGTTCCGGGTCGAGCTGAAAGGCGGCCACCGGATCCTGGGCTACGTGGCGGGGAAAATCCGCCATCAGTCGCGCCGGATCTTGGAAGGGGACACCGTCGGCCTGCAGCTCTCCCCCTACGATCTGACGCAGGGGCGGATCGTCTATTGGCTCAAACAGTAAGTCACTGAACGGAGGGAGGTGATCAGGGCATGGCGCGAGGTACCGTGAAGTGGTTCAGCGATCAGAAGGGCTATGGGTTCATCACCCCGGAGGATGGCTCCAAGGACGTGTTCGTCCACCATTCGGCGATCCAGGGCGAGGGGTTCAAGTCGCTTCAAGAAGGGCAAACGGTGGAGTTCGAGGTGAGCAGCGGCCCGAAGGGTCCGCAGGCGACGAACGTCGTCAAGCAGTAAGCGCATCTCCACTCCCACGTGAGGTGACCATGGAACAGACCGTGGAAGCGATCGCCAGGCATCTCAAGGGCCGGCTGATCGGGGACGGGGCCACGCTGATCCATGGCGTGAACACGCTCGAGGCGGTCCAGCCGGGCGAGCTGAGCTTCGCCGACACCCCGCGGCGCGTGGCGCAAGCCCTGGCCACGCCCGCCTCGGCGGTCATCGTGTGCTCGGATGTGGGCGAGCTCGGCGGCAAATCGGGCATCAGCGTCGAGAACCCGAAGCTCGCCTTCGCCCTCGTTCTGGATCTCTTCCATCCCGCCGTCATCGCCGAAGGCCGCGTCCATCCCACCGCAGTGCTGGGGAAACGCGTCCAGCTCGGCGAGGGCGTGTCCATCCGCGCCCACGCGGTGCTGGGCGATGACGTGTCCATCGGGCGGGGCACGACCATCGAGGCGGGCGCGGTGCTCGGGGACGGGGTGACGCTCGGCGCGCACGGCTTCGTCGGCCCCAACGTCGTCATCTACCGGCAGACCCACGTGGGCAACCGCGTTCGGATCCACGGCGGCACTGTGATCGGGGGGGACGGCTTCGGCTACGTCTTCCACGAGGGGCGGCACGTCAAGGTGCCGCAGGTGGGCAACGTCGTCATCGAGGACGACGTGGAGATCGGCTGCAACGTCTGCATCGACCGCGCCACCATCGGCTCGACGCTGATCAAGCGCGGCACCAAGATCGACAACCTGGT
>JAHFGZ010000020.1:0-8381 GCA_023247155.1 Candidatus Omnitrophota bacterium
GCCGTCGAAGAGCCGCGCGTAGTAGTGCTTGAACTCCTGCGTGATGCGCTCGAACGTCTCGCGGAACTGCGCGCGCGCCGTGCGGTTGATCTGGGTGATGGAGGCCTTGAGGTCGTCGCGCGCCTGGACGAGGTCCTGCTGCTGCGTCTGGAGGAACTCGAGGCGCCGCTTCAGCTCGTCATACTCCTCGACCGACCCCAGGCTCACCGGGCCGATGCCCTCGAGCTTGGCCCGGAGCTTCTGGATCTGCTCGGCGGTGGCCGCCGCGCTCTCCTCGGTCAGCGGCGAGGGGCTGGCCCGCTGCTCGGCCTGCACCGTCGCCTCATCGATCTGGTAGAGCTCCCGCAACCGCTCCATGAGGTGCGACCGGCGGAACGTCCGCTCGGAGAGCTGCTGAGTCTGCTCCTGGATCTGCCGCATCAGCGCGGAGAGCTGCTGCTCCACCGCCAGGAGGTGCGGCAGGAGTTGGCCGCGCTTGGCCTCCTCGTCGCGCAGCGCCTGGCCGATAGTCGCCGCCTCCGACTCGACGCGGACGCGCTCGTCCTGGAGCTGGCGGCCGCCCTCGCCGTGGGCCTCCACCTGCTGGGCGAGCTCCGCGGAGCGCGCCTGCGCGTCGCGCCGCTGCTGGGCCTTCGCCTCAAACTGCCGGGCGATCTGCGCGAGGTCCGCCTCCACCTCTTGGGCCCGGCCCTGGAGCCCGCCCAGCCGCTCGGTCAGCGACTGCAGGCTCGCCTCAACCTGCGCCCGCGCAATCAGCAGCTCCTGCTTGCGCTGCTCGGACGCCTCGCGCGAGGCCTGCGCTTCCGCCAGCGAGCGCTCCAGCGTCTGCTGGCGATGTTCCGCCTCAGCGACCGCCTGCTGCGCCGCCGCGAGCGATGCCCGCAGCTCCTCCCGACGGCGGCTGAGCTCCTGCACCTCGAAGTCGCCCGCCGCGCGCTCCTCGTCGAGCCGCTGCGTCTCCCGCGCCAACTGCCCGAGCTGCACGTCAAGCTTGTGCAGGGCCGGCGCCGCCTGCGCGAAGCGGCCCTTGGCCGACTCCTGCTCCGTCAGGCACGACTGCCAGGCCTGCTCCGCCTCCGCCGCCTCCGACTCGAGCCGCAGGAACTCTAGCTCGCGCGCCTGGAGGGCCGCCCGCCCCTGCTCCCAGCGCTGCTTCCGTCCGAGCCGCCCGTGCGCCGACGCCCGGGTCCCGCCGAAGCGCCACGACCGGCGATCCCACCGGTCGCCACGAACGCTCACGAGGCGCCCCTGCGGGGCGGCGCGCCCGGCCAGCAGCCGCTGGATGTCGTCGATGACCCAGGAATCGTTCAGGAGCCAGTCCACGAGCGGCTGGTACTGCGGCTCGGCGCGCACGAACTCCTTCACGGCGCCGGTGACCCCTTCGCCGACATCCACCCGTTCCATCGACAGCGCGACCGGGCAGTCGGAGAGGACGAGGAACCGGCACCCCGCAAGCTGCTGCGCGGCCAACGCCTCGCGGCAGCGCGCCAGCGTCCGGCGGTCGCGCACCACGAGCGCGTCGGCCAGCGGCCCCAGCGCGGCCTCCACGACGTCTTCATAGCCGGGCAGCGCCTGGACGAGGTCCACGAGCGGGCCGAGCAGCCCGTCGATCGACTGGCCCATCAGCGTCTTCACCGCGTCCGGAAACCCTTCATAGCGGTGCCAGAGATCCTCCCACAGGGCGACCTGGGCGCGCTCGCTCGCCAACTGATCGCGCACCTGGTGGAGCCGTCCCGTCAGCTCATGGCGCCTCGCTCCGGCCGCGTCGAGCGACCGCTGGGCGAGGGCGAGGCGGCCCTGCAGCTCGTCGTGCTGCCGCTGGAGCGCCTCGCGCTCCTGCCGGGCGGCTTCGTGCCGGCGCCGCGCGTCCTCTCCCTGGACCGCCCGCTGCGCGCGGCCGGCGTCGAGGCGCGCCGCCTGCGCCTCCAGCCCCTGCAGCTGCGACGTCGACTCCGCGAGCTGGTTCCGCTGGTGGGACGCCTCGGCGGCCGCCTCGAAGAGCTGGGCCTTGGCCTCGGTGACCGTGCGCAGCGCCGCGGCGCCGGCTGCGGTCAGGGTCGAGAGCTCCTCGCCGCCCTCGCTGAGCCGCTGCTGGATGGCCGCAAGCTGCGCGCGGATCTCCGCCTCGGCCCCGCCGAGGCGCGAGCGCTGCTCCTCAAGCTGCCCGAGCCGCGCGCGCAGCTGGCCTGCCTCCTGCTCCAGCCCCTGCGCCTGGCCCCTGAGCTCCTCGATCCAGCGCGCCTTGAGGGCCCGCTGGCTCTCGTGCTGCTCGATGTGGCTTTCGCACTCGACCGCCTTGGTCCGCAGCGCCTGGAGCTGCTGCTGGAGCGCGGAGACGGCGCTGTTGGCCGCTTCGAGCGAGGCCATGTGCGCGGTCTTCTGGACCTCACGCTCGTCGCGCTCGCGCTGCAGCGCCTGCACGCGCGCCTCGAGCTCCCGGTGGCGGCTCTCGCCGGCGCACAGCTCGTCCACGGCCAGGCGCAGCTCGAGCGACTTGAGCTGCTCCCACTGCGTTGTGTACTGGCGCGCCTTGTTGGCGGCCCGCTCGAGCGCCCCCACCTGCCGGCGGACCTCGCCGATGATGTCCGCGATGCGGACCAGGTGCTCCTCCACCTCGTCGAGCCGCCGGATCGTCTCCCGCTTCTTCGCGAGGTACTTGGCCACCCCGCTGGCCTCCTCGAACACGACGCGGCGCTCCTCGGGCTTCGAGGAGAGGATCAGGTCGATGTGGCCCTGCTCGATGATGGCGTACGTGCCGCCGCCGAGGCCCGTCCCCAGGAAGAGCTCCTGGACGTCCTTGAGGCGGCACGGGCTCTGGTTGATCAGGCACTCGCTTTCGCCGGAGCGGAAGACGCGGCGGGTGATCGTCACCTCGGAGAAGGAGATGGGCAGGAGCCCCTGCTCGTTGTCGATGGTGAGGTGCACCTCGGCCATCGACAGGGGCGCCTTCTGGTCGGTCCCGTTGAAGATGACGTCTTCCAGGCGGGGCGCGCGGACGTCGCGCGGGTTGTGCTCGCCGAGGACCCACCGGATGGCGTCGACAAGGTTGGACTTGCCGCTGCCGTTCGGACCGACGATGGCGGTGACGCCCCGTTCGAAATGGACCGCCGTCTTCTGCGCGAACGACTTGAAGCCGACTAACTCGAGTGTTTTGACTCGCATCGAAAATTGGGACCGGGTCTATTGTTCGATCGCGCTCGAAGGAAACAGAGACCCGGTCCCATTTTTTTTAACCGACGATGTCTTCCCCGCCATCGGCGCCGATGACGTTGCCCGTCACCCAGTCGGCGCCGGTGGTGGACAGGACCGCAATGGCGCGGGCGACATCCTCCGGCACCGTGAGACGGTGGTGGGGGTTGCGCAGCTTCGAGAACTCCATCATCTGCTCGTTGCCCGGGATCTTGCGCAGCGCCGGCGTGTCGGTGACGCCCGCGCGGATGCAGTTGGCGGTGGCCCCGCAGGGGGCGAGCTCCATGGCAAGCTGGCGGACGTGCGACTCCAGCGCCGCCTTCGCCGCGGAGACCGCGCCATAGGTCGGCCAGACCCGCGTGCCGCCCGAGCTCGTCATCGCGAAGATCCGCGAGCCCTTGCCGAGCAGCTTGCGGGCGAGGCAGTCCTGGACCCAGTAGACGAGGCTGTTGGCCATGACGTCCAGGGTCATCTCCATCTGGTCCTTGGTCAGCTGCTCTTTGGGATCGGAGGCCAGGTAGGGCTTGAGCGTCCCGAAGGCGAGCGAGTGCATCAGGACGGTGATGGGCGCGCCGCCCAGTGTGGGCTGCGCCTGGTCCAGCACCTCCTGCCGCTTGGCCGGGTCCGCCGCGTTCACGTTGAAGAAGAGCGCCTGGACCCCGCAGCCCTGGATCTCCTTGACGAGCTGCTCGATGCCGGCGAGCGCCGCCCGCCGGTCCAGGTGCACCCCGATGATGTGCATCCCGCAGCGGGCGAGCTCCTTCGCCGTCGCGGCGCCGAACCCGCTGGAGGCGCCCAGGATCAGCGCCCACTTCCCTGACAGCGCTTCGGCCATCATGCGTTCCTCTCCATGAGCGTGTTGCGGAATGGACGGTAGCTTAGCACAAAAAAGGAACCGGTACCATGTTGCCGTCGGTTACGGCTCGTACTCGACCGCCATCCGGAACCGCACTTCGCTCGCGGGTGCGCCTTCCGGGAACGGCGGGAACGGCTGCGCCTGGTCCAGCGCCTCCGCGGCGGCGACGACGAACGGCTCGCCCTGGGGGCTGGTGATATCCTGGCCACTCACCAGCCGCCCGTCGTAGCTCAGGGTGAACGAGACGACCGCCGAGCCCGGCGGCAGGGCGGAGGCCCGGAACTGGTTGATGAGGTGGGCCTGCAGGCGGGTTCGCACCGCATCGCGGTAGCTCGCCGGCACCGGCTCCCGGAGGACGATCGCCATCGGTTCGACCTCGGCCGCCTGGGGTATTGCCGCCTGGGAGCCGTCCGGCAGGGTGATCTGCGGCGTCAGGAACACCACCAGCTCCGTCTTCTTCTTCGTATCCGTCGAGCCCCGGAACGCCGCGCCCAGGAACGGGATATCGCCCAGGACCGGCAGGCGCGAGTCGGTCCGGTCGTGCTTCGTCTCGATGAGCCCGCCGATGATGAGCGTGACGCCGCTTTTGACGAGCACGTTCGTCTCGGCCTCGGTGGAGGTCACGATGGGGATGCGGTTATTCTGGAAGGTCGTCACCGTGGAGCTGCTGACCTCCGGACGGATCTTCATCTGGACGTGGCCGTCGGGCTTGATGTTGGGGGTAACGTACAGCTTGGTGCCGACGTCCACGAACTGGATCTCCGGGGCGGTGACGGTCGAGCCGGTCGCGGGCACCGTCGTCGTGGTCGTCACCACCGCCTCGCGCGTGCCGACGAGGATCTTCGCCTCCTGGTTGTTGGACACCATGATGCGCGGGTTCGAAATCGTCTCCGTGGTCGTGAGCTTCTTCAGCGCCTCGATGATGAGCTGCGAGTTGCCGGTGGCCGTGAGCAGCTTCAGCGCGCCGCCGGTCGCCGTCCCGCCGACGATGTCGCTGAGCACCCGGAAGTTCGAGCGGGCGGTGGTGTCCACGCCGCTGAGCACCCGGGCCCAGTCGATGCCCAGGTCCATCTGGTTGGTGAGGTCCACCTTGAGGATCTTGGCGTCGATGAGCACCTGCCCGTCGGGCACGTCGAAGGCGCGCACGACCTGGTCCGCCTTCTGCAGCACCTCCTCGAGGTCCGAGATGATCGCCTTGTTCGTGCGCGCGTCGAAGGTGAACGTCCCCACCGGCGAGAGCAGCTCCTGCACCTTCTCCTTGAGCTTCTCCGCATCCGCGTAGTTGAACGTGTAGACGCGGGTCTGGGTCGGCCGGTCCAGGTCCTTCAGGAGGCGCCGCATCTCCTCCAGCCGGCCCGGGACGTCGGTGAGGACCAGCGTGTTGGTCGCCTCGTCCACCACCACCTGCCCCACCGTCGACTTGACCTGGTTGAGGACGGTGGCGGCCTGGACCGCCTTCGCGTACCGCAGCGGCTGCACCAGGTTGCGCGTGCGCGCCTGGAACTTCTCGCCGTAGAGGAGCTCATAGTCGCGCGCCGTCATGACGGTCACGATGTCTCCCCGCTGCTCATACGCCAGCTCGTTGGCGCCGATGATGAGCTCGAAGGCGTCCCACACGTCGACGTCGTTCACGAAGATGGTGATGCGCCCCGTCACGTTGCGGCCGGCGACGAAGTTGAGCCCGCTCTTCTGCGAGAACAGCTTCAGGACGTCGAGGATGTCCACCCCCTTCAGGTCCAGCGAGATGCGCTGGCTTGTCTGCAGGGGGCTCTCGACGCTCGAGGGGCTCACCGGCGCCTGCGCCTCCAGCGGCCCCGCCAGGCCGATGACCAGGGCCGCCGCCGCGCCCGACCGGCGCAGCACCCGTTCCGCGCCGGCCGCTCCCCGTCCTCTACGCATCCTTCTCCCCTCCTCTCACAGGCCCAACTCGACCCGTTCCCCTGACAGATTCAAGACCACGCGGTTGTCCAGAACCTGCTCCAACACCGCGCCGTCCACGACCATCTGCCCCTCGGTCACAAAATAGGTCTTCTGCGTCTTGGAATCCTCGATGATCGCCTGCGCGGGGTGGCCGGCGACGATGCCCATGAGCGTCAGCCGGGACGCCAATTGCGTCGCCGACCCGCTGGGCACCGACGGCTGGGCGGCGGATGCCGCGGGCGGCGCGAAGAGCGGCCGGGAGGCCGCGGCGGTGAGCGACGGGATCTCCGGCGCTGCCGGCTCGGCCGGCGCCCCGGCGGGTGGCGCGCCATCAACCGGGAAGTTCATGACGACCGGCACGGTCACCATGGGAAGCGGGCGGAACGCCTGCACGAGCAGGATGACGAGCTCGACGCCCAGGACCGTCCCCAGGAGGCCGATCGCCGCCCTGAGCGACGGCAGCCGCCTGGCGCGTCCGGTCGGCTCGGGAGGCGGACGACGGATGGCCGCAGCGGCTCCGCCGGCTGGTGCCGGCGCGGCCCCCTCCGCCGGCCCCGCGGTCGCAGGCCGCGGCGCAGGCCACTTGCCACGGATCAGCTTGAGCAGCTTTTCTTCAGGCGGCGGCTTCATGACGCGGCGGCCTCGCGGGCCCACCGGACCTCGTCCTGGAGGAGGGCGTCGATCAGCCCCTCGTCCACCAGCGATGTATCGTGCATCACGAGCGACTCCAGCGCGTTGTGGCACAGCAGCGCGATCCGGCGCGGGTAGCCCTGCGTGGCATGGTGGATGGCGCGGATGGCCTCCGGGGTGAACAGGGCCCGCCCCTCGGCCAATCCGGCCGAGTGGAGGCGGAACTGGATCATCTCCGCGGTCTCCTGCTCGCTGAGCGGGTTGATGAGGTACCTCATGGCCACGCGGTCCATGAAGTTCCGGATCCGCCCGATGCGCGCGAGGAGCTCCATCTGCGCGAAGATGACGAGCTGGAGGAGCTTGAACTCGTTCGTCTCGTAGTTGAGGAGCATGCGCAGGTTCTCCAGCATGTCGAGCGAGAGCTTCTGGCCTTCATCCACGATGAGCACCGTGGTCCTCCCCTCCATCACCCCGCCCTGGAAGAGGTGGTGCTCGATCGCCTCGCGGCAGTCGAGCGTGGACTTGCCCGGGGCCTGGACGCCGAAGAGGCGCGAGAGGTGCGTGAGGAACTGGTACTCGGATTCGAACAACGGGTCCAGGATCATGTGGAAGACGAACCCGTCCTCCTGGGGCACGTTGGCCAGGAGGGTGCGGGCGAGCGTCGTCTTGCCGGTCCCCACATCACCCAGGATCAGGGAGAGCCCGCGGCGGAGCCGGATGGCGATCTCAAGACGCGCGAGCGCCTGCATGTGGGAGCTGGAGCGGAAGAAGAAGGCCGGGTCCGGGCTCGTGGAGAACGGCTCCCTCGCCAACCCCAGCGCCTGGTAGTAGCTCATGGTTCGACTCGCTCACCATGAGCCCTGAGCGCAGTCGAAGGGCTCATCCGCCGACCGATGCGCCGAGGAGCGCCCGGATGTCGGCAAGGCTCTTCTGCTGCTTGCGCCACGCGCGGATCTGCGAAAGGCGCGCCAGGGTGGAGTCGTCGAAATACCGGAAGCGGGTCTGGGGGCTCCTGCCGGTCTCTTGGATGAGGCCGAACTTGAGGTAAAACTTGATGGTATGAACTGAATGGCCGCTGAGACGTGATAAGTCTTTAATGAGATAGATGTTAGCAGCGACAGGCATCACATACTCTCTATATAGAGAGTAGATGGAGCAAGCATAGCACGATGCGCTGCCCTGTCAAGAGGAAAAAGTGCCAGGTGCTCTGTCGAACGCCTGCCACGTCGGGGCGGGTGACGCCGAGGGGAGGCCTCCGCCGCCGGCCGCAGTCCCGTCACGGGACGAGGACGGCAGGCGGAGTCCCGAGGCGGCAGGCCCCGCCCCGACAGAGTGGTTTTCGACAGAACTAGTGCCAGGCACTTATTGGCCTGAACGTGCCGGTCACTCGAAGGTGAGCTGTTGGATGACGAGGTTGGCGCGCAGCACGTCCGGCTTCGCCGGTGTGGCCGCGATCCGGATCCGCTCGACGGTGATCAGCTTCGGCAGGCGCAGGAGCGCGTCGAGGAACGTCAGGAGCTCCTGCTGGGACCCCTCCGCGTCCAGCTCCACCTCGAAGCGGCTCATCGGGCCGTCCTGCCGGGCCGGCCGCGGTTTCAGGTTCAGGCGGACGCTCGCGCTGCGCGAGAGCGTCTCGAGCTCGTCCAGCAGCCTTCCCTGCGCCGATGCCGCGTCGCCGGCGTGGAGGTAAGGCGCCACGGTGAGGTACTCGTGCTCGATGGACGGGGCCCGCGCCAGCAGGCGGCTGAACCCATCGAGCTTCTGCGCCTGGGCCTCGACATGGAGC
>JAHFGZ010000020.1:8499-16113 GCA_023247155.1 Candidatus Omnitrophota bacterium
TCATCCGGCCCCCCGCTGGCGCAGGATGAGCTCGAACTCGGTGCGCTCGCCCGACTGGCTTGAGCGCCGCGTCGAGTGCTTCAACTGCACGGCGCCGACGCCGTCGAGCTGCTCCAGTTGCTTGATGTAGTCCAGCACCGTCTGGGTGGAGGCCGCATGGCCGCGCACCATCACCTCCTGCCTGGCGTGCTCGAAGGTCAGCGCCTCCAGCGTCACCTCCGGCGGCGTGGAGGCCAACACGCCGGCCAGATGCTGCGCCAGCCGGCGGCGGCTCCCCAACAGGGTCTCGACGAGTTGCGTGGAGCGCGCCTGGTCCTGCAGCCGCCGGGCGACCGGCTCGACCGCCGTCAGCGCCTGGTCGAGCTGCCGCGCCTGCCGCCGCTCCCGGAACGTCTGAAGACCGAGGAGGCCTGAGCCCAGCGCCAGCACGCCCAAGAGCAGCGCGCCCGCCGCCACCAGCTCCCGGACCTGTTGGCGATGGTGCACGTGCGCGCGGACCTCCGGCGGGCTGAGATTGAGCAGCCCGCGCAATTCGCCGCATGCCAACCCGCCCACCACGACGGGCGATCCCGCGTCGGCCGCAGAGGCCGGCCAGCGTCCCAGCGGCGCGGTCCCCTCGACCGCGGTGACCGGCAGCCCCAGCCGTTGCGCCAGCGGCTCGCGCCAGGCCGCCACGCCGCCGCAGCCGGTCAGCACGACCGAGCGCACCGTCAGGCCTGGCAGCTCCTTCTGGATCGCCGCCTGGCTCCGCTCCACCTCCGCCTTGAGCAGATCCGCGATCTCGCCCCCGGCTCCCCAGTCCGCGGTCCCCTGCCCGATCCCCCGGCTCGAGACGATGCGGTCCTCGCTGATCAGCACAAGGTCCGTCCGCGCCTCATCGATGTGGATGACCAGCACCGGCTCCGCAGCCGCCCCCGCACCGGGGGCCTTGCCGGCGCGGCGGAACCGGCGGTACCACTCCAGCACCCCCCATGAGCTGAGCGTCAACAGGTTCGGGGAGAGCCCGGCCTCGCGCAGCACGGCGACGGAACGCTCGATGACCTCGCGCTGGCAGGCGATGACCGCCACCGTGCTGGACCCGCCGTGCTGGTTCAAGACGTGGAAGTCCATCACCGTCTGTTCCCGCGAATACGGGAGCTGGGCTTTGGCGTACAGCTCGACCATCTGGGCCAGCTCGGCGGGGTCGGTGGAGGGGAACGCGACCAGCCGGGTGATGACCTGTTCGCGCGGCACCACGCCGATGACCTTGGCCGCCGCGGTCCTGGTGGTCCGGAGCAGCCCGCGCAGCGCCGCCCCCACGCCGCTCGACGCGCCCAGCGGCTGGCTGTGGACGGCGCGCAGGCGCGGCCGCCTCTCGGTCCCCTCAGCCACCGCCACGCGCAACGTCACGCGCGTCCACTCCACGACGATCCGGTTCCCCATCGCCTTCGCCTCAGCGCTCCCGCCACGCGATGATGCACGGCTCCGGCAGCCCCTCGCCGCACGCTGCGCGCCGGACGACCGCTTCGACCCGCGCCCTCGCCGCCGGATGGGCCGTCACCCCCTCAGCGACCACCGTGAACACCGTCGAGGAGACGCCGAACAGTCCCGAGCTCAACAGGTTGCCATCCTCCGTGCCGGTCAGGTCCACCCCCTCGGCGTCCTTGAGCGTCTGGAGGACGGCCAGCCCCGCCTCGGTGAAGACGCCGTCCTGCTCGTGCGCCTCGGCCCCGTCCGGGCCGTCCCGGTACGCCAGGACGAGTTGGACGGCGCGCTCGGTGAGCCCCGCCGCCCCGAGCACCTCCGGCGTCGCGGTATTGAGGTTCAGCGGCTCGGTCGACGCGGGATAGGGGCTCGCGTGGCCCTGCAGGATCTCGTAGTGTTCCGGCGTCATGCCCGGCAGGTCGGCCAGCTCCTCGGGCGCGGTGAACGGGCCGTTCTTCGCGAAATAGGGCGGCGTCCCGGCCGGGGAGTCCTCGGCGGCATCCGGCTCGTCGCGCGCGTCAATGATCGCCTGCGCCACGGCCTCATCCCCGGTCAGCCGGGCCAGCTGCTGGAGCGTCGCGTCGTTCAGGCGCAGCTTGCGCTCCTCATCGCTGATGTGGATCCTGAGTTCGGCCTGAGCCGGAGCCGGCACGACCCATCCCCCGGGTCCGTCCGCGGGATCCGACGGGGGCGGCGTCGCCCACTCATCACCCAGCCAATCATACACCTTGCCGTCCGATTCCGCCTCGTCACGGGCCAGCCGCTGGATCGCCAGGTAAACCCCGCTCCGCGCCAGGGCCGCGGCCTGCTCGCGGGCCAGCCGGTACTTGGTCAACCGCACGTCAAGCGAGAGCTGCCGGCCGACCGATACCGCCAGGACCGACAACACCGCGACGAGCGACAGGCTGATGATGAGGATGGACCCGCGGCGCCCGGCGCGTCTCATGACGGCGGCGGGTTGGGAGCGGTCAGGCTCCCGATGGGAATGGTCAGGCGGCGCGCGAGCTGGCCGCCAGCTCCCAGGTCGAGCGTCACGTCCACCAGTCGAGGCAGCAGGCGCTCCGGTTGCTCCCAGCGGTCGCGCCACTCAAGCGGTTCCGTGGCGTCTGGCGGCACATGGGCGTAGCGGAGGGTCATCCGCTCACAGCCGGGCAGGATGAGCTCCGGCATGGGCGCGTGCCGCGCGCGCGCCTCCCCGAGCGACTGGCTCGTCCGCCACAGGCCGCGGACCCCGTCGCGCTCCTCGCACCGGTAGGTCACAAACCGCACCGCGGGCAGCGGCTGCCGGGTTGAGGAGGGCAGCACCGTGAACCAGGCCATCGCCGCGTCATCGAACTGGGGCCGCGGCAGCGTCCCTGCCTCTTCCCCGTACGACGCCTCCCGGACGTCATAGACGTCCGCATTCGCCAGCTCGCGCGCCAGGCGCGCCAGCGCGACGTGCTGCCGCTGCACCGCTTCCCCGCTCGCCGTGGCGCGCCGCCAGACGGTGAGGCCTCCGCGCAGATGCGTCCCCAGCCCCACCACCAGCACAGCGATCATCACCGAGGCGATGAGCAGCTCCACCAGCGTGAAGGCCATCCCAGCGCCCTCATGAGGGGGTCCTGGCAGAGGACTGGCTCCGCCGGACCGCTTGGCGCGCCCCGGCTTCGCCAGTCCTCTGCCACCCCCTTGAGGGGCGCTGGGATGGCGCATCACTGCAGCCACTCCTGCCGCCACACCGCGCGCACCGTCAGCGACGCGCCGCGCGTCTGATCCCGCGCGACCGTCAGCGACACGTCGCTGGCCAGCGGGGCGCCGGCCTGATCTGTCAGGTCCGCGCGCGGCTGTGCGTCCACCGTCCAGCGGTAGTCCTCGTGCGGCGCGTCAAACGTCCCTGAGAGGTCTGTCGGGAGGGGGCGGCCGGCCAGGGCTTCGGCTTCCAGCTCGAGCAGCTTGCCCTGCGCCAAGCCGAGGAGCGTTTCCTGCGCTTCCACCGTCCGGATCGCGCTCAGCTGGTTGGCGAACCCGCGGCTGATGAAGGCCAGCCCCACCGCGATGACGACGGCGGCGAGCGTCGCTTCAACGAGCAGCAGGCCCTGGCAACAACACCACGTGGCCGGTTGTCTCATCCACCGTCGCGGTCATGACGTGCGCCTGGAAGCTCACCGTGAGCGTCGCCGGCTCGCTGGTCCCTTCGGGGAAGAAGCGCACGCAGTTGCACTCCACCGGCTGGCTATGGAGCAAAAGCTGGACCGAGAACTCCTTAGGCAGCGCACTACTCCGGAGGGATTCCGTGGCCGGCGAGGTCTCTTCCCCGCCTTCCCCTCCACCGGCATCAGCGGGAGGGGCCCCCTCGACCCGCGCGCGGCGCGCATCGGCATCCCACACCCAGACCGTCTCCTCCCCGCTTGCGACCGCCTGCTCATGGGCCGCGCGCAGCAGTTGGGCGAGCTCCGATGCGGCCTGCTCCACGCGCAACCGGAGCGCCGTCTGCTGGAGCCTGGGGATGGCGGCCGCCACGAGGATGGCCAGCACCACCGCGACCAGCGCTAACTCGATGAGGGTGAACCCGACGGGAGACGACTTAAGTCGTATGCGTCTGAGGCACGCGAGGCCCGCCGGTCGGCTCAGTCCCAATTGGTCACGTCGTCTTTCCCCGGCTGGCCATCGGCGCCCGGGGAGAAGAGGTCGTAGTCCTGGTTGTGCTGCGAGTCCTTCTTGTATTCGTACGGCCGCCCCCACGGGTCCTTCGGCAGCCCCCGCTTCAGGTACGGGCCGTTCCACTTCGCCCGCGCCTCCTCGCTGAGGTGCGACGGCGCCTCGCGGAGGGTCAGCGCCTCCAGGGCGTCGGGGTACTGGCCGGCGTCCAGCTCG
The DNA here is from genome assembly GCA_023247155.1 of Candidatus Omnitrophota bacterium. GTDB lineage: Bacteria > Omnitrophota > Gorgyraeia > Aquiviventales > Aquiviventaceae > JACPAY01. The sequence goes on from JAHFGZ010000020.1 coordinate 12,817, forward strand.
TAGAGATCCAGCGCCAGGCCGATCGAGGCGATATCCGACTTCGCGCGGGCGATCTTCGCCTGCTCGGTCCGGCCGGCGAGGCGGGGGATCACCATCGCCGCCAGCACGCCGATGATGACCACCACCAGCATCAATTCAACAAGAGTAAATCCCGTTCGAATGCGGAATGCGGAATGCGGAATGGGGAATGAATACCACTCCGCACTCCGCATTCCGCACTCCGCACTCTGTGTCGTCTTCTGCGTCATTGGACCCCCAATCCGATTTGAAAGACCGGCAGCAGCATGGCCAGCACGATCCCCAGCACCATCGTGCCGACGAGGAGCAGGAGGACGGGCTCCAGGATGGTCGTCAGCGTCCGCATCGTCCGGTCGATGTCCCGCTCGTAGGCGGCGGCGACCTTCAGGAGGGCGGCGTCCGCCGTCCCGGACTCCTCGCCGACCGCCACCATGTTGCTGACGAACACCGGGAACTGGCGCGTGTCGGCCAGCGACGCGGCGAGGCTGGATCCGTCGCGCACCGCGTCATGGACCCGGCCGACCGCCGCGCGCAGCGTCGCGTTGGCGATGTTCTCCGCCACGACCTCCAGCGCCTGGAGGATGGGCACGCCCTGGCCGAGCAGGACCCCGAGGTTGCGCGCCAACCGAGCCGTCTCCACCTGTCGCACCATGGCGCCGAGCGCGGGGACGGCGATGAGCGCGCGGTCGGCTGCCGCCCGCCCCGCCGGGCTCGCGTGCCAGAGGCGCAGCGCCCCGCCCGCCACCGCCCCGCCCAGCAGCAGCGCCCACCACCAGCGCGTGACCGTCGCGCTTAAGGCCAGGAGGACCCGCGTCGGCAGCGGCAGCAGCTGGCCCGTCTCGAGCAGGACGAGCGAGAGCTTCGGGATGACGTACGCCATCAGGAAGACCGTCATCGCCACGGCGACGCCCAGCACGAAGAGCGGGTAGGCCGAGGCGCTCACGATGCGGCTGCGCAGCTCGGCGTCGTGCTCGCCCAGCTCGGCGAGCCGGTTCAGGGCCTGCTCCAGGCCGCCCCCCACCTCGCCGGCCTTGACCAGGCTGCGATAGAGCGGCGGGAAGACGCGCGGATGGTCGGCAAGCGCCTCGCTCAGCGACCGGCCGTCGCGCACGGCGTCGGCGAGCGACTCGATGACGCGGCAAAGGGCGGCGTGCTCGGTCTGATTGGCAAGGAGCGTCAGCGCGCTGAGGAGCGGCAACCCGCCGCCCAGGAGGTCGGCGAGCTGGTGCGTGGTGTAGGCGAGGGTGCGGGACGAGATCCGGCGGGGCCACGCGCCGAGCGGCGAGGCGGTCGGGGCGCCGAGCTCCGCGATGGAGATGGGGAAGACCCCTTCACGGCCGAGCCGGCTGAGCGCCGACGCTTCGGTGTCGGCCTCGATCGTCCCTTCACGAAGGTGCAGGGCGTGGTCCTTGGCTCGATACGCGAACCGCGGCATCTTTCGACGAGTATAGCACGGAATGCGGAATGGGGAATGCGGAATTCGGAGTCGCGAACCCCCTCATTCCGCACTCCGCATTCCGAATTCCCAATTCAGGTGACGCGGAGGACCTCTTGGGGGGTGGTGAGCCCCTGCACGATCCTCTGCCACCCGTCCTGCCGGAGCGTCCGCATGCCGCCGAGGCGCTGGGCGGCCTGCGCGATCTCGTGGGACGAGGCCCGCCTGAGGATGAGCTCCTGGACCGGCTCGCTGACGAGCAGGAACTCATAGATGGCGGTCCGGCCCTTGTAGCCGGTGCCCTTGCAGGCGGGGCACCCGCGCCCGTAGCGGAGGGCGCGCGGCAGCTCGGCGACGCCGAACTCCTCCAGCAGCCCGGGCTCCGGGGCGCGGTCCTCCCGGCAGGCGGGGCACACGACGCGCACGAGGCGCTGCGCGATGAAGCACAGGACCGACGAGGCGACGAGATAGGGCTCGATGCCCATGTCCAAGAGGCGCGTCACCCCGCCCGCCGCGTTGTTCGTGTGGAGGGTCGAGAAGACCAGGTGCCCGGTCAAGGCGCTTCGGATGGTGATCTCGGCCGTCTCCGGGTCCCGGACCTCGCCCACCATCATGATGTCCGGGTCGTGGCGGAGCATCGACCGCAGCCCCTGGGCGAACGAGAAACCGATCTTCGGATGGACCTGGAGCTGCGTGATGCCGGTGAGCTGGTACTCGATGGGGTCTTCGATCGTCAGGATCTTCACGTTCGGGGCGTTGAGCTTCGAGAGGCAGGCGTAGAGCGTCGTCGTCTTGCCGGAGCCGGTGGGGCCGGTCACGAAGATGATGCCGTGCGGCCTCTGGATGAGCCCGACGAGCAGCTCCCGGTGGTCCGCGCCGAGGCCCAGCTGCTCGAGGCTGAAGAGCATCTGGGAGGAGAGCAGCCGGATCTCCACCGCCTCGCCGAAGCTCGTCGGCAGCACGGAGATGCGCAGGTCCAGGTCCTCCCCGTCCAGCCCGACCTTGATGCGGCCGTCCTGCGGCAGCCGCCGCTCCGCGATGTCGAGCTGCGCCATCACCTTGATCCGCGAGACGACCGCCTGGTGGAGCCGCACGAGGTCCGCCGGGGTCGAGACCTCGTACATGACCCCGTCGATGCGCTGGCGCACCCGCAGCGTCTGGCCGAACGGCTCGATGTGGATGTCGGTCGCGCGCTCGCGCACCGCGGAGAGGATGAGCTGGTTGACGAACGAGATGACGGAGGCGTCGTCCGGCTTGGCGGTCAGGTCCTCCGTCAGGCTCGCGGCCGGGGCGGCCTCGTGCAGCCCGGTGTCGAGGAGCCGCTCCACCGCCGAGGCCCCGATCCCGTAGTGGCGCTGGATGGCCTCGCGGATCTCGGCGGGGTCGGCGAGCGCCGGGCGGACCTCGCAGCCGAGGAGGAGCTTCAGCTCGTCGAGCATCTGGACGTCGAAGGGGTCGGCGACGGCGACCTGCAGCACCCCGTCCGCGAGGGCGACCGGCATGAGCTGGTAGTGGCTGGCGAACTTCGGGGAGACCTTGGCGAGTGTTTCGGGGGCGATCCGCGTCTCGGCCAGGCGCACGTACGGGACGCCCGCCTGCTCCGCGAGGACCGGCAGCCAGCGCTCGCTCGACAACAGCCCCAGGCGCGTCAGCACCGCACCCAGGAACTCGCCGGTGCGCCGCTGCTCGCTCTGCGCGTGCTCGAACGCCTCCGGGGAGAGCAGCCCCCGCTCGACGAGCAGCGACCCGACGACCCCTTGCCGCCTGTGTTCGGACATCACCCCATTACCTTACCATAAAACGGCATCAGAAAAAATGGACCAGGGGAAAAATGGGACCGGGTC
>JAHFGZ010000021.1 GCA_023247155.1 Candidatus Omnitrophota bacterium
CGCTGCCGTTCCTTCAGACCCGCTTCACGCTGATCCGCGCATGGAAAGCGGTTAAGCGCCTGCTGCCGGGGTTGGTCGTGATCCTATTCAGCCTCTGGGAATGGGTGACGCCGGTGTGTGCGGGGCAAGCGGCCACCGCCCCGGCGGCTCAACTCAACGATGCTCTCGAGACCCTCGTACCCGCCATGCTCCTGAGCGTGACGATCATACTGGGGTCGTTCGCGCTCCTGGCCTTGCAATATGCGCGCTTGGCTCGCGTCATTCGCGACCGGCAGCGGCTGCGGTTGCAGATCAGCGGGCATGCCGAGGAAGCCATCACACAGGCCCGGCGGCGCCTCGCGCGCGAGCGCAGCGAGGAGATGCATCGCTTGGTGCTGGCGCCGATGCTGCTCGGCGTAGCCCTGTCATGGATTGCGGCGGTCAGCGGCAGCATGCTGGTCATTCTGGCATCAGGACAGATCAAGGAGCCGAGCATCACGCTGTCCATGTTCCAGCGCTTTGCCGCGATCATCGCTACCCAAGGGCTGCTCTCGTTCCTCGGATGTTATGTCTGGCTGCGGCGCATCGTCTCGCGCGAGATCGAAGCCCGGACCAGCCGTCACACCAATTCCCAGGGCATGCGGTGGTTTAAGATCATTCTCCTCGCCGCGGTGCTCATCCCGCTTCTCAGCGCGCTCGCGCCGCACGAGGCCCTCGCGCAGTCGCACGCCGTAGCCACGGCCGTCACCGCTGCACTGCCGGCGACCGGGCAGTACGTTGGCGCGACCGCGACGCCTGTCGTTGCTGGCCACCTCCAGGCTGCCAAACTCCTCGGCGGCTTCCTCGGCTCGCTTCCCGGCATCGTGTTGGCGATCTTCTGGGCGATTGGGTCGCTGGGGGTCGCACTGGGGCTTGCGGTGCAGCAGGCGGCGGGGCCGATTCGGCTGCTGGGCGCCGGCCAGGGTCGCGGGCCGGGCGGGCAGGAGCCGCCGCGTCCAGGCGGCCGGCGAGCGGATGAGTCGGGCGGCACAGGCGGTGAGGGTGGCGGTCGAGGCGCAGGGAGCGGTGGTGGCGGAGGTCCTGCGGGCGGTCCCTGGGGTGGGGTGCCGGTGCGCTGGGGTCGGACGGACAGGTCGCGGCTTGCGATCTCTTCTGCGATCACGAAGGCCCGCTCAGTGGTTGGGCGGGTGGACATCAGAAGTCTTCGGGGTGAGCTCGCACAGCTGTGGAGGCTGTGGCGGTCTCCCCCGTAGAAGAGGAGGTGGTGCAATGACGCATGTTGATGTGGCCGGGAAGCGGTCGCCCAATCGGCGGCACTGGCCGCGGGTGAAGCTTGCTCTGCCTGTCGTCGTCACGCAGCGGATGGAGGAAGGTGGCGGAGCTGTGTGTTCCCACACGGCGCAATCCGTCGACCTGAGCCCTGGCGGGTTCTATCTGACCAGCCGGGAAGGGAAGGTGTTTGCGCCCGAGGAGCTCCTATCGGTGTCGGTTGGCATCCCGTGGGAGGCCAGGCACCGGTTCCCGTTTTCGCGGCTCACGGGCCCCTGCCGCGTGGTCCGGGTGGACCAGGTGACGACGGAGAGCGGAACAACCCAGGGGGTGGCGCTGGCATTCTGCGGCACGGACGCGGTGACCATCCTGGGCACGGCGCGCATCCCGAGGTGAGTTAGAGTTTTTAAAAGGGTAACGCAACGCCAACGGGTATCACTTTTTACTTGAGGATATCCAGGCCTTATACTATAGTAAGATGTTCACCATGCGCTAGATGAGGGAGATGAAACCCGGTAGTATTGAGCGGCGGCGGGCGCGGCGAGCCAGCATCCAGGCGCTGTGCGTGATCCGGCGCATCGGCGCAGGCGAACCGGAGCGGTTCAAGGAACAGGTGACGGCGGACATCGGGTTGGCCGGCATCTACTTTGAGACCGAGGATCAGCAACCCTATGTGGTCAACGAGGTTGTGGTCACGTCGGTGTCGATCCCCGAATCGTCCCGACGGGAGTTTCCCTTCATCCGCCTGGCCGGTCGCGGCCGCGTCGTGCGAGTCCACGAGCTTGGCCAGCCACAGGCAGGCGACGGCCGGAAACGCTGGGGGGTGGCCCTGGAGTTCTACGAGGACCTCACGGCGCTCACCGCCAGCCCGACCCGTAGCTGAGCCTCTATAAGATGACGCGAATAAAAAGTGTCAGACACTTGACACAGCGCGGGACATGTCTGACGCTTCTTGCGCTGGCGGGGAGCGCGGTCCTCTTGGGGATCGCGGGATGCGGGAAGCCGAAGGCCGCTCAGCAGCCCGGGCCGCTGCGGGTCTGGCACTGGATGACGGACCGCGAGGCGGCCTTCGACGAGCTGGCGAGGCGCTACCAGCAGGAGACCGGCACGCGCGTCCGCTTTGAGCTCTACGCGCCCTCCGATATCTACGTCCAGAAGGTCCGCGCCGCGGCCCAGACCGGCGGCCTGCCGGAAATCTACGGGGTGCTGGGCGAGCTGCGCGACTTGGCCAGCTTCATCAACGCCGGGCATGTGCTGCCGCTGGAAGAGGCGATGAGCCGCAACGGCAACGCCTGGCGGTCGGTTTTTTTCCCCAAGGCGCTGGCGGTCAACACGTTCACCCGGGAGAACGCCTACGGCGTCGCGCCGGGCGTCTACGGGGTGCCGGTCGACGTCATGAACGTGCAGCTCTTCTACAACAAGCGCTTGCTGGCCACGCTCGGCCTCGACCAGCCTCCCGACACCTGGGAGGCGTTCCTGGATGTCGGCCGGCGGGCCGCCGCCCAGCGGCTCATCGGCTTCGTCAGCGGGTGGGCCGAGCTGTGGCTCATCGACTGCTTCGCGACCGACTACGCCATCCACGAGATGGGGATGAAGCAGGTGGAGGCGACCTACCGCGGCAAGGTGCCCTACACGGACCCGGACTGGGTCCGCGTCCTTGGCCGCTTCGCCGAGCTGCGGGACAGCGGGGTGCTGGCCGAGGGGATCGTGGCGATGGGGAACAAGCGCGCCGAGCAGCTCTTCGCCAACGGGCAGGCGGTCTTCGCGTTCAACGGGACGTGGGGGGTGAACGTGTATCAGAGCATGAACCCGGCGCTGGAGTACGGCGTCGTGATGCCGCCCCGGACCGATCCGAACCGCCCGATGGTGACCTGGGGGGGCGCCGGCTCCAGCTTCTTCGTGAACGCCAAGTCGCCCCGGCGCGAGGAGGCGATCGCCTTCCTCACCTGGCTCACCGCCGAGCCCCAGCAGCGCTATCTGACCGAGGCCACGCAGAACATCCCGGCCAACCGCTCGGCGGCGGCGGACCTGCCGGCGCCGCTGGCCGCCTTTGCGGATGACATGGACGACACGGTCCACCCGCGGCTCTTCAGCGTCCAGGAGGAGTCCACCGTCATCGAGGCGTTCGACAAGGGCATCCAGTCGATCCTGATCGGCGAGCGGACCCCCGAGGAGGTGGCCGCGCGCGTCCAGGAGACGAAGCGGCTCGAGGCGAGCCGGCGGGCGACCCGGGCGGCCCGCCAGGAAGGCGGACATGCCATCGATTGAGCGACGGGCCATCGCCCCCTACCTCTTCTTCCTGCCCGCGCTGCTCCTCTTCCTCGCCTTCAGCGTCTACCCGTTCTACCTCCTGACCCACACGAGCCTCTTTGAGTGGGACGGCATCAGCCCCGCGAAGACGTTCATCGGGCTCTCGAACTACTGGAACGTCCTGGCGCATGACCGCGTCTTCTGGACCTCGTTCAGCCAGGCGGGCACCATCACGCTCCTGGCCCTCGTGCTGCAGAACGCGCTGGCGCTCCTGCTCGCCATCGCCGTCAACCGGCGCCTGGCGGGCGGGACGCTCTACCGGACCGTCTTCTTCCTGCCGCCCATCCTCTCGGAGATCGTGGTGGGGCTCATCTGGTTCTGGATTTACGACGGCAACTTCGGCATCCTCAACGAAGCGCTCTCACACCTGGGCCTTGCGCGCTTCGCCCGCGCGTGGCTGGCCGATCCGAACACGGCGCTCACCGCGGTGGCCATCATCCACATGTGGAAGGGGTTCGGCTGGGGGTTCGTCATCTTCCTCGCCGGGCTGCAGACCATCCCGGAGCAGCTCTATGAGGCGGCCCGGGTGGACGGCGCCAGCGCGTGGCTGCGGTTCAGGCACATCACCCTGCCGCTGCTCGTGCCGGTCTGCGTCGTCGTCTCCATCCTGACGATCCTCGGCACCATGCAGATCTTCGCGCTCATCATCGCCACGACCGGCGGCGGGCCCGGCTATCACACCGAGGTCCCCATCACCCGCATCTTCCACAGCATGCTCGGCACCTCGCGGTTCGGCTACGCCTGCGCCCAGGGGATCGTCTTCGGCCTCATCCTGCTGGTCTTCTCGCTGGCGCAGATGCGCTTTCAACGGCGGGTGTCCTGATGACCGGCGGCACCGTCATCGCCCTCCAGCGGCTGCGGCAGCAGGCGGCCCAGTGGGCGTGGCACGTGGTGTGCCTGCCGGTGGCGGCGAGCTGCCTCTTCCCGCTCGCCTGGATGGTCTCCTCCAGCCTGAAGACCCAGCAGACCGTCTTCACGGACTTCAGCCTGATCCCGGCCGTGCCCCACGTGGAGAATTACGCGCGGGCGTGGATCCAGGGGCGGTTCGGGATCTACTTCCTGAACTCGCTCGGCTACACCGTGCTCGTGGTCGCCGGCGTCGTGGCGTGCTCGGCGCTGGCCGCCTACGCGTTCTCCCGGTTCACGTTCCGCGGCTCCGGGTTCTTCTACAAGCTGCTGCTCTCCACCATGCTCATCCCGATCCCCGGCGCGTTCGTCGCCCTCTACATCCTCCTCAACCAGCTGGGCCTCATCGACCAGGGCAGCGGCCAATGGCTGCCGCGCCTGGGCTACATCCTGCCGCAGATCAACGGGGGGCTGCCGTTCGCGATCTTCATCCTCAAGCCGTTCTTCGACGGCATCCCGAAGGAGCTGGAGGAGTCGGCGGAGGTGGACGGCTGCGGGGTGCTGGGCGTCTTCTGGCACATCATGCTGCCGCTGGCCAGGCCCGCGCTCGGCGTCGTCGCCCTGCTCACCTCGCTGGCCGCGTGGAACGAGTTCCTGCTGGCGTACCTGGTGTTTTCCCGGCATGAGCTGATGCCGCTCCAGCGGGGGTTGCTGGCCTTCCACGGGGCGCATCTGACCGAGTATCCGCTCCTCATGGCGGGCATGGTCATCTCCATTGTGCCGATTGTGGCGATTTACTTGGTGATGCAGCGGACCATCATCCAGGGCATCACCGCGGGCGCCGTGAAAGGGTAGGTCAGGTATACTATCAGCCACAGAGAACAAGGAGGTCGGCATGAAGACGGTGCGATGGCTCATGGTGGTCGGGATGGTGGCGGGGGGGGTGGGGACGGCCGCCTCGGCTCAGCAGGACGCCGGCTCCGCAGGGGCCGCGAAGCCCATGCCGGCGGCGACGGCCGGCGAGTACGACTTCGGCGACTTCAGCTCGGAGACGCTGGCGACCAAATCCTGGCAGGCGCTGGACGCGAAGGACTACGCCGCCGTGGAGGCCTATGCGAAGAAGTGCCTCTCGCTCTATGAGCAGAAGGCGCTCGAGCAGCAGGCCTCGCTGACCGACTTCGCCCCCAAGGAGAAGGCGTTCAACTACTGGGCGCTGAACGACGTGGCCACCTGCCGCTTCATCCTCGGCAGGGCCTACGCGGCCCAGGGGAAGTCCAAAGACGCGCAGGCGGCGTTCCAGACCGTCATCGACAAGCTCGGCTACGCGCAGTGCTGGGACCCGAAGGGGTGGTTCTGGAAGGTGGCGGAGGGGGCGAGGGATCAGCTCACCACCATGGGGACGAGTTACGACTTCGGCGACTACACCTCGCAGACGCTGACCACCAAGGCGTGGGAGGCGCTGGGGGCCAACGACCACAAAGGGGTGGAGCTCTACACGAAGAAGTGCATCGAGCTCTACGAGGAGGAGGCCAAGAAGCAGCAGGCCTCGCTGACGGCGTTCGCCCCCAAGGAGAAGGCGTTCGACAACTGGGCGCTGAACGACGTGGCCACCTGCCACTTCATCCTCGGCGAGTCGCTCATGGCCCAGAAGCGTTTCGGAGAGGCCAAGGAGGCCTTTGAGCGGGTCGTCAACGACTTCGGCTTTGCGCAGTGCTGGGACCCGAAGGGGTGGTTCTGGAAGGTGGCGGTGGGGGCCCGGGGCCGGCTGAACAAGATTCTGGCGGAATCAGGGAGTTGATGAGACTGCGGGTCTTGCCGGCCCTCCGTGCCACGCCCTATCTGAGCGGTTTGCTCCTGCTCACCCTGTCGGGGGCCTCCTTCAGCGAGGCGCTCGGCCGCAGCGACCAACCTAAGCCCACCGCCCCCCGGGCCACCCCCGCCCCTCCCGCCGAGTCCCCCCAGCCGCAGGCCGGCGCCCACCGCGTCGAGGTGCGCGGCGAATGGTTCTACGTGGATGGAGAGCCGTTCCTCGTGAAGGGCATCGGCTACTCCCCCTACCGGCCGGGCCAGGTCCCCTGGCGCGATCAGGTCGACCTGGCGGTGATGGAGCGGGACTTCCAGCGGATCGCCGCAGCGGGCTTTAACACCATCCGAACCTGGTCGCCGCTGCGCCCTGAGGCGCTGGCCCTGGCGGACCGCTACGGCCTGATGGTGCTCCAGGGGATCTGGGTGGAGCGGCAGGGCAACTACTCTTCCAAGGCGTTTCAGGAGGCGGTGGTCAGCATCGTCCGGCGCGAGGTGGAGCGTGCCGACGGGCACGGGAATATCCTGGCCTTCCTGGTGGGGAACGAGCTGCTGCCCGAGCGGGTCTACGAGACGGGGGCGCCGGCGGTCGAAGCGGTCTTGCGCCGGGCCGCGCAGGTCGTCCGGGAGACCGGGCCGGGGCGCCTGGTCTCCTACGCCAACTGGCCGACCCTCGCCTTTCTGGATCCGTCTCCCTGGGATGCCATCTGCTTCAACCTGTATCCCTACGAGCCGGCCAACGTCTCGCATGTCTTCGGGTTCCGGGGCTACGTTGAGCACCTCAAGCGCACCGCCGCGCGGAGCAAGCCGCTGGTCATCAGCGAGGTGGGCCTCTCGGTGTCGCCGGTGGCCGGCAGCAAGGCGGGCTATGGGGGGATGAGCCGAGCGGTGCGCCGGGAGGAGCTCCTGAAGCTCTGGGATGCGCTGTTCCAGGGCGGGGCGCAGGGCGGCGTCATTTTCGAATGGAACGACGAGTGGTGGAAGCAGGGCGACTCCGCAGGCGATGAGGAGACGCATGAGGACGGCGATCCGGAGGAGTGGTTCGGGCTGGTCGAGTTCACCGCATCGGACCGCGTGGACGGCTCGACCCGCCCGGCGTACGACGCCCTGAAGACCTACAACCAGGCGATCCTGCTGAGCCCGGTGAGCGGCCGGTGGTACCAGCAGCAGGTTCCGGTGACCGTGTATGCCACGCCGGCGGTGACCCAGGTGCGCGCCCGGCTCAATAAGGGCCAATGGCATGCGGCGGTCAAGGTGAACCGCCATTGGTGGAAGGTCCTGGTGCCCATCGGCCCGAACGAGGCGCCGGGCGAGCACGGGCTGACCCTGGAGGCCTACGACGACGCCCATCGGCTCATCGCGCGCCAGGAGCGGCCGGTGTTGGTGGGCGATGGGCCGATCCCGGCCCTGGCGTCCCTGACGACCGATCGGGTCTCGTACGAGGCGGATCACGCCTTGGAATCGGTCCGGTACACCATCACGGTGACGGATCCGCTCGGACATCCCCTCCCGGAGCGCCCCGTCTACTGGTCGGTGATTGAGCCGCTGGCCAACACCAACCTGACGCAGACGAAAACGACGGACGCCAACGGCCGCGTCGAGGGCACCTACCTGGTCCACGAGCCCGGGTTGCTCCTGCTCTCGGCGGCGACGCCCATTGACCCGGCCATCCCCGCGCGCCGCGCGGGCACGGAGGTCGCCGTGACGGTGCGCCAGGCCGCCACGCTGCGCCACTACCCCTCCATCTGGGAAGCCGGGCTTCCGGAGGAGCTGCGCGCCGGCCTCCACCCGCCGAAGCCCGCCTTCCAGCTGGCGGACCCCGGCACCGAGCAGGTGGTGGACTACGACCGGTACGGCAGCTTCGTGGATGCGGGCACCTCTGCCTACCGCTATGAGGTGCGGGACTGGGAAGGGCTGGCGGCGGCCGCGGGGGAGGGCGTGTATCCCAACGAAGGCGGCTTGATGCGGGATCCGGCGTACCAGGCGGCCCAGCGATCGGGGAAGCTGGAGGGCAGTCACTGGGACTTCACCTGGCATGAGGACCCGCAGCGCGCGTTCTTCAAGTGGGCGGGCACGGACGAAGAGTCCGGGGTCAAGCAGTTCTTCATCGCCCTGACGCTGGAGCGCGCCGGCCTCTTCCACCAGGCGGTCAAGGCGTACGAGGCCGTTCTGGTTCACTTCCCGACGTCCATCGGATGGACGGCGTTCGACCCGCCCACCCCGTGGTATGTCGGGGTCGTCGCCCGCGATAAGATCGACGCGCTCGCGCGGCTCCATCCGGAGCTGGGCCTGCGCCTGGAAGGGGCGAGCCTGGTGGTCCGGAACGGGTTCGACAACGACCTGGACAACGACGTCTTCCTGGTGAATCCCGGGCGCCTGGTCAGCGTGGCGCCTGACGCGGTCAACCCGCCCCCGGTCGACCTGACCCAGTTGGCCGTGAAGCGGACCATCGGGCGGGGCCGGGTCCAAACGGTCCAATTGGCGAACGGCCACTGGCAGCTGCGCGTGGACGGCCGTCCCTGGACGGTGCGCGGGCTGACCTATCTGCCCAGCGCGGTCGGCGAGACGCCCGACGAGGGCACGCTGAAGGACTGGGTGAGTGCGGACCGGAACGGCAACGGCCAGGCGGACGTGCTCGAGACGTTCGTGGATGTGCATCAGAATGATCGGCAGGACCCGGATGAGCCCGTCGTGGGCGACTTCGCCCTGATCCGGGACATGGGGGTGAACACGCTGCGGCTCTTCCACACGAACCACGATCCCAAGGCGGCCAAGCCGTTCCTGCGGACGCTGCACGAGCAGCACGGCTTCATGGTCATGATGGGCGACTTCGTGGGGATGTACACCATCGGCTCGGGCGCGAAATGGGAGGAGGGGACCGACTACCTGGACCCGGCGCAGCGCAAGCGGATGTTCGAGGGCGTCAAGCGGATGGTCCGCGACTACAAGGAGGAGCCCTACCTCCTGATGTGGGTGCTGGGCAACGAGAACAACTACGGCGGGGTCCACGGCATCGTCGGCGGGGTCGGCAACGCCGGCCAGCATCCGGATGAGTACTACCGGTTCATCAACGAGCTGGCGATGTGGATCCACCGCGAGGATCCGGACCATCCCGTCGCCATCGGGAACGGCGAGTGGCTGTTCCTGGACCGCATCGCCGCGCACGCCCCGGCCATCGACATCTTCGGGGCGAACATGTACCGCGGCTCGCACGGCTTCGGCCGCTCGTTCTTCGAGGCGGTCAAGCGGACGCTCGATCGGCCGGTCCTCGTGACGGAGTTCGGCTGCCCCGCCTATCAGCTCGGGCAGCCGCGCGAGATTGCGGAACGCGACCAAGCCCTCTATCATCTGGGAAACTGGGTGGACCTCGCGGACAACATGGCAGGCCGTGGCGTCGGCAACGCCATCGGGGGCGTGGTGTTCGAGTGGTCGGACGAATGGTGGAAGGCCGGCCAGCCGCCCCGGTTTTTGCCGGCGGTGCAGGAAACGGTGTACAACTGGCCCGGGCCGTTCCCGGGCGGGCACATGTTCGAGGAGTGGCTGGGCGTGGTGGGCCAGGGCGACGGGAGCCACAGCCCCTTCCTGCGGCAGCTCCGCCCGAGCTACCGGCTCTACCGGCAGATGTGGAAGGCGTCAGAATAGGAAGGGATCAGCGCAGAGATGGCAGGGGCACGTCGAACGTCCGCTCGAGGCACGCCGCTGTCGCGGTACGGCCATTTTGCGGCCGGCGACACGGAGTTCGTCATCACCCGGCCCGACACCCCGCGGCCGTGGATCAACTACCTGACGAATGAGCGCTACTGCGCCATCATCTCGCAGTGCGCCGGCGGCTATAGCTTCTATCAAGACTGCCGCTTCGACCGCATCACCCGCTGGGCCCCGGAGAATTGGCACGTCGACCGTCCCGGACGCTACCTCTATCTCAAGGAGGGCGCCGAGCTCTGGAGCGCGACGTACCAGCCGGTGCGCCGGGCCCCGGAGCGGTTCGAGGCGCGCCACGGGCTGGGCTACACTACCATCGAGACGCGCACGCTCGGCCTTGACTGCGCGTCCACGTATTTCGTCCCGGTGGACGACCCCTGCGAGGTGTGGCTCTTCACCCTGACCAACCGCACCGGGCGCACGCGGCGGCTTGAGGTCTTCCCCTACGTGGAGTGGCTGCTGGGCGACTACCACCTCGAGCTGCGCTACCGCAACATCATGAACCTCTACAACCGGGTCTGGTGGGAGCCGAAGCTCAAGGCGATCCTCGCCAAGAAGACCGCGGCCTGGGGCGACCTGAACATCAAGCCCTTCGCCTATCAGGCGTTCTTCGCCTCCAGCCTGCCGGTGGCTGGCTACGCCACCATCAAGGACCTCTTCCTCGGCCGGTACAACACGGAAGAGCGCCCGGAGATGCTGACGACCGGGCGGTTCCGGAACGCGCCCTCCTGCTCCGGCGAGGACGGCATCGCGGTCCTCCGGCACCGGCTCACGCTCAAGCCCAAGCAGTCGGTGACCTTCAGCGTCGTGCTGGGGCAGGCGGACCCCAAGGACGTCCCGCGGCTCATCCGGCGCTACCGGCGCGTTCCCGCCGCCCGGCAGGCGCTGGCGCACACCCAGCGGGTGTGGCGCTCCCGCATCCTGGACAACATCCGCGTCGAGACGCCGGACCGCGCGTTCGACCAGATCATGAACGTGTGGGTGAAATACCAGCTCGCCATCTGCAACTTCTGGTCCCGGTCGCCGTCGTATTACCACGAAGGATCCGGCGGGCGCGGCTACCGGGACTCCTGCCAGGATGCGGAAGGGATCATGTCCATCGACACGGCGCACGCCAAGCAGAAGCTCCTGACGGTCGCCGCCCTCATCCGCAAGGACGGCACCAGCGCCCCGGGATGGTCCGACACGACGGGGCCCGCCAGCCACCGGCCGAACAAGGACCATCCCGTGTGGCTGACGGTGACCGTCGCCGCCTACGTGAAAGAAACGGGGGACGCCGACATCCTCAAGAGGCGGCTGCCGTACCTGAAGGACCGGTGGATCCGCGGCTGGGACGTCGATCCCCAGTACCGGGGCGGCCCGACGACGGACGGGGCAGGGACCCTCTTCGAGCACCTGTGGCGCAACCTCGACTTCACCTTCCATGACGTGGGCGAGCGGGGGCTGCCGCTCATCGGCCACGCGGATTGGAACGACGCCATCGACGCCGCCGGGATCACGCTGCGCGGCGAGAGCGTGTGGCTCGCCCAGGCGCTGGTGCGCAGCCTCAAGATCCTCGCGGAGCTGGCGCGGCTCATCGGGGACGGCGAGAAGGCCGAGGAGCTCCTGCGGCGCGCGCAAACCATGAGCGAGCGCGTCAATCGGCACGCGTGGGACGGCGCCTGGTACGCGCGCGGCTGGACGGACGACGGCACGATCTACGGCTCCCGCGTGAACACGGAAGGCAAGCTCTTCCTCAATACCCAGTCCTGGCCGCTCCTGGCGGACATGGCCAGCCCCGACCAGAAGCGGAAGGTGTTCGCCAGCGTGGACCGGTACCTGAACGGGCCGCACGGCCTGGCGCTCTTTTTCCCCGCCTACTCCGCGTGGAACGCCAAGCTGGGCCGCATCAGCATGTTCTCCGAGGGGACCAAGGAGAACGCGGCGGTCTTCTGCCACGCCACGACGTTCATGGCGGTGGCCGAGCTCATGCACGGCCGGGGGACGAAGGGCTATGAGCACCTGAAGGCCATCATGCCCAACGCCCAGGCGGATTACGACCTCTACAAGACCGAGCCCTACGTGTACGCGGAATACCTGGTCGGTCCGGAAAACCCGTACCGGTACGGCGAGGGGGCGTTCACCTGGATCACCGGGACGGCCGGCTGGACGTTCCTGGCCGGGACGGAATGGCTGTTGGGCGCGCGGCGGGATTACGAGGGGCTGCGCATCGACCCCTGTCTCCCGAAGCACTGGCGGCGCTGCCGGATCGTCCGGCCGTTTCGCGGGGCGACCTACGACATCGAGATCCTCAACCCGCACGGGCTGGAGCGGGGGGCCGTCGCGCTGACGGTCGATGGCCGCCCGGTGCCCGGCAACCTGATCCGGCCCCATCGGGACGGCAGAACGCACCGCGTGCGCGCCGTCCTGGAGCGGCCCTCCTCCGCGCGATCGAGTACGACTGAACTCGCTGTTCAAGAAGAAATTCCGTTATCTTGACAAAGTTCCTGAACTCCTGAAGAATAGGAGCCATGCTCAGGCGCCGTTCGCTCCTCGATCAGCACCGCCTCACCGAGCGCGAAGAGAAAAGCTTTCAGATGCTGGAGCTCCTCCGCCAGCGCGGCCCCCTGACCCGCACCGAGCTCTCCCAAGGCACCGGCTTCAACATCGTGACGATCTCCAACTACATCAACGAGTTCATCAAGCGGGGACTGGTCTCCGAGCGCGGCTTTGATGTCTCCACCGGCGGGCGCAAGCCCATCCTCGTCGAGCTCAACGCCAAGGCCGGCTACGTGGTCGGGCTCGACGTCGGCCCCGCCGATGTCGACGACGTCCAGATGGTGATGGTGATCACCGACCTGCGCGGCCGGATCGTCCACCGCATCACGCGGCCGCGGGCGCGCGAGGCGATGGAGCCGCTGCTGGCCAGGCTCTCCAGCCTGGTCAAGGAGCTGCTCGACAGCTCGCCGATTGACGCCACACACATCTGCGGGATGGGGGTGGGATTGCCTGGCGTCATGGACGAGCGGGCGGGCACCATTCGGGATACGTCGCTCCATGGCAACCGCACCAATTACGTGGCCGTCCGCGACCAGCTGGAGGCCGAATTCCGGCTTCCCGTCTTCACGGGCAACGACGCGACGCTGGCAGGCTATGGGGAGTTGCGGCTCGGCTTGGACCGGCCCGTGCAGAACCTCCTCTATCTCTATTCGGATGTGGGGGCGAGCCTCATCATCAACGGCCACATCTACTGGGGCTCCTCCGGAAGCGCCGGCGAGATCGGCCTCTTCGCCCCCTCGCAGGATGATTATCTGAAGTGGATCAATGCGCCACCGTTCGTGCTCTCGAACGTCTGGGACTTGGGGTTGCCCGCCCAAGCGAAGAAGCTCATCCAGGAAGGGCACGCGACGCAGATTCAGGAGCTGGTGCACGGCGAATTGGGGTCGATTCGCCGTGCGACGGTGCTGCAGGCGGCCCAGCAGGGCGATCAGCTGGCCCGGGAGCTCTTTGAGCACACGGCGATGCAGCTGGGCATCCGGATCGCCTACCTGGTGAACCTCCTGAACCCTGAAGTGGTCGTCATCGGCGGCGGCATCGAGCAGGCGGGATCGTTGCTGCTGGAGCCGGTCTGGCGCGCCGTCAAGAAATACGCGTACGAAGAGCCCGCGAGCCTGGTCGATATCCTGCCCGCGCAGCTCGGCGAGAACGCCGTCGCGCTTGGGGGAGCCTGTTGGGTGATCCGGGAAGTCTTCATTCAGGCCTGATGAGGGCGCATGTCGTCTAGTGCGCCAGGGGGGCGCGCGCCGGCCCTCCTCATCCTCCTGCTCATCGCGGGGGTGGCGGCGGGCATCGCCGCGCTCCTCTTCATCGGGCAGCGGCAGGTGATGGCCCGGCTGCAGCGGCAGCTGGCCATGAGCCAGCAGCAGACGACCCAGCTCCAGGCGAAGAATCAGGAGCTGGCCGACGAGCTCGCCGACTTCCAGGGCGAGCGCAAGGGCCTGGAGCAGCGGGTGGCCTCGCTCCGGACGGAGCTGACGGCTGCCACCGCGGAGCTGGACCGGTCGCGGACGAGCGCCCGGGAGCTCCAGGGCCGGTTCCAGACGGTTGACGAGGAGCGCGCCGGGCTGCAGGGTCGGCTCACCGACGTCATCCGGGAGCGGGACGAGGCCCGGCAACGGGCGGATCGGCTGACCGAAGAGAAGGTGGTCGTGGACCGGGCGCTGGGGCGGCTGCGGGAGCGCATGGCGTTGCTCGACCGGGACTACCGCCGCCTCGCGGAGCGGCTTGTGGAGCACGCGAGTTCCGCCGTCGCTTCGCACCCCGGTGTGAACGTCATCGGCCAGTATGACCCTCAGGTGCCGGCCGTCCCTGCGCCCCAGCCCCAGCCGCAGCCGGCACCGGAACCGCTGAACCCCTCGCTGGACATGGCCGCTTCCGTTGAGCTGCCCCCCATCGTGGTCCGGAAGGACCAGGCTGGCGTGTCGGCCGTCGTCCGCGGGCTCCTGGTCGACGTCAACGCCTCGCACGGCTTCGTCGTGATCGACAAGGGGAGCCTGGAGGGGGTGCGTGCGGGCATGGGCTTCGATATCCTCCGCGGCGCGCAGCGGGTGGGCCGGGTGACGGCGGTCCGCGTCCGCCCGCAACTGTCGGCCTGCGATATCGTGCGCGCGCAGACCCCAGGCCCCCTGCAGGCCGGCGACCACGTGGTGCAGAACGGGCTGTGACACGGCCGTCCCCCCGCCGAGTTCGGATTGTGGGTGACGCATGAGTCCGCGCCGAGGCGGGTTCCGGCTGGGGCGCTCCGGGCGGCCCCAGCTGGTCCTGACCACCCGACAGCTCGCGACGCTCGTGAAAGCGGGGATGCCCCTCCTGCGCGCGCTGCGCACCGTCCGTGACCAGCTCGATCCCGGCCCCCTGCGGGAGGTGTTCACGGCGATCGCATCCGACGTGGAGGCCGGGGTGAAATTCTCCGAGTCGCTCTCCGCCCACCCCTCGTGGTTCCCCCCGTTTTACGTCAACATGGTCCGCGCCGGGGAGGTGGGCGGGCTGCTCGACGAGATCCTCAAGCGCCTCGCGGAGCTGCTCGAGAAGCAGGCGCGCCTGCGGGAGCGGGTCAAGAGCGCCTTGATGTATCCCGCGTTCGTCATGGTGGTCGCCGTGGGCATCCTCATCGTGCTCATGGCCTTCGTCGTCCCCACGTTCTTGGGGATGTTCACGGAGCTGGGCTCCGCACTCCCCCTGCCGACCCGCATCCTGATCACCGCCTGCAACTTCGTGCGCGGCGGGTGGTGGATCGTGCTGCTGGCCCTGGCCGGACTTTGGGCGCTCCTCCGGATGGGGCTCAAGACCCCGCGGGGCCGCCGGCTCGTCGACCAGACCCTCCTGCGCGCCCCGGGCATCGGGTCGCTGGTGGAGCGGCTGCTCATCTCGCGCTTTGCGCGCACCCTCGGCACGCTCATCGCCAGCGGCGTCCCCATCCTCAGCGCCTTGGAGACCGTCCGCGCCACCGTCATGAACGTCGTCATCGATGAGGCGCTGCAGGACGTGGAGCGCAGCCTCAAGGTGGGGGAGTCGCTGGCGCGGCCCATGGAGCTCTCGGGCGTCTTTCCGCCCCTCGTCACCCGCATGGTGGCGCTGGGCGAGGAGACCGGACAGCTGGACCGGATGCTGATGCAGGTCGCCGACAGCTATGACGAGGAGGTCGAGGTGCAGCTGGCCGGCCTCACGCAGCTGCTGGAGCCGCTGCTGATCGTGTTCGTCGGCGGTGTCGTCGGCTTCATCGTCATCGCGATGTTCCTGCCGCTCATGTCGCTCACAAAGCTCCTGGGATGATTCGCCCATTCGGAATTCGGAATTCGGAATTCGGAATCCCGGTCTTCCATTCCACATTCCACATTCCGCATTCCGCATTTTCCCTGGTGGAACTGCTCATCTCCATGGCCATCCTGTCGGTGGGGCTCGTCGGCGCGATGCGGGTGTTCCCGATGGGGCTGCGGGCGTCGCTGCGCGCCGAGCGGCACAGCCGGGCCGCCCTGGTGGCGCAGCGCACCATCGAGTCGCTGAAGCTG